>NZ_SMKO01000028.1 GCF_004348685.1 Nonomuraea deserti | reverse complement strand
AGGAGACCGGCCACATTCTCACCCGCCGAGCCCTCGGGGCTTGCTTGAGCCGTGGTGCGGGGAAAGCCCGCTTGCCCGGTTCTGAGGGGGCGGCGGCACGGCAACGTGCCGCCGCTACCCGACACTGAAGTGATCAAGCCGTAAGGGCGTATCCGTCCTGGTAACCGGTCTGATGGACGCGCTCGTGTTGCCGGGCGAGATGGAAAGTCCAGCACTCTTCCAGATGACCGTTGGCGGTCAGCGCGCGGAGCTTCAGCACCGCCTCGGCCCCGGCCAGCCCCCACCGGGCCCCAGCTAGGTCGAACCTGTCGGCGATCAGATGGCGGCACGCGCCCTCAACCACCCCGGTCTCGATCGGCCATCCCGCCTCCAGCGCCTGGTCATAGCGCAGATGCCCGGCGTTGTTGGACAGGTAGCGGATGCACGCGTCGATGCCGTCACGGCGCTGGACGCCGGCTGTGGCGGCCTGCGCGGTCAGCGTGGTGATGACCTGGCCGGTGTGCCCGGCCAGCAGGGCCACGGCGTGGCCGGCGACCCAGTCCTCCGCGGCCGGCGCCGCGGGCGGAGGCAGGCTCCACGCGGCAGCCCACAACTTCTCCAGCACGTGCACGAAATCGATCACGATGTGGACGCGGATGCCGTGCCGGGCCGCTTCGCAGGTGATCAGATCGAGTTGGTGGCGGGCCCCGTCGACGAGCACGACCCAGGGACGGACACGTCCGGGGTCACGGGCCTCGGCATGGTCGAAGACCTTGACGATCATTGCGCCGGGGCCGGTGATGACCGAGCCGCACAGCCACTTGCGCAACGCGCGTGGCCGGGGCCGCGGCCTGCGCCGGCCGGCTCGCCCGCCCGGCACGGCGATCACATCATGCGGCCGCCGCGGCGCCGGTTCGGCGTCATAGACCACGCCCAGCGTCGCCATCCGCTTGCGCGCCGGTTTCTCCCCGGACGCCAGCCGCGTCCGGAACGTGGCCCGGGCGCGGGCGGCGGCCTTCGCCGTCGCGGGCCGCAGCGCCTCGGGACGCATGGCGATCCCCTTGCCGTCCACGCTGAGCACCAGCACCGTGGACGCCGTGCACGGCACCGGGAGCCGCGCGGCGTAGAACGCATCGACATCGGCCGCGGCCCGGGCCACCACCTGCTCGATCTGCCGCTTACCGATCACCTGGCCGCAGCGCGCCGTGAGCGCCGCCAGAGCGGCGTCGAACGAGCCGCGCACCGTCTCGATGACCGCGAGCTTGGCCAGCCCGGCCGAGTGCCGCACCACCGGCAACGACAACGCCGCGTCCGCCGGATACACGTTGCGCACCCCCAGAGCGCGCCACGCGCACCGAGCCACGGTCACCGTCCCGACGAGCGTGGCCAGCAGCCGCCGATGCCCGATCTCCACCCGCCGCCGCGGCACCCCGTCGGCCCCGATCACCCCTGCGGCCGTCCCGTCCCGGCGGGCGCCGTGCACCTGCCGCCGCTCGCGCAGCGCTCGCAGGTCAAGGTGCGCCTGCAGCAGCAGGCGCTGCAGCTCACGCCCCCGCTCGACGATCGTCTCCTCCAGCCGGTCATGGGTGAGTGTCCCGGTCGCCGCATCGGTGAGGTGTCCGACGAGACAGTTGAAGGTGTTCTTCGCCTCGGCAAAGACGTCAGCGGTGAGTTCGGTGTCGTACGGTGCCTGCACGGGCTCTTCCTTCGTCGGGAACGGTTTGGTTGGCACCTTCGAACCTGACGGCGGGAGGGCCCCGCCACAATCACCCGCCCGGTGACGACGCGATGCCGTCCCGTGACCCTGCGCCATCCTGCCGGGCCACCTCGCGGGCCACCGGCTCGGTCACCGTGAACAATCCCGGCCCTTCTTCCTTCGCCCAGCCGCGTTCCACCAGCCGCTTCAGCTTGGACCGCAGCCCTTCCCGCTTGGCGGCCTCATCCGGTAGTCCCATCGCCACCGCGATCTGCCCGGCCCGTATCGCCCGCCCGGCATCGGCCATGATCTCCACCGCATCCCGGTACGCGCGCGGCAGCACCGCCGCGTCCATGCCAGGCTGCCATGGCGGCACCGTCACCACGCCGAGCACCAGCGGCCGTGGCGGCGCCGCGTTGACGGTGCCGGCCGTATCGGCGACCTCGGCCTGCCCTTCGGGCTCATCGAGTAGCCGTGCCGCCTCGCCCAGGATCTTCTCGACGGTCTCCCGCGCGATCGTCAGCCGTGACAACCGGTCCTGCTCGTCCTCCAGTCGTGACGTCAGCGCGGCGATCTGCTCGCGGATCTCCCTCGATCCGCTGCCGGGCCACAGCTTCACGCAGCGCCAGTTCCTCGAGTAACGAGCCCACCGTCACCACCACCTCACACCTCTGTACTCACAGTAAAAGGCGGTTCCCGGATCAAACAGTCGTGTCTGCAAAGGCCCAGGTCAGAGACTCACTTAAGAAGAGCTGCACCCTTCGCTGCAGGCGGCTACTACGGCACCTCCACGACCGAGGTCGAGGTCGCCAAGGCTGCCGGGATCTCTCAGGCGTACCTCTACCGGCTTTTCCCGACACGAAGTCGCTGTTCGTCGCGGTCGTTAACCACTGCTCGGAGATTCTGGCTGGAAGCGGTGAGCAGGCGTTCGGCGGACTGTTCCGTCGCGGTGCGAAACGCCCTGCCGTCAACTGCTATCGCTCAGTTACCCAGCTGGTCCGGGGATGTTCGCCGTTGTGGTGGGTCGGTACCGGACCCGGGCGGCCAGGGTGGGATCGTCACTGTCGAGCCGGTGGAGGCGGACCGGTGTTCTGCCGGGGTTGTGGTAGAGCCGAATCCCCTCGCCGAGCAGAACCGGTGCGATGTGGATGTCGATCTCGTCGATCAGCCCCAGCTCCAGGAGCTGGGTGCCGATGTTCGGCGAGAACACCGCGAGATTCTTGCCTGCTGCTGCCTCCAGTCCGATTTGGACCGCCTCCTGAACTGGGCAGGACAGGAACGTGATGTCCGGGGTGGGCGGCGCGTCCTCGGGATGGTGGGTCAGGACGAAGATCGGCCCTTCCCATGCCCCACCCCAGGGCCGTGAGTCGCCGATGGCGCTGTCGAAGCCGTCACGGCCTGCCAGCACGGCGCCGGTGGACTCGATCAACTCGTCGATCACGCCCGGTCGGGCGGAGAAACCGGTCATCCAGTCCATCTCGTGGCGTGGTCCGGCCACGAACCCGTTGAGGGTCATCGTGAAGCCCCAGAGCACTATTCCGGTCGCGGGCGGCGGCTCGGTGTTGTTCATCGGTCATCTCCTGCGATCTGCTTGTGGATGGTTGGCCTCTGGCTGCCGCGGTGGTGCGGCCTCCGGGTGATCACGGCCTTACCGGATGGTCGTAGTGGCGCAGCGAGCTGGATCCCAGGCGGGACAGATCCGTCCCGTACCCGTGGATCGGGATGGCGGTGCGGTCGCCGCTGGTGGCGACCCGGTGGACGTCGCCGGGTGAGGGCGAAGCCGTTGACGGGTGCCGGTCGCGTCGTTGAGGGAGTCGCCGCTGTCGCTGGGTGCGAACACCTCTTCGTGCCGCGGCGCCCTTGAGGACGCTGAATACGCATGCCGTGCCATGGCCCCACGGTATGGATAGAGTGGCGCTGATAAGAGACCCAATTCTGAACGAGTTATGAGTACCAGTTCGCCTGAGTTGTTCGTGGAGATCGACCGCTCCCGTCCCCGTGGCCTGCGCGCCCAACTGGAGCGGAGCCTGCGTGACGCCATCAGGGCGGGCCGGCTGCGCCCTGGCGTCCGGCTGCCGTCCTCCCGGGCGCTGGCCGCGGACCTCCAGATCACCCGCGGTGTCGTCATCGCGGCCTATCACCAGCTCACCGCCGAGGGCTACCTGAGCTCCCGACAGGGCTGGGGCACCGTCGTCAACGCGATCACCACGCCCGAGGAACCACAGCGCCGCCGCCCGCCGCCGCCCTCCGCCCGCTACGACTTCCGGCCCGGAGCCCCGGACGTCGCCCTGTTCCCGCACGCGGCCTGGGCCCGCGCGACCCGCACGACGATGCGGTCCCTACCCGAGCAATCACTCGGCTACAGCGACCCGGCCGGTCTCCCGGCGCTGCGCGAGACGCTGGCCGACTACCTGGGCAGGGTCCGCGGTGTGTCCTGCGAACCGGACGACATCGTGGTGTGCAACGGCTTCTCGCACGGGTTGAGCCTGCTGGCCCGGGTGCTCGCCAAGCGGGGCATCGCCGTTGAGAATCCCGGCCACCCCAACTGGCGGGAGCAGATCGAATGGGCCGGCGCCAGCTGCCACCCCATCGAGGTCGACGACGAGGGCCTGCGAGTGGACCGGCTGACCGCGTCAGGGGCGGGCGCGGTGCTCGTCACACCCGCCCACCAGTACCCGACCGGTGTGGTGCTCTCGGCCAGCCGGCGGATCAGCCTGCTCGACTGGGCCCGCACCAGCGGCTCGTACGTCATCGAGGACGACTACGACGCCGAATACCGCTACGACCGCCAACCCGTCGGCGCCCTCCAAGGGGTCGCGCCCGATCATGTCGTCCACGCCGGTAGCCTGTCCAAGAGCCTGGCCCCCGGGCTGCGGCTCGGCTGGCTGATCGTTCCCCCGGCGCTACGCGAGGAGGTGGTCGCCGCCCGCGCGCGCAGCGACCGGTTCACCACCTCGATCATCCAGGCCACCGTCGCCGAGTTCATCCAGCGCGGCGACCTCGACCGGCACCTGCGGCGCACCCGTCGCAACTACCGCCAGCGACGCGACGCGCTCATCGCGGCCCTGTGCCGGCACTGGCCCGCCTACCATGCGACCGGCATCTCCGCGGGCCTGCATGTCCTGGTCAAGTTGGCCGACAGCATGGACGCGACCCACCTCGCCGCCACCGCCGCCCGGCACGGCATCCTCATACAGCCCCTTGACCGCTACCGGTCCAGCCCGGCGCCGGCCCAACACCCGGCCCTCGTGATGGGCTACAGCAGACTCACGCCCCACCACATCGAAGAAGGCATCCACCACCTCGCCACCGTCCTGAAGTCAGCCGGCGTCACCCCCTGACCCGTTGAAGACAACCACGGGTGACGTCGCGAGATCAGTCAGCCCTGTCCTCAACGACCAGGACGCCCGGTCCCTTGACGTCGGCGCCCTCGGCCAGCCGGGCAGTGCCACAGGACTTCGCTGTCTTGCGCACAAACGCGCAGGGCCAGCCAGTGCGCCGCCCCAGCGCCGTGACCACCGCGATGCCGCCCATCTCCAGGCCGGCCAACACCTCGGTCCCCTCGGGCACCAGTGAACCATCCCTGACGCCAACTCATCCAGAAGCGCCGGATCGGCCTCGAACTGGTACTTGTCAAAGTGCTCCTCGGTCTCGCCCCTAGCGCAACACGACCGGCCACTCAACCGGAACGGTCACGAACCCGACGGGCGAGATCCGCATCAATCACCACATGAGCTTCCCCCCGTTCTCCGGACACTTGACCTGAGGTCACCCTTGATCATCAGCAAGGACGTCCTTCATGCCCTCGCCACACCCTCCGGAGTTCCGGCGTCGCGCGGTCGAGCTCGCGCGCCAAGGTGACAAACCGCTCCTCCAACTCGCCAAGAACCTGGGCGTCAGCCGGTCGTGTCTGCAGAACTGGCTGCGACAAGCCGACGCCGATGAAAACGCCGGCACCGGTGACCGGCTGGCCAGCGCGGAGAAGAAGGAACTCGCCGAGCTGCGCCGCCGCAATAAGCAGCTGGAGATGGAGAACGACATCCTCAAGCGGGCGGCGGCGTACTTCGCCCGAGAACGTCCTCCCAAAGTAATGCACTCGCTGGTCCGTGAACTCGCCGACGACCGTATTCCGGTCGCGGTGGCCTGCGAGTGCTCCAAGTGTCGACCTCGGGATATTACGAGTGGCTCGGCCGGCCAGAGCCACCGCGTGAACTCCGTAATAAGGAACTCACCAAAAGGGTCCGGCAGATACATGCCGACTCGCGCGGCAGTTACGGCTCGCCGCGGGTGCACGCCGAGCTCGCGCTCGGGCTGGGCGAGAAGGTCAACCGCAAGCGCGTAGAGCGGCTCATGCGCGCGGCTGGCCTGCAGGGTGTCTACCGGCGTTAGGGCCGCCGCAACCTGGTCAACCAGGCCACCGAGGAGACCTGGTGCAGCGCCGCTTCGACGTCGAGGCGCCCGATCGGCTCTGGCTGACCGACATCTCCGAGCATCCCACCGGCGAAGGAAAGGTGTACTGCGCCGCCGTCATGGACGCCTATTCACGACGCGTCATCGGCTGGTCCATCGACGTACGACAGGATCTCGTGGTGAACGCATTAGCGATGGCCGTGGCCCGGCGGAAGCCGGACGCCCGCTCGACCATTCTGCAATCCGATCACGGCACGCAATATACATCATGGGCCTTTGGCAAGCGGCTGCGAGATGCGCGCCTGCTCGGATCCATGGGAACAGTGGGCGATTGCTACGTCAATGCGATGATGGTAATCGTGCTCGGGAACGATGCAGCTCGAACTCCTCGGTGCCGAAATCTGGAAAACCGAGAAGAACTGGCCAACGCCATCTTTGAATGGATCCGTAATCACATAAAAAATGAGCATTTCTGTAGGGCCTACCAGGTTCTCGGGCGAGCATTTCATGAAGCCGTATGGGCTAACTTGCAAGTGAAACACCCCGGCGAGTACGAATATCGTCGAACCGCTCCCAAGGGAGGCGGCAATCCTGATTTTCTTCATAGGGCAACTGGATTCAATATTGAACTCAGCACAATTTCTAGCTATTTTAGGCACAAGTTGACCAGAAAAGGAGCTTACATGAGGGCTGGATATGTGCTTCTAAATAAATTCCCCAACAATACGGTTCTTCAAAGAATATCCAGAGGTGGTGGTACATCTAGAAAGTAGGAGCTAGACTGCTATGAGCTCGGCCTATCGCTTGAAGCTCGGACATCGAGATTGATGACTAGGTAGTGATCGACTATGCTTGTGAACGATGAGCTGATCTTGCATGCAGTAACCCTCGAAGGCGCTGATTTCTCTGGAGCGCGTCCTCGCTATCTCGATATCGGTGTAGGAAGTACACTAACGCGTTGCGATTTCAGTGGAATCCGGCCTGTAGGTCCACCCACATTTGGTAGTGGGGCGGAGCCGACGACCTACGTGGAGTGCACCTTCGACCATATGTCTATCAAAGGCGGTGGTGCAGGCAGGGCAAACTTCGTACGCTGTTCATTTCTCGGCGTAGTGATCAAGGATTACCGCTTCATCGACTCGCAGTTTACTGACTGTCGTTTCAGTGGCGATCTAGCTGCGGTTATATTCACAGCACGCCCCAGTTTTGGCTTTGCACTAAGAGAGCGCAACGCTTTTATAGGAAATGACTTCTCTGCTGCACGGCTGCGTGATGTAGATTTCCGAGGAGGTATCGATCTCCGCTTGCAGCGCCTTCCCGTGGGGCCGGAGTACATTGTGGTCCCGTCTGCCGAACGTGTCCTGTTGAAAGCGTGGCGTACTATCTCGGCGCGAAGTAATGATGAGGACAGAAAGCGGGCTCAGACGAAGCTCGAAGTTCTTGAGAGGCTGGTGGAGGAGGGGCAATCCGATATATTTCTGACTCGTTCGTTTCTAGCTGGCGGCTTGTCGGTGGAGTGGGCTTCGACTTTTGTCGGCCTATTCTGTGATGAGCCGTAACAGAGTAGGCTATGAATGATCGCGTCCTGTGGCAGTAGGCGAGGCATCTCGGCGAGTCCATTGCATGGCTATGCGCCGCACATGATCGTGTGTGGACACGCGGGTGACCGCTTCGTCGTGATGGAGGCTCTGGGCTGGCATGGCAAGGTGAAGATCGAGCAGATCTCAGCCGATGGGGTCGAGGTCCTCAACCTGTTCGCCAACCTGAACACGCGGCTTAGCCTTCGGCGGGCGGTCGACGGTCGGGTCCTGACCGTGGTCGACAGCGGCGGCCTTCGATTCGCCGGAGGTGAGGATCTCCACGGTCTCGACGACCATCTGGAGGACCTGCCGCTGTTCCCGCCGCATCCTTATGACGAACGGCAGGGGGCCTTCCTGGAACTCGCGTTCACGTTGGCAGGGCACCGGCTGGACGTCAACTGGTTCGAAACCACGGTTCACCGGCGCTACTTCGTCGGGATTCAACCCTCCAGCTCGTAACGTCGGTCAGTCGATTGCCTGCTCGGCCATCGCCGCGATCGTGCGCTCCAACCTGCCCGGCACGAACGCGGTCTCCAGCCAGCTATCGACCTGGCCCCGCTTCGTCGATGCGCATCGGCTCCTGGGAAAGGGGCCCGGTGAGTGCCGGTCCAGGTAGTCCTACCGCGAAGGGATCGCGTGATCCGGCTGATCTCTGCCCAAGCGCAACCGGTGACGATCTTGACGCGGCGCTGCATTCGATGTCGGTAGTTTCGGGCATTTCGAGTTGTGGATGGTCGCCGTGACGGTTCCACATCCGCAGCCCGTGGCACCCGTGGGGATGGTTAGACACCAAGACGGCCTCCGAATCGGTGTCTGACCTGGGAAAACGCCGCCAAGATCATTCCGACTATGTCCCCGGATCATGGTCCTACGGCTGCGTTCGGGCGCTCTCGGCTGCCTATGAAGGTCCACAAAGCAAATGACCTGCGGCCGTGAAACCGCAGGTCAGGGGCCAAAACGCCTGGTCAGACGCGTGCCCTCGGCAGGATTCGAACCTGCGGCACCCGCTTTAGGAGAGCTCGAGTCGAACAGTGTCCGGTTTCGCTATCAACGGGCCAAATGTGATTATTGTTCTGCCTGCATTTGCTCCTCAGCAAGGACCTTCCATTGTCTATCGCTGGGCGGGTGTTTGCACTGGTGGAAGCGGTACTCCGGGCGGGGGTCTTCCAAGGCGGTCCCGCTCTTCAGATGCGGGTGCTCTTGTAGAAGTCGGGCCCCTCGAGGACGCTGTGGCAGACCAGTGAAATCGTGATTCGAGCACAGCCATCCGCCGTCCCGAGCGTCGATACCGCATGTGACCATGCTGCCGTGGGACGTACCAGGAGCGTACGATTCTGTCGGCCTCCGCGGGCGCAGGACCGCGACCCGGCAGACCCTTTTCCGCCGGAGAGCAGCGAACGATCACCAGGGCTGTGACAGTGACGACCCGTGGACACCCTGGATGCCCTGGATGCCGGGGCGCGGCTGCGGCGCCCGCTCGTCGTCGTGCGCGCCTACCTGACCGCTGCAAGGCACCTGGTGCCGCTGGTGACGAGGCCGCGGTGGTGTTCCTGCCGCTGGCCCTGATCGCCGCGTCGGCGCTGCTGCCGCTGCTCAGCGGCTCGGCCGTGGTGCGGAACGACGAGCTGGAGGTCTACGGGGCCGAGCCGCGCCACCAGCTCGTCTAGAGCGGTGCTGGTGGTGTTCACCGTGGCGCAGGCGGTGGTGTTCCCCGCGACCGTGGTGATCGCGGCGGGGCTGCAGGCGGGCGGGCCGCCCATACGCGCGCGCAGGGCGCTGCGGGTGGCCCTGCGGCGGCTGCCCTCCATGTTGCTGTTGGTGTTGCTGGCGGTGCCCGTGTACGCCCTGGTGGCAGCGGCCGGATTCGGGGCGCTGCTGGTGACCGGGAGCCTGGTCCCGGCGGTGTTCGTGTTCGCAGGGCTGGCGCTGTTCACCATGCCGGCGCTGCTGGCCGTGCCCGCCATCGTGCTGGAGGGCCGCTCTGCACCGGCCGCCGTCGGACGCGGCTACGACCTGGTGATCGGGCACGGGCCGTCCAGCGCGTTCACCCTCGCCTGCGGCGTGTACGTCATCCCGGGCGCCGTCTTCCAAGCCCTGGACGCGGCCGTGGCAGGGCTGCACGGCCCAACCTTCATGTACGCCTCGGGCCTGGCGGGCGGCGTACTGGCCCTGGCCGGCACGACCTTCCAGGCGAGCGTGGTCACCCGCCAGTTCCTGCACCGGCTGGCACCGCGGCCGGACCCGGTCTCGGCCGAGGAGTTCGACCGGATCCTGGCGGGCCTGCCCGCGGCGGGCCGCCGCCGCCAGCTCCGGTTCCCGTTCGTGCTGCCCGCGCTGGTGCTGCCCGGCCTCGTGTACGGCGGCGTCGCGACGGTCAACCCGTTCGGCTGGCTGGAGACCAGCGAGACGGACGTCACCGCCGCGTGGCGTGACTCGTTCGGCGACGGCGTCGGAGCCCCCAAGCTCGGCAGGGGAGGCCTGCGCGCCTGTACCTGGGGCTGGGCACGGGGATGGTCGCGCTGGTCTACGGCGCGGATTCCAGAAGCCGTCCGCGATATTCGCGTGCTCCGACCACACCTGTCGCCGGGCCCGCCTGCGCTTCGCCGAGGCGGGCGTGGACCAGGACCTCGGTGTCGACGCTGTCGGGGCGGCGCTGCCGGACGGCCGAATGGTGCTGACCTCGTGGGACGTGGCACCGCGCCAAGTGGCACTCCTGGGAGAGTCTCGGGCTGCTGATCTGTGACCAGGAGGGGTGCACTCCTGCCAAGGGAGGGCAGTCCACTCATCCCGCGGCATGACTTGCCCCGCGGCCTGTCCCAGGCTCTATCCGTCCGCCCCGGCGGCGGGCTGGTCGTCGCCATCGCCGACCAGGTGGAGATCGATCGAGGGGACAGGCAGTACGACGACGTGATCTCCTTGGTCTCCTGCGAGGACCCCGGCTGTTCACGCCCGGTGACCCGGGAGGTGGCGCGGGTCCCCTCGGGAGGTTACCGTTCCGAGCCGCAGACCCTGTCCGTCGCGGTCGGCGCCGGCGACCGTCCGGTGCTCGCGCGGATGGACAGCAGGACCGGCGCCGTCCACGTGATCTCGTGCCAGGACCCCGCCTGCGCGCACCCGCACGTCAGCCGGCCGGTGCTGGCGTACCAGGACATATTCGGCGATGGCGAGCAGCAAAGCGCCCGTCCCGGCGATGCGTGCTGCCGCAGCATCTCAAAGATCCACGACTGTTCTGGACTGTGGGAGCCGAACAGTGGGTCACAGGGTTTGATCTGGGTTTGCTGCGTTCGGCGGCTCAGCTCCGGCAGGACTCGACCGGATCCTCATCATGAAGGAACACCACCTGCGCAAGCGGTGCTCACGTGGCTGGTCTTCGGCTTCACCGAGTGGTCGCCGCCGCGACGACCGCTCGGTGAGCGCGCGAATGGCCTGAGGCTGGGCAAGGGTAAGCGGAGACGGTTCTGCTCTGCGCGAAGCCGGCAGAACTCGAACGCGCCATCGACCTATGGTGAGGTATGGCCTCATCCCTGCCGTCGCGTCCAGCGATCAATCGGACCGCCCCCGAGCCGTCTCCGGCTCGCGAGCCGCTGTGGCGGCAGGTGCTCGGTGAGCGCTTGAGAGGGCTTCGCCATGAGCGGGGCGAGAAGTTGAGCGAGACGGCAAGCCGCGCCGGAGTCTCGCCGCAATATCTCTCCGAGATCGAACGAGGCGTCAAGGAGCCGTCGAGCGAAATGATCGCCGCGGTCGCTGGGGCGCTGGATGTGACCCTGGTCGATCTCACCCTTGCCGTTGCCGAGAGCTTGCGGCCTGCTCAGCAGGGCGCGTCGAGAGGTGCCACCTGCTCGGCGGCGTATGCTCTGGCCGCGTAGCGCGGCTTGCCGGGATTGTCCACGGGCCTATGAACGCTCCTCGATGATCTGATCGAGGAGCCCGTACTCCAAGGCCGCGGTAGCGGTGAACACGCGATCGTGATCGGTGTCGGCGCGCAGGGTCTCGATCGTCTGGCCGGTGTGCCGTGAAAGTATGCGCTCGATGTCCGCCCGGACACGTACGACCTCGTCGGCCTGCAAGATGAGATCGGGGATCGCTCCGCGCCCCTGGGCTGCCGGCTGGTGCAGAATGATCCGTGCGTGTGGGAGAGCGGCACGTTTGCCTTCGGCGCCCGCGGCGAGAAGTACGGCCCCTACCGCGACGGCCTGTCCCACACAGGTCGTCGAAACCCGCGGGCGGATATGGCGCATGGTGTCGTAGATCGCGAGCATCGCGCTCGGGTCTCCGCCTTCGCAGTTGATATAGAACTGGATCTCCGCCTCGGGGTTGTCTGATTCCAGAAAAATCAGCTGCGCGATGAGAGCATTTGCGACGCCCGCGTCGATTGCGGTGCCCAGGTAGACGATCCGCTCGGTGAGCAGGTGCGAGTAGACATCCATGATCCGCTCGCCACGAGGGTTCGAGGCGATGACGTTCGGGATCGTATATGTGGTCACTGGCCGACTCCTTGGGTGACGCCGAATCCGAGCCGTGGGCGGTTTTGTGGCGCGATTTCGTCGAAGTTCTGCACGATGGCGTCGATGAAGCCGTAGTCCAGTGCTTCCTGTGCCGTGTACCAACGATCGTGCAGAGAATCCTCGAATATGCGCTCGACAGGCTGACCTGTGTCCTCGGCAATCAGACCGAGCACCGTGTCGCGCGTATGCCGAAGGTCGCCGGCCTGCAGTTCGATGTCGACCGCGGTGCCACCGATTCCCGCCGAGCCTTGGTGCATCAGGACTCGTGAGTGCGGTAGAGCGCGGCGCTTCCCACGGGCCCCCGACGACAGCAAGAACTGCCCGGCACTGTAAGCGATACCCAGGACGAGGGTCGATACGTCACAGGGAATGAGGCGCATGATGTCGCGGATCGCAAGCATCGACGGGACCGAGCCACCTGGGGAATGAATCCACAAGGCGATATCGGACGACGCATCCTGCGTGGCGAGTGCCATCAGCTGGGTGGTCAGCAGTGTCCCATTGTCGTCGTCGAGAGGGCCGTCGAGAACGAGAACACGCTGCTCATAGAGTTCGCGTCTCATTCGTGGGTTGAACAGCGGAAGTTTCGATTCTTCGCTCATGCGTCCATTTTGTGAGGCGATCCGGACCGGCGTCGACACGATCTGCCTGGGGCAGATCTGCTCTGAGCAGCGAGAGCTCCTGAACAGGGACAGCGCGATTACCGGCCGGTTCGGGGAGCGCGGTCCGGCTGGCGGGCCGGGTTCGATTGCCGCGGTCTGGTCTTCTTCGCTGGACAGCAGAGCGGCGGTCTTCTCGGCCGGGGCCTGGCGACCTGGGGGTAGACGGAGGTGTAGGTGTCGGCGGTGAAGGCGCTGGAGGTGTGGCCGAGCGTTTCCTGCACCACCTTCATCTCCACCCCGGCTGCCAGCATGAGGGAGGCGGCGCCGTGGCGCAGGTCGTGCAGCCGGATGGGCGGCAGACCGGCCAGGCAAGCGAGCCACAGGAATTGGTCGGAGACGTGTTGCGGATGGAGCCGGCTGCCGTCGGGCTGAGTGAAGACAAACCCGGTGTCGGCCCACGCCTCCCCTGCGGCCAGTCGTTGCTGTAGTTGTCGTTGCCCGGTGGGCGCGCAGCATCGTGGCGGTGTCGGCGTCCAGGGCGATGGTCCGTATGGAAGCGTCGGTTTTCGGGGGGCCTTCGCGGATCTGCCAGGTCAGTTGCACCAGTTGCCAGTTCACGGTCAGGGTGCGGGCGTCCAGGTCGAGCTCCTTCCACCGGAGCCCGCACGCCTCGCCGCGGCGCAGTCCGCGTAGGGCGATGAGCCGGTAGAGGGCGAACAGCCGATGCCGCTGGGCCTCTTCCAGGAACAGCCGGGTCTGGGCGGGCGTCCAAACCATGACGGGGGAGGGGCGTGGGGTGCTGGTGTAGGCGTCGATCGGGTCCACCCGCCTGCCGCCCCGGCGCTTCTTCTTCAGATGTCGGTGTTCGCGGAGTCGTCCTGCCAGGCGCGGACCCGATCCTCGGTCCTACACCAGGGGCTTGGGCCGGGTCTTGGGCGGCATCTCCAGCACGGCGGCGGGGTTGGGGTCGATCAGTGCGTCCAAATCCGAGCGCCCGTCCCGCAGTGACCACGTCGACCACAGCCGGCAGTTGCTGGATCTCGGTCAACGTCAGCCCACGCCTCTTCGCCGGCCTCCAAGCCGAGAAGGATGCGCGACTGACGTGAGCCCGCCCGGCACGGCCGCAGCGGTGCAGGTAATCGGGTGAGCGTGATGCTCACCATCGCCCACTGCCCCGAGCGCCGTGCCGGGCACGGCGTATCGACACCCACCTCGGCGGCAGCACTCAAGCCCGATTCGATCGTCGCTACGGGAGCCACCTATCGCACGACGCTGTGAGGCGCCGTGACGCTGCTGAGCAGCCCGTCGAGGGTGCCACCGTGAAGCGGGAGGTTGTGCGCTCGGGGATGGCGGCACACGGCGGAGAAGCAAGAACAAGCCCCAACTCGTGACGGCCCCTGATCTGAGGTGCTCAGCAAGTCCTTGATCGCGTTGAGGTAGCTCAGACGAGCCTCCTGGCGGCGTATGCCACGGCCTTTTTCGGGTGAGGCTGCTGGGCCTGATCGGCGTGGTGAACAACGGACGTCGAAGGGTTATGTGCTTGGGTCGTGTCATGGTGATGTGGCCCGATCATCGAGCCACCTGGTCCGTGTCACCCTCTAAATACCTGCCGCCAGGCACGGATCCGGACATGATGGCAGGCAAAAGAACGGACAAGATCGCGCTCCCTAACGCGCTGCATCTCTTTCCGGCAGGCCACTGCCCATGCACACTCCGTTACAGCGCGAGTCTGCGTATCCGGATCACCGGCGCCGGGTGGTGGCTTACAACCAACGATCACCTCATAGATCGCGGGTTCAGCGTTCGACTCGCAGGTGTCCTTGACCCTAACAAGAGGGCTCGCATTAGGAGAGTGGGAGTTCCTCCGCCTGTTCGGGCGCCCTGAACTGGGGAAACAGCTTATGTGGTGCTCGGATCATGCAAGATCATCCCGCGTATATCCCGAACCTGCGTCTCCATGTACCCACCGACGCTGCCTGATGCAGCGGAAAGCATACGAACCGTGCCCTGGAGGGGCCAAGGCTCCTCAGCACAGCCACTGATCAAGGATGCCCAGCTCGCACAATAGCCGATCTTGATTCGCATGTGCTTGGCGCTCGGAGCGTATGGCTGAGAGCCAAGCACAGGAACGACACTGGTGTCATCTGCGCTCTATCGCAGGATTTAAGTGCCAGGACCGCGAGCGAAGCTCATCAACGGGATGCGCCGGTATTGCGCTGCTGACCGAGCCCAGGCGCGGAGTACGAGGTGAGGAGGGTAAGCCAGCCCTCACTTGAGGGCCAGGTGCGCGATCCCATCCGACCCCGGAGGGCGAGCAGGTCTGCGGCCTTGCCCTCGGCGGCTGTGAGCGCCTTGGAGGGGCCGAAGGGGTCTGCGGCGACGACGAAGAGTTCAGAGTAGACGCGGGCGCGTTCCGGATGCGCCAGGTGCTCGCGAAGACGTGCCCCGACTCCGCCGTTACGGTGGGCCTTGCCAAGCCAGCGCAGTCTCCCGTCGCTGTCGACCGCCAGGTAGAGGCCCGCCAGCACGTCGTCGAGCACATTCAGGGTCCTGTGACGGTGCTCGCGGGCAAGGCTGTACGGCTCGGGCCATTGGCCCTGGACAAGGGGCCCCATCGCGGTCCACACCAGGGACAGCGTCCAGGGAGTCACCAGCGGTCCTGGGGTCGGTTCTGGGCAGCAGCCACGCGTCACAGCTGCATCACTGCCACGATGGCATCGTCCAGCAGGGAGGCAACCCGCGCGCTCTGCTCCTTGGCGGCCGTCAACTCCGTGACGTACGCCTTCTGCACTTGGCTGGGCTCTTCGGGGGCCCCGGCTTCGCGGCGCGCGGCCACCGCGTCCCGGATGAGTTCGACCAAGGCGCCGAGATCGTCCACCGCGGTCTTCACGCCCTCTCGGCCCTGTTCTAGCTGGCCCGGTAGCTCGCCGCGCAGGCGTGTCATTCGGGTGAACGCGTCTTCCTCGACCTCCTCCTCGACCTCCTTGGACGTCTCGTCCGGCTGGTCGGAAAGCTCGTCCGGCTGGTCGGAGAGTTGGTCGTCCGATGTGGGACTCGTCTGACGAGGCGGTTTTCCCTGGTCGCCGGCAATTTTGGGGAACATGGAGTCGTACCACGCCTTATCGGCCAGGACACCTTCTTGTGGGTTACCGTGCGCGTCCGGTGCCCAGAACGTTCCGGGTGGCATGCCGCCGACTCCAGTCACGGCTTCGGGCGCTTCCAGCACCGAGGAGGCGAACGCCAACAGCAGCTCCCTAGTGACGCCGGGCGGAGGGCTGGTGAAGGCACGCACCAGCGCGAGGATCGCATTCGTCGGGGTGCGCCGTACGCCCTTGCGGTCCGCGCTCCGCTCCGAGCCCTGGCCCGAGGTGACGAAGGGCTCAGGCGCGTTGACGAGTCCGGACAATAGGTGACGCCGTACCAGCGTGTCCCATGCCGCCGGGTCCCCTTCACGGCAGGCGGCGCGCAGGGAGGAGAGGCTGCGAGGGTCAGGCGGAGCGCCGAACTGAACATCGCCGGCGCTGAATGCCCCGTCCATCGCCAGCAGGTTGCCCCGGTACACGAAGTGCTGGGCAACCACGGCCGCCCACACTTCGGTACGGCGCTTGGCTTTCGGCCCGCTCTGCTGGCTCCAGGGCGCCTCCTGCAGGGTTTTGCGCACGATCGGCCAGTACCGGCCAGTGGGCATGTGGGCGCGTGCGGGCAGCCCTTCGGGGCGCGGCGGAATCGGGGGGAAGAGCAGGAGGGTGGTGCATCGGATGGCCATGTCACGCAACGTCAGCTGGGTGATCTCCTCGCCCGGCGACAGCAGAACGGCGAGCGGGTCCAATGGCGCGGCACCGACCAGCGCATCGGCGATGCCCGACTCGTCGAGGGCGTCGGCCGTGATCCGGCCCCCCGTGACCTCCTTGGTAAGGATCTCGCCCAGCAGCCCTTCACCTTGGTATGCCTTGACGAGGGTCGACCAGAGGCCCAAGCCGCGGTCCCCGTCGCCGTAGACGAGCTGGCCGCGCAGGTGGTCGTGCACGTTCAGGTCGCGTAGCGCCGCTTCGAGCCGCTCGGGCGTCGATGCACCTACCACGACACGGGCAGGGACCTGAGCGATCCGCTTCGCTCGTTCGGCCTTGCCTTCCGGATCGCGCTCGGGGTCGTTGTACTCGGCGTTGAGTCGGGCGCTGACGCGTCGCAGAATCTCGCCGAGTCCGCGCAGGACCAGCCGCCGGTTTTCCGTCTCGTCGGGCAACAGCAGGTGCGGCTGCGGGACTCCGGTGAGCAGCTGCTCGGCCTCCAGCCCGAAGATCTGCAGCCGGCAGTCGCACCGGTTGTTGCCCGTGACCTGAAACGGCCTCCAAGCGTCGAAGTTCTCCCCATCCCGGTCGACCATTGGAACCTGCTGCAGCACGACCACCGTGGAGTCCCGCTGACCCTCCTGCACCAGAGACTCCACGAGATCGTAGGACCGCAGGCGGCCGCGGGCGCGCAGCCTCTCCACGGCGTACCGCTGAATGGCCGCCGCCATGTCGGAGGGGACCTGGGCAGACGCGAGAGCGGCCCGGGAGATGCCGTCCTCCATCGCGGCGCGTACCATCGGCAGCGGGCGCCGCCCTCCCAGCGCGTGCGTGCGGGCAGCCAGTTCCTTCTGGGCTCGGGCGAGATCGTCCTCGGCGGATTTGATCGCCGCCACGGCCGCGTCCTTCTCCGCCGCTGTCGCGGTCGGCGCCAGACCGCGCTGCGCCGCCTTCGCCCTGCCCAGATCGGCCTTGGCGCGCGCCACCGTCCGCTCCTGAGCGACGAGTTCCTCGAGTCGCGCGAAATTGTCAGGCGTCGGATGAAGCCAGTCGCTGCGCGTGCGGTCGTTCAGGGACCACGGCAGTGTCGCGGCGCCGTGCAGTGCGGCGTTGAGCAGCAGGAGCGCGTGGCTGGTCCCGCGTCCCTCGACGTGGTACGCGGTGGCCCTCAGGACTCGGCGGCCGTCACGGCGACGCTCGACGACGCGCTTGGCCTCACCCGCTCCCAGAGCTGGGGCCAACCCTTCAATGACGGCCCGCCGGGGAACTGGCGCCAGGCCATCGGCCTCGCAGGTGTTGACGATCGCTTCGTAGAGGTGTTCCGCCCAGTCCGAATGGGTTGGGTATGGGAAGGGGCCAGCAGGGGGCTTTCGTGATGACATCGCAGGCAAACGGTCCTTCTCCCGGCGGGCACACGTGGCCCCGGGCGCGATCCCGCGCATCCAGCGGTCACCGGATGCGGCACGCACCCGAGCCGCAACGCTCCTTTCCACAGAGCATTGGGCGGGCCGCCGTCACCGCTGCGCTCCAACAAGACCGCATCGGCAAAGACCGTCTGCCCCTTCGAGGCCACCTATGGAGCGTGTGCCTGTGTCCAGAGACCTCATGGATCCGGGATGCAGCGCTACTCCTTCAGCCCTCCACCGACGGTGGCACGGGCAGGCGGTTTCGTCAGGACCACTGACGTGCCCCATAAGAGTAAAAGCTGGCCAAGCGTGTGTAAAGAATCACCAAAGATTCCTTTTCATCTCAACCTTGGCTACGCGGCAATCGTCGGCTGGATGCGTAAAGCTCATCCAAGAATCACAGCTGACCCGAAACCGTCAGCGAGCGGCTCGCTCCATCGGTGACTGACGACCGAGGCGGACAGGCCGCTGGCCGAGCCGAGGAACTGCCCCGGTGCGAGGACGAAATCGCCTGACGACAGCCCATGCGGATACAGCAGGGGCAGCATCTCGATGATCTGCGGGGTCTTGCGCGCGCAGGCCGGCAGGATCGCCGAGGAGCATCACTTCCGGAGTGCCACTGCTGGTCGGACCAGCACGGTCACGCCCAGATGATCAGCGAGGACTTGATGTCAACCTCCGTGTTGCTGTCAGCTCTCTTCAGTCTCTCTGAGGAAGCACCGTTTAGTTGGCGTACAGTCCTCACACAGGCTGTCCTGGGAGTCAGGCATATCTTCCTCACGTACCACGGCTAGGCAATTTCTGTACGGTGATGACCACCCCGCAGGCCACACTTGCCGGTATAGGCCGCGGCCACGGTTCGTCGTGTGGGAGAAGTCCATGTCGCCGTCCACTGTTGAGCCGCAGAACGAGACCACGGTTTGGAAGGTGGCACTTTCGAAGCATCCGAATTCTCCGAAGTGGGTGTTGTCGAAGAAGATGTCTTGCTCGAAGATTGCCCTTTCGAAGGTTGCGCCCTTTTGAAATGCGGCGGACACGAAGCTGGCCGGTTGGTCGAACCTGGTGCGCCGGAATGAAGCCTCATCGACGTGGTGGGATGCTGAGAAATCGGCATAGCCATCGAACCTTGCACTGTAGAAGCTTGACCAGTCGTGAAATGTGGTTCTACTAAAATCAGCACCAAGGGCAAAGGTGCAGGACGTGAAGTCCACGCTGTCATGGAAAACCGAGCCGGAGAAGTCGGCGTGGTGGCGGAAGGAGGTGTGCCCAAATCTAGTCACACCAGCGAAGCGCACGTCCTTGAATATCGCCCGCGTTGCGCGCCCTGAGACGAATCGAAAGTCAACTAGATGTGCGCCACTTAGGTCGAGGTCGATATCTTGCCAAATCTCGTCGTCGGCCACGGGTTCAAGGCGGTCATCAAGACCGGTGAGCCAGCGCTGAAGGATACTCTGGGCGAAGCGTCGTACATCTTGATCATGAGATTCGGCGGGGGCGCGGAGGTACTGACACACCGTGTCTACAACGGGTTGTCGAAAGTTTGGGTGGGCGATCCCGATTCGTTCGAGTGCGGCAAGGGCCGCACGGCGCACGATGGGATCTTGCGATCTGACCCTACTTGAAGTCACTAGGAAATCTGAAAAGGGGGTTCCGTTAGAGTCGAGGGCCCGAGCTTTTTCTTGGGTACATAGGTCTTCAAGATTATGGCGTTCCCAAATTCGCAGCCTGGTCTGAGGATGTCGATTCTGCCACTGTCCGAGCTTCTCGCGTGCCTGGCGTGAGATGTGTCCATCCAGCATGAGTAGAAGAACGTCGGCTTCTTCGTCTAAGCTAAGTAGTGAACTTATTTCGTTGAACGACAGCGCTTTCTTGCGTTGCTTGCACTCGACAAACCACGTCTCTTGGTATTCCCAGCCATCCGGATCGTGTCTCGTCAGCATCATTTCGAGGTCGTAGCCGCCGTCCGCGGGGCTGTAATCGCCTACCGCCCCCTTGCGCCATTCTGTGTTCTTGAACCCCAACCCTTCCAAGAGCCTGAGACAGAACCGTTCGAACTCCGTTGAAGAGAGGCCATCAAAGGGTAGATGTGACATTGGATCACCATACGGCATCCACGATACTGACGTCGAAGATTTCGTCCATGCGAGATTGCTGTAGAGGCGACTGGCGTGTGTAGGTGGAGCAAGCGCTCAGTGAGGAGCCCCGACCTGGGAATCTTCGCTTCAAGCCTTATAGGTTCGGGCAGCAGGCTGTTGGTGCGTCGATGTCATCGACAAGTTTCTTCGTGTACTCGCCGTTCGCCTGTCGCCGTGAGAGAAAGAGTGTGTTTTGCTGCCTGCCCAGCTCGATACCCACCCCCGATGGGACAGCGCGGCTCGCGGCGAGACCCCTGCGGTTCTGACCCGCGAGGGTGTGAACCGCAGGGAATGGCCGGACCCGGTCATCCTCGGCGTCCGCCAGCGAGAGGATCACGTCCGGCAACTCGCGCATGGCCCTGGCCATTTGGGCAAGCTGCACCACCATCTCGTCGGCCCGCGTCGTGGTGAGCGGCAGCGCGATGCCTGCCCCGCGGGCTCGCTCGCGGATCTCTTCGGCGATCTCCGGAACGCTGCGGATGCTCTCCCTGATGCCGTCCAGCAGAGCGCTTAGTTCCCCTCGCAGGCGCTCCACCGTGCCGGAGTCGGTCTCTTCAGGAGCCGCCGCGATCTCCATGCGGACGCTGGACGGACGGCCCACACTCTGTACCGCTTTGGGAAAGGTTCGGTCGAACCAGGCCTGGCTCGCGGGGGTGTTCTCCGGTTCCGGCCGTCCGTCCGGGTCTACGGGCTGAGGAGCCCGGCCTTCGTCCATGGCCGCAGCAAGCTCGCGAAGCAGGCCGACAGTCCGCGCGCGGTCGGCGCGCATCGCGATGATCGCGTTGGTGACGCTGCGCCGGATCCGCCGCTCAGACTCGGCCGAGTCGTCATGTGGGTCGGCGGCGTCCATACGCAGTTGCTGCGCCCCCATCGACCCTCGATCGGCGTCGATGATGTCGAATGCGGCCAGCCAGTGGGGCGCCCTGAGCACAACAAGCTCTTCGAATGCCTGGTCGTCGGTCTCAGCAGCGTTCAGCAGATCGGGAGGCGACCTTCCGGACACCCTGACCCCGTCCTTGGCGGCCGAGGGCCGCAACACGTCGGCTACCCGCGGGTTCCATGGATTGGCATAACTGACCGAGGTCAGTGCGTGGTCGACGCCGGCTACGACGTGCCCCGGCTGGCCTTCCTCCTGGACGGCCTGCCAGTGGAGGTACTGGGCCGGTTGCGCTCGGATCGGGTGCTGCTGCGCCCCGCCCCGTCGCGGGAGGAGTTTCTGCTGGCCAGCCCCGGTGGCGGACGTCCACCCAAACACGGGGACGACTTCCGGATGAAGGATGAGACCAGTTGGGGCGAGCCACAGCACGTCACGAGCACCGCCACCAGCCGGTACGGCACGGCGGTCGCCTCCTGCTGGGACCGGCTGCACCCTCGGCTGGGTCGCCGCAGCGCCTGGATCGATCATGTCGGCGAGCTCCCGGTCGTCGAGGGCACCCTCATCCATCTACAGGTCGAGCACCTGCCCGGCGACCGCGATCCCAAGCCGGTGTGGCTGTGGACCTCGGCCATCGGCATCACCGCCGCCCATCTGGACCGGCTCTGGCAGGCCTTCCTCCGCAGATTCGACCTGGAGCACACGTTCAGAATGTGGAAGCAGACCCTGGGCTGGACCGCCCCGAAGATCCGCGACCCCTATGCCGCCGACCGCTGGACGTGGCTGATCCTTGCGGCCTACACCCAGCTTCGTCTCGCTCGCCCCCTCGCCAAGGACCTGCGCCGCCCGTGGGAGAGGCCGCTGCCGTCCGAGCGGCTCACCCCCGCTCGTGTCCGCCGGGGGTTTCGCCACCTCCGCACGAGCCTGCCCCCACCCGCCAGCGCACCCAAACCCACGAGCGCCGGTCCCGGACGCCCCAAGGGATCAAGGAACCGCGTCCTCGCCCCTCATCACGAGGTAGGAAAGACCGCTAAACGCGCGGCATCACTCACCGAGCACCGCGAGCAGGCAGGTTAAACGACAAGCTAAGAGATCGCGGGGCTACCGAGGGCGCCTCTCTTGCCGGGAGTGGCGCCCTTCGTGGCGCCTCGGGGCGTCGCATACTGAACCTTTTCCGTGCGCCCAGCAGAGCAGGAGGTGAAGCCGTGACGTAGCGGTGGATCTTGTTGTTCGTAAGCTCGTCGTCGCTTGCCGGTGAAAGTCCGGTCCGGGTAGGTGCCAGGAGGCCCGGTAGCAGGCTGGCGGCTTCGTCTGGAAACGGGCGGGGTCGAAGCCCAGCGTCATAGGCCCTGTAAATGGGGGAGCGACGGTGCGGTCCGTACAGAGGATGAAAGTCTGGGGTTTCATGTCGATCTCGGGTTGATGATCAGGTCGGTGTGTGCCAGGAAGGCGTTCAGGAGGTCGGGTCGGTACTGCATGCGTTTGAGCCGGCTGCGGATGACCTGGGCGAGGTCGTCGAGGGTGCAGGGGGCCAGGTTGCCCAGGGAGCGTTTGAGGTGTGACCACGCCATCTCCACCGGGTTGAGTTCGGGCGCGTAGGCCGGCAGGTGGAACACCGTCAGCCACGGGCGTGCGTCGATCAGGCTGCGCATCAGGGCATCGACGTGGATGTTGACGTTGTCCCAGATGAGCACGATCGGGCCGCCGAGCTGCTGGTGGGCGGCGTCGAGTAAGCGGGCGTAGTCGTTCTCGCCGAACCCTTTGCGTTCGTGCTTGCGCCGCCGGTAGATCCTGATGCGGAACAGCAGCCGGGTCCGCTGCCCCGGTTTGACGCAGATCAGCCCGGCGAGGTTGACGCGGCCGGAGCCCTTGCCCGAGACGGTGACGATGGGGGTGTGTCCGCGGCGGGACCAGGTACGGGCCTTGGGCGGCCTCAGTGATTGGCCTGCTTCGTCGGCGAAGCAGATCCACGCGTCCTGGTCCCGCGCGGTGGTCCCGCCAGCGGCCAGGTGTCCTTCACCCAGGTGGCGATCTTCTCGTCGTCGCGTTCGGCCGCCTTGCGCTGGGGCGCCTGCGGGCTCCAGCCTTTAGCCGGTGCAGCAGATAGGACACTCCGCGCGGGGTGTAGGTGACGTGGAACAACCGGCCGATCAGCACCGCGACCCGGGCCAGGGTCCAGCGCTGATCCTCGGTCCACCCCCAGACTGCAGGACCGGCGTCCAGCGCCGCCTCCAGCCGCTGCACCTGCGCCTCGCTCAGCCGGCAGCGCGGCCCACCCGGCCCTTTCGACTCCAGCGCCTCAACTCCCGCCGTACGCCAAGCCCGATGCCAGACATAGGCCGACTTACGAGAGACCCGCAGCTTCCTGGCCACCTCAGGCGGCGACACGCCCGCGGCGAACAACCCGGCAGCCTCCAAGCGGACCTGTTCACGCTTGGCGCGCGCCGCCGGGGTCAGACCACCACCATCCGGATAACGCATCCCACCGGCATACTCCCCAACCCCGCCCCGCACAGGCAACCACGAGGTGACACCTCAGTAATTCACCCTCTGTAGCATGAAGCGAAGCCTGCGGCGTCGTTACTCAGCCCGCCCCTCGGGGTGGGACGAGGGAGTGCCGAGCCTCTCGAAACCGGGGCGAAGGCCATGGACGCGGTGAAGAGCCTGGAAGTGCAGCCGTCAGGGACTCCCCGGCGTATGGGGCGCGGAACGCATCGATAGTGGCGGCGGGAACTGGGGAGGCCCTCCCCGGCCCGGCAACCTGCGGATGATCGTGTTGCCGGAGCGTCGCGCCCTATAACCGGTCGGAGCCGGGAAGTGGGTGGTGAGCCGGGTGGGCGTCGGAGGCGGCCGTAGTACTGATCGAGCCGACCGGACAACACAACCGGCGGCGATGGGAAGGGCCGCTGCTTCGTCGATGCGCAGTGACTGTCGAGGAGGGGCCCGGTGAGTGCCGGTCAGGCTAGTCCCGCCGCGAAGGGATCGCGGGAGCCACGGGTTCCGCGTGATCCGGTCCGTGCCTTGCAGCATGCGCTTTACCGGGCGGCCAAGGCCGATCCCGGACGGAGGTTCCACGCGCTGTTCGACAAGGTCTGCCGCAGAGACATGCTGCAGCGCGCGTGGGTGGCGGTGCGCACCAACAACGGCGCACCGGGCATCGACAAGACCAGTGTGGCCCAGGTCGAGGAGTACGGAGTCGACCGGCTCCTGGACGAGGTGGCCGCCGAACTGCGGGAGCGGCGATATCGGCCGCTGCCGGCGCGGAGGGTTCTGATCCCCAAGCCTGGGCTGAAGGATCAGTATCGCCCGTTGTCGATTCCCGCTGTTCGGGATCGGATTGTGCAGGCGGCGGTGAAGATCGTGCTCGAGCCGGTCTTCGAGGCCGACATGGCCGACTGCTCGTTCGGCTTCCGGCCGAAGCGGTCGGCGCACGATGCCCTGCAGGTGCTCATCGACGAGTGTGCGCGGGGCCGCCGGTGGGTGGTCGAGACGGACATCGCCGACTGCTTTTCGGCGATCCCGCATGACAAGTTGATGCACGCGATCGAGGAACGCGTCTGCGACCAGTCCGTTCTCACGCTGCTGCGCGCGATCCTGCGCGCGCGCGGGGGCGATGCAGGATGGGCAGGTGCGGCGGCCGGTCACCGGAACTCCGCAGGGCGGTCCGGTCTCACCGTTGCTCTGCAACGTCTACCTGCACCGATTAGATCGGGCGTGGGACGGCGGGGATGGGGCGATGGTGCGGTTCGCCGACGACGTGGTTGTGATGTGCTGGTCGCGCAGTCAGGCCGAACGGGCGCTGGCCCGGCTGGTCGAGCTGCTGGCCGGACTCGGCCTGGAGCCGAAGGCGGCCAAGACCCGCATCATTCACCTGGATGTCGGTGGTGACGGTTTTGATTTCCTGGGCTTTCATCACCGTCTGGTCCGTTCGCGAGGGGACCGGGGCAAGCCGAAGGTGACGTTCCTGGCTCGCTGGCCCGCGGACAAGGCTATGCAGCACGCCCGTGACCGGATCCGGGAGATCACCTCCCGGCGGTGGATGCTGCTGTGGCCGGAGGCGATCGTGGACAGGCTGAACGCCTTCCTGCGTGGTTGGGTTGGATATTTCCGCTACGGACATTCGGCTCAGCGCCTCAGCAAGATCAGACGATATGCGCAGTGGCGGTTGGCGCAGTTCATGCGCCGACGGCACCGCCGCAGTATGGCGTTCGGCTGGCAGGTGTTGCTCAACTCCCGGCCGCCGGACCTCGGTCTGATCAGTTTGTATGGAATCGTCGTCGCACCCAGGGCGGGCAAGCCCTGGCGGGTGAAACCGAATGCCGCCGGTGAACGGCGTCGGTGAGCCGGGTGCGGGAGAACCGCACGCCCGGTTCGATGCGGCGGGAGCTGGAAACGGAGCCACGAACCTGGCCATGGTCATCGGGGAGAGCGCAGCCGACCGGGAAACCGGCGGAAGAAAGGCCCCGAGCCCTACCGCCAGGAGACGCCACCGCGCCAGCTCCCGACCCTACAGGCTCCGCGGCGAGTGTCCTGGTCACAGCATGATCGCGATGACGCGGTTTGGCCGCTAACAGCAAGAAGCTCCTGGTAGACGGGTTGATCACCACAATCCACACCGTCGCCACCAGGAGCTTCAGGTGCTTTTCTATCGTGCCGCCGTCGATTTGTCGCATCAGAGCCTGAACTACGTCGCCGGGGTGATCCGCAGGCACCGCAAGACGATGAGGTCGCCCTGGCGGCGGCTCAACCCCGGCCGGCAGGCCCTGCTTGTGCTGGTCTACCTGCGCAAGGGCGAGACCTACGCCGAACTCGGCGCCGGCTTCGGGGTATCGACGGCTACCGCGTGGCGATACGTGGAGGAGACGGTGGGGCTGCTGTCGGCCCGCTCGCCCAAGCTTGGTCAGGCACTGCGCAAGGCCCAGCGGGACGGGCTGCACTACCTGGTGCTGGACGGCACCCTGATCTGCACTGACCGGATCAAGGCCGACCGGCCGTACTTCTCCGGCAAGCACCGCGTACATGGCATGAACGTGCAGGTCATCGCCTCACCAGATGGGATGATCCTGTGGACCTCGGGCGCGCTGCCCGGCAAGGCGCACGATCTGACCGCTGCCCGCATCTGGGGCATTCTGCGTGCACTGGAACAGGCCGGGATCATCACCCTGGCGGACAAGGCGTATCAGGGAGCCGAGGGCCCAGTGCTCACCCCGTACAAGGGCAGGAAAAAGCTCGAGTCCCAGAAGCAGGCCAATCGCGCCCACGCCAAGCTCCGCGGACCCGGAGAACGCGCAAATGCCCAGCTCAAGAGCTGGAAGATCCTCCGAAAGCTCCGCTGTAGCCCGTCAAAGGCCGGCCACCTCTGCAAGGCCATCGCCGTCCTTCAAAACCATCGCGTCGCTCAAGCCGCGTGAGCCTGAAATAGGTTCACTGATGCTGGCAAGGAGATCGCGTAGCTGATCTTGTAGTGGGCCGGCGGTCTATCCGATGTAGTCCGGATTCCGGATCATAGAGCGGTGGAGGTAGCTAATATCAATCTTGCAGTGCGCGGCAATACGTTTATGCAATTCCTTGCCTTCTTCGGGGACGTGTTCGCCATCCCGTGTCGTGATCACGACGGCTGGGTCATGCCCCTTCGTTACCGCGATCTCAAGAGCTGCGTAGAGAAGATCTTTGAACTGTGCATCCCGACCCCAAAACACATAGCGCTCGATCCTGCCATTAGATGTCAGGCAGTGATTGGGCTTCACGTCGACCGTGTCAGGGACTACGGCCCAATCTGAACCGAAGGCAGCTCTAGCAACCTCCTCAGGGCCCCGAAAGCGGGTGGGTATATACCGAACGTAGTGCCCAATCCCCTCTTGCGATCGGGCGTACTCCTTCATTGGAACGTCTTTGAGCCAGACTCGGATGTCTTTCTCTGCGTGATGCTCGATCAGCGCGCCCCCAACTCGTGGATCTTCCACCCACTTGCGGTATTGGGCTGTCTTTTCGGTATTGCTTAGGAACTCCCAGTCCATCTGATCCGCTTGCCGGTACACCTCAAGGAGAAGACGCTCACGCAGGACTGAGGGGAGATTTAGGCGTGGCATGAGTCGCTCCTAGCTGTTAGGAATGGCCGGGAATTGGAGGCGATATTCGTCGTACGCGGTTTCGAGGCTGGCCGCATCCTTGATCCACTCGTCCATGAGCGTAGCGACCCGCTGATCGCTGAAGTCAATACTGGATGGCATTATGTGTGCAAGGGTTTCGATCTCGCCATCCCCTTCCAGGGACCGCTTCAGATTTAGTGCCGCCGCGATGCGGCGGAGATCGCTTACGAAGTCGAGAACCACAACGCGATCTTTCCCCTCACGAAGTCGAAGCCCACGTCCCAGCTGTTGGACGAAGATTCGCCGAGAGTGGGTGACTCGGGCGAAGCAGAGGATGTTGACATCGGGAACATCGACTCCCTCGTTGAGGATGTCCACCGCAGTGAGAATCGGCACCTCGCCGGATCGAAAGGCAAGGAGGCGTTTTTGCCGTTCACGCTTCGGCAAGCCCGCGTGCAGCGCGAGGGCGTCGGACCAGAGCGGAGTGCGGCGCAGCACATCGGCCAGGCGTTCGGCGTGCTCGACGGTCCGGCAGAACACTATGGCTCGTGGCTTGGCTGTGGAGGCCCAAACGGTGCCGAGTTGATCCCGGATGGCCTCGTCTCGCTGTGGGAGGAAGAGCCGGGCGTTGAGTTCGGCCAAGCCATAGGAGTGGGCGCTCGCCTGCTTGACAGTGTCCCAGTCGATGTCGTCGACGAATAGCTTGTAGTCGACTTGAGCAAGGTATCCACGCCGCATGCCTTCCTCGATGCCAAAATTGAAGCTCGGCGGGCCGAGTTGCTCGGTGATGTCATGCGCGTCGCCCCTCCACGGTGTCGCTGTGACGCCGAACTGCCGGGAGCGCTCAAGAGTCAACAGCAGTTCGTCATACTGACCACTCGCTCCGAGATGATGCACCTCGTCGATCATCACCAGGCTAGGGCGGTAGCCGAAGCGGACGGCCGGGAGGGCGGACGCGACGGTGGCGCAGGTGAGCCCCGACAAGTCGTCTGGCCTCGTCTCTCCGGTGAGGAGACGAGTCGCAACCTTCTTTGGGAGGTGTCGCCACAGTGCGCGTTCAAGCTGAGCGACCAGATCCCGTGAATGGGCTACGACCAACACTTGATCGCTAGGATGCCGCTCAAGGTGAGCACGGATCACCTCACCGCCAACAACGGTCTTGCCAAGACCAGTGGCGAGTACGAGCAAGGCACGGCCTGTGTTGTCCAGGTCGTCGCTCAATGAACCAAGCGCTTCGGCTTGATAGGGCCTAGGGATGACATGACCGAAGCGGGTGGGAATGCGATCGAAACTGGTGAGCAAATCCCCACCAGTCCATAGAAGGATGGGTGGTCCGAGCCGAGCAAGATTGGCGGCACGTCGCTGAGCGTCTGGGCTGAACCGCGTGTTGGTTACGACGACGGCTCGATGGGCGCGGTAGCTGTCTCGGGCCCTTGCGACCTCGTCGATCGCTTCGGCGCCCACCGCGCCCCTTCGCTTCCATTTGCATTGGATTACCCAGTCCTCTCCACGAAGGCACGCGAGAATGTCTCCGCCTTCGTCGCCTGGCCCATCGATATTCGCGACCGATGTGGAACCCAGATGCCAGAGCAGGCGCTCGATCTGGCGAGGAAACTGATGAGGCCCGGCATCCAGGAGGGAGGCCGGGGAGAGGAAGCTTCGCACGCCACCGCCTAATCGTTGTCTGCTAGTTCGCGCACTATGAGCCGACAGCTAGAGCGAATTCGAGCAAGTTCCTCCAGATCGAGACGCGGCCGGTGTTGCTCAAGGAGGGCGAGGTCGCTGAGCGGATTGATGAGGCGTTCAGTAACAAGTTCCTTCGCTGTTGTGTCCGTCAGGACCTTGTAGGGACGCGCGAAGACCTTCCCATCCAGGAATGTCACGGGAGACGCGGCGACAAGTCTTACGATCGCGTTAGCGGGAATGTAACGCACGAATTCCCCACTGCTAATTGTTTCGTCCCAAGTCGTGACGCTGGGTGCCTCAATCGCGAATCGACGTTCAGAGCTAGCACGCTCAGCCTCAGTAAGGAGCTCCCAGTGCAGAGCCGGGTCCTGAGCAACTTGGAGAACCATGCTAGATCGAACCTGATCCAAGATCCTCTCGGCCTCGTCAGCGAGAGCGGCCGGCGTGAGTTTGGGGGAGGTACTCCGTGCCTTCAGATGCGCGACAATCTCGGTGAGTGGCATGCTCACCTTGTTCGCGCGAACTCTCATGAACTCCGCGACTTCTACCAGGGCTAGATCACGGACGTCTGTTCCCTGCTCCTGAAAGAGCGGGGCGTCCACGTTGACGAATACCTCCAGCTGCGGCGCTCGCTTCATGATGGCGACGACAGGGGCTGGGGTGTTGTCCTTGTTAGAGAGCTGCTGGCCGCGCACAGTCCAGGCTGTAAGGTCCACGGTCCCTAGATCGGGCAGAGAGTAACTGCCTGTGAGATCGAGAATGCGCTCGCCGTGGTCTCTGTACCGCTGGAGTCGCTGATCAAGGGTTTCCTCGATGGGGTCTGGTTCCTGAGCGGGAGGGGTCGGTGAAGGCTGGGTGCCCGTTGAGGGGTCACCGGACCCCGGTTCAGGGGTGACCGGGTCGGCGGGGAGCCCGGGCAGGATGTCGCCGCCCTGTGGGTGCGGGTCGGGAACTGCAGGGTGGTCATGTTGATAGGCGGCCTGATACCAAATCTCATCGGACTGGTACGCCTCTTCTCCCTTGCGGAAGAGTGCCGCCCATTCGAGTGCCTTGTCATGGAGAGGTGAGTGGCCATCGCCAGGGATGAGGTAGTTGAGCCCTGGGTCCTGGCGCCGGTATCCCCTAAAGAGCAGGGCGAGCGGGCTGTCATTCTCTGGTAGGCCGAGGCTCTTGGCGATGTTCGGACGGATGGGGCTTATACCTCGGATGGCGTGAATAACCTGGCGCCATTCGTGGGTTTCGAACTCGAAAGCTGTCTTCTGGTAGTTCGGCGCGACATGATCGCAGTGAATCTCTCCGACAAAGCGCCCGGTTGGAATCTTGGTGTCAATGGGGTATTCGAGTTCAGGCTCTGAGAGCTCGTCTTCATCTTGCCAGTAGAAGACGCGCTTGTCCTTTAGAAGGATCTTGCGGCCGTTGCGGAGGAAGTCTAGGCCGTAATCCGTCTTGTGGATATACCGCTGAATACCGATCCAACCCCAGATACGTCGTGAGCGTAGCTCAAGTCGCTCTTGGCCGCATTCCTCACATCGCTCGGCATCGGCACGGCTCCAGTAGCCGCAGTCCATGCATGCCTTCTTGTCCTTGAGTGGCTGGTCAATCCGCTGGATGGCGTGAATCTGCGCACCTTGGCGCGTGACATAGCGATTCTCATCCCACACACAGGGGAGGCGTGGTTTGACCTTCCTATTGTTAATCGTTAGTAGGAAGCCGCGCTCGCGAAGCAGGTAACTGTAGATGTCGCCGAGCTTCTCGCGGATGACATTCTGTGTGTTGGGACGCTTGAGGGCGTCGAATTGCTCGGACTTGAGATCACTAACCGTTACGGTGGTCCCGTGCTCAGCGGGATCAGCCTTGGGTACTAGGCGATAGGGTGCCTGGTACTGGGACGACTCCGCGATCTTAGGGAGGTCAAGCACGACCTCGACCCACGAGGGATCGCCAGCGCGACTGGTTCGAATGGTAGTGTGACGGCCGAGTCTTGCGGTGCTGATGTTGAAGCCCATGCCGAAGAGGCCTAGCGAGCCGTGGCGGCTATTGCTCGTCCAGCCAGCGCTAATGGCGTTTGTGACCGCCTCCAGGCTCATGCCGCGACCGTTGTCCTTAACCACTATCGCGGCTGTCGATCGGGTAGCTGTGGCGGTAGGAAGCGTAATTGAGACTGAAGGACGTTCTTCTATCTCGCCAGCAGCCTGAAACTCGTCAAAAGAGTTGTCGACGAGCTCGGCGAGGCACTGCCAGTGAGAGAACTCGATGTCGCCCAACACGCCGAGGATACGCGGGTGGGGGGTGACATTGATGAACCGGTTCTCGCTCACAATCGCTCGCTTCCGATGCAGGACTATGTTCGCCATCAACCATCAAGGATGAGCGACCGGTAGGCCAAGCCCGGCGGAACCCATCTCAGCGTCCCTCAGGATAGTGCTTGAACAGGGGGTTTCGGATGAGTAATGCCGTTTTCTCAGGGATACGGGAGCCAGCTTGAGCCGGCGACCCGCATCCCAAACCCGCGCACTGCAGAGCTACCGTAGCCTCGGCTTACTGGCCTGGGGAAACGATCCGTCACCCTCGGTAGGAGCGGAGGCTGTCGGGGTACTCGTCGTGATGCGGGTACATGATCAACCGGCCTGGCAGAGCCGTGATCTGCCATTCGGCCGGTAGCGAACTGGAGATGAGTGCGAGCACCTCATCAACACATGGCCGGGCAGGCAGGCGGATGATGATCTGGGAGAACGCTTGTGATCCCTGGTATCGAAAGCGATACGGGAGCTCCCTGGCCAGCCAGGACAATAGCTCTTCAAGGGTCATCGACCCGCCCGGGAGGTCGAGGCTCCAGCTCAGATCGATCGGGTAGAGCCGGTCGAAGTGGTCTGCGTCGAGCTGCGTCTTGTCCCGGTTCTTCCCGGGATCGTTGTTGCCGAAGCCGTTGCCATTCCAAGGGATCTCGCCCAAGCTCCGGTGGCGACTGATCAGTAGACGTTCAGGCGCGACTGCGGAGAAGTCCTCCTCGACGTACAGGCACGTGAAGCTCATGTCGGTGCTGGAGATGCCAGCACGTCCGGCGATCTTGCGGTAGTGCATCTCCAGCCTTTGGGGGAGAGATCTGTCCGCCTTGCCGATGTAGACAAGCACGTCGTCCAGGTAGAGCTGATAGACGCCGGCTCTCGCTGAGAGTGCCCGGATGTTGGCCAAGGTCATGGGGGCTGGACTCAGGTATTGAAGAGCGGCCGCGAGTTGATCGCTGAGGGCCTTGGTGATGCTGAGCTTGAACTCCGCGGCGTGCCCACCCGGCATCTCGCTGCCCTTCTCCCTCAGGTTCCAATGTGCGCACTCTAGATCACGTCGCTGGATGGGATGCGAAGTTCGTTCGAAACCATATGAAGATCGTCTCTTCCGCGGTATGGTTTCCCTATGTCTGAACAGCAAGAAGAAGTCGCAAAGGATCGTACGGCAGTCGAGCTCTTCGCTGGAGGGGGCGGATTGGCTATGGCGGTCCAGAACGCCGGCTTCCGTCCATTGCTGTTCAACGAGGTCGCCAGGTGGGCCTGTGAGACTCTAGCGGTGAAAGCTGATCGGGTTCCACCGAAGCAGCGGCCCCCGATCCCTGAGCCAGGTCAGCGTCCACCGTTGGTGGAGGGGGACATCCAGAAGCTCGACATGAGCTACTTGGCGGATGCGGGTGTGGACGTCCTAGCGGGAGGACCTCCGTGCCAGCCGTTCAGCCTCGGAGGCATCGCCAAGGGCGATGAAGACAAGCGGAATATGTTTCCGCAGATGTTCAAAGCCATCAGACAGATCCGACCCAAGGCCGTTATCTGTGAGAACGTGCGCGGACTACTGCGGCCATCCTTCGCCCCGTACTTTGAGTACATCCTGAGGGAGCTGGAGCTACCCTTCGAGGAGCGTGAACCTGAGTCAACCTGGCAAGAGCATGACGCGACGCTCCGAGAACGTATCGAGCAGGCCAAGACCGACCCAAAGAAGCGCTACGTAGTCAGGGCGATTCCAGTGAACGCGGCCGATTACGGCGTTCCCCAGATTCGCCACCGAGTGATCATCGTCGCCTTTCGGTCTGACCTTCCGGTTGATATGGACGCCTTCGAAGACTCGGTGAAGAGGACGGAATACTCCGAAACGGCTCTAATCCGGTCCATGCTCGGCCTGGGGGAGGATGACTACTGGGGGCGACACCCCAATATTCCTGATCATGTTAGGCAGCGCGTGTTGGCCCGCTTGCCGGAGACGCCACCTGCGGATGACGGCAAGAAGCCGTGGCGAACGCTTCGGGACGCTATCGCTGGGGTGTGCGCTGGAGGCAAAGCGCTTCCCCCCATCACTGATGATCTTCTGGATCGAACCGACCACGACCTTGGCGGTTTCACCGATCACATTGGCTGGCCTGACGCGAGGATCTACGACGGTCACACCCCCAACGAGCTCGATCGTCCGGCCAAGACTGTGAAGGCCGGCGTTCACGGAGTTCCCGGAGGGGAGTCCGTAATGCTCTTGGATGAGCGAGTCCGTGACAAGTCCGCCCCGGATGGTTGGCGCTACAAGCACCGGTACATGACTGTGCGCGAGACCGCGCGGGTGATGACCTTTCCTGACGAGGTAAAGCTGGCGGGACCACGTGGGGAGCAGATGCGGCAACTTGGAAACGCGGTGCCCGTGCTGCTGGGTGAGGTGTTCGCTAAAGCAGTGGCGGCCGCCCTGGACAAAGCGGAGAACTGCAAGTGAGTAGCTCGGCTAAGGATGCCCCGAGCCGCTGGAAGGACAAGTCTCCTCCGGACAGGGCATGGAAGGGGCGACCTGGCAGAAGTCGTACCGCAGTCGCTGCGGAGCAGGATCGAGCCGCTGGCGGACGCCACCGGCGGGTAGTAAGCCTGGGCGACGGCAGATTCGCCCGTGCCTCTGTGGAACTGAAGGTCCTCCCGAACACTCGCCGAATCCGCGCGTACTTGCGGTGGTCTGATCGACAGAAGTCACCCGCGAAGTATCTAGGGCAGGTGGAGCACGATAGCCGTGCGGCGAACCTGGCTGAAGCATGGAGGCGGGCGTGGGCCAAAGGGCTGCTCATGGAGGAGCCACCCCCGGACAGTTCTTGGGCCTCCTCACGTGCGGTTCGGGCTGTCATGCAGGCGAACCGGAGCAAGAACACCAAACCGGAGATGAGGATCCGGAGCTTGCTCCACAAGGAGGGTCTGCGATATCGCGTCGCGAAGCAGCCGTTGCCCGGACTCCGGAGGAGTGCCGACATCGTGTTCCCCAAGGCACGGGTCGCCGTCTTCGTCGACGGGTGTTACTGGCATGGGTGCCCTGAGCATCACCGAGCGGCGACGATCAATGCCGAGTTTTGGAACGAGAAGATCGCAAAGAATCGGGCCCGTGATGAGGAGACGAGTCGAGTCCTCAATGAAGCCGGGTGGACTGTGATCCGAGTGTGGGAGCACGAGGATCCCAGGCAAGTCGCCGCGCATGTGTCAGCTGTGGTGCGTGGATCGAGTAGTTGAGAATCTCCCCCGGCTCCTGGGCGGAGGACGTAGCCAACTAAATAGACTTCCCTTGTTCCGGCCTCATGCGGAAGATTTGTCCGCGATGATCGTGTCACGCAGTGACGTCGCGAAGAACGAGGAGTCGGTGTGGTCGCGGGGGAGCAACCCACAGGACCGTCTAGTGGCGGGTTGGCCGATGGCTTCGAGGGCTACCTCTCACCGTCCGACGAGGACTATCGATCAGTCCTAACGTCGGGTCTCGTTGTCCTGGACACCAACGTCATGCTCAATCTGTACCGCTACGACCCTCAGACCCGTGCCGACCTCCTAGCCGTACTGGAGAGGCTAGCGAGGAACCTCTGGGTGCCCCATCAGGCGAAAGACGAGTTCTGGCGCAATAGGGAGCTTACGATCATAAATCGCCGAAACAGTGCGAAAGAAGCTATCTCGGCGTTAGATCGGCCAGAACGGCAATCGGGCGAGGTGATCGCTACTTGGGCGCGGAGCGTTGGCCTTCCAGAGGAGCGTCACACCGATCTACGAAAGCTCATCGAGGACACATTCAACACATTGCGAGAGGCGGTCAAGGGACCCACGGGCAGAGATCCACTGGCTGATGCTCGGGACACAAACAGAGACCCTGTCCTGGCCGCCCTCGCACCTCTCTTGGATGGTCGGGTTGGTGATGCCTTGCCTCAGGAGGACCTGGCAAAAGCTCTTAAGGAGGCCGATCGCCGTGCCGCTGAACAGATTCCACCGGGCTATATGGACCGCGACAAACCGGATCATCGTGGAGCAGGTGACTATCTGGTCTGGGAGCAGACCCTTCGAGAGGCCGCACACCGTGGTGTAGATGTGCTGCTAGTCACAAGCGATGTAAAGGAGGATTGGTGGCGGAAAGTGCATGGGCGATCATGTGGCCCTCGTCCAGAACTTGTCGCTGAACTCCGGCAAAGGGCTGGCAGCCGCCTCTTCATGCTCCAGCCACAAGACCTCTTGAGAATCGTTGGGCGACTTCTGCAGGTGACCGTTCAACCGGAATCTGAGGCGGAGATCGCGCGCACAGCGCAAGGAACTCTTGGAGAAGGGGATACTAGTCGGGATCGCATTCGCCTTTACCTGGTCACAGCTCTCACTCAAGCTCTCCCCAACGAGGTCCAGGTACGTGTTGGGGGTTCGGCTGGCGCCTCAAAGTGGGATGTGACGATCGAGGCTCAAGGCATCACGCTGGCCGGCATCTGGATCTACGACCCAATTAAGCCGTTCAATGACATGGTCACGGACTCTGTGGGTTCGTCGGCTATGACGATGGCACGGGAGCTGCGCGGGGACAGTCCTGGTCAATTTGATCCATGGATGGGATGTCTCGTGGACCTCGCGAGCCTCGTTCGTGCTTTGGGGAATGAGTCCGATCATTGGCGCAGAGGAAGAGATACTGAGACGTGCCTTCCCGACCAGGCAGAGTCGACCTTTGCTCCCTACGTAGAGCATATGATTAGTGCGGGATTCAATCGTGTTGAAATGCTATCGGGAATCGATGGGGTTGCGAATGCGGACTTTGAGAGCTTTTCTCGCGTTGATCAGTTGGTTGACCTCGTGAAGAACTACGTTGTTAGTGCACAAGCTAATTAGCGGACGGTGCTTCAATTCGAAGCTAGTACCGTTGCTGGCGCGTCGGTCGTCAGCTCAGGTTACCCGGTGGCAAGGCCCGACGAAGGAGGGCTGCGGCAGCCGATCGCCCCAGCCCGAGAGACGAGTACCGAAGTCAGCGATCGTCCCAGCCTCAGCCGAACACTTTATTAGGAGTAAAGCGGAGGATCGTGGTCCAGGCCGGCGCCGCTGCTAAACCGTGTCAGGCCGTACGGGGCGATCTGGCTACGTGAGGCGGCGTTGCTGTACTTCCTTGCTGTACAGCAGGCTGCGGCTACCCGTGTGTCTGGTGGCAAGCCGCCCTGGAGCGCAGGGCTGCCAGGCCCGAGCACCGTGACCAGCCGTAGGGCCGCACGCGACTAGCTCCCAATCTCGTTCAACCCTCACACACTGAACCAGCGACGATAGCGCTCACTCGCGATTACCTCTTTATCGGACTTAGCGTTATTGCACTTCTGGCACAAGAGTTGAATGTTAGTGACGTCATTCAGTCCGCCATCCGCCAGTGGAACAACATGATCAAACTGTTCTTGAGGGAGGGCATCCAGCAGGCCAGATAGATCTTTGCCGCAGATAGCACACTTACCGTGCTCGCGAAAAAACACAGCTCGCTTGACCCATTTCGGAATACGAACACGCCTAAGACGGCCATCGCGGGCAAAATATCTGGCTGTCGCAGGGTCTTCGATCGAGTCCACCTCTACACTGGCTATGAGATTTGCGACAAAGAGATTCAGTCGAGCCAGCAGCATGCGGTTCTGAAAGGCTATGTGAAAGACTTCCTCAGCGATTCGGCCCAGGAGTTTCTCATACGCTTCCGTGATGGAGAGCCATCCGAAGTAGTCAAAACACGCATCCGCTACTTTATTGGATTCCTGCCAGCGCGAGACATTGTGCATGACCGGATCGCGAACCATCTCGCCGTCTGGGGGTGGAACCTCAAACGGCTCCCAGGGAATGTCATATACTCCCATCGCTAGGTCGACCGGCAGGTATCTCTTGCGGACAGTACGGGACATACTCTCGTCTACAAATTCCTCCCTAGAAATATAAGGGCCAGAAGTGTCGTCATAAAATAAATCGTGCGCGAAGCGCTTAGCGAATGCGTGCAGGAGGCTTTCTTTTTGCCACGGACGAACAAAGGATAAGTAGGACTGGTCTCCTAGCAGATCTTCCCACTCATTGATAGTTGTATAGGGGTCCGCAGCGAAACGGGTTAGTTTCTGGGCGATTCTATATGTTCGAACATATTTGTGTTCAATCCAATCCCTGTCCGCGCTTCGGTCCGCCACGGTTCCTTAGCGTAACGTCAAGATTGGGGTCGCACAAAGGCACTCTTGATACCTCATGTCGCGGCACGTTCCCGAACCTTGAGGTTGTCGGCAAGAGGGCTGCCCCTCGTACTTGATCACCTCGTACGCCGTCGAGTCACCGCAGAGCGGCGGCGGGTTGGGGGCGGAGCGCCAAGCCCCGCTTCGCGTGTGCGTTCATCGGTCGCCGTTCTTCGGTTATCTGTTGTACTGCGGTCACAGCTGGGCTTGAGCGGAGGAGTCGGTCTGATGGGCTTGCCTGGGTCGATGGGTGTGTGGGGTGATCAGGTTCCACCTCAGCCACTCCACGAACTCGGCCCGTGCGAGATGATCATCTTTAGGTCGGGGATCCCTGCCGGAGACATGACCTACCGTTCGCAGGGTGGGGCCTGCACATCGATCGCTTTGTCGTACCCCGTGACACGCTTCGACTGCTGGCGCTGTAGGTCGTCGTGGTCAGGCGCGTGGGCGTGCTGGCCGCGACCGGCCGGAGAGCCGCAGCGCGGCCAGCGACCGCCCAACGCGCGGCAGTCCGCGGTAGGCGGACTGCCCTTGAAGACGTAGAGATAATTCTCATCCGCCCGATCTACCATGCCTCTGAGCAGCGATTATGCGGCTCGACGGTCGTGACGGTAGTCCCGGTTGATGCTTGACGTCATGGCTGTGGCGTTCAGCCAATGTCCGGGCCTTCGACTTCGCGGTGGGAGTTCCGACGGTCACGCGGATGGGCTGCCTAAGGGATGGACTCGCCACCCCCTTGCCTGCTGACTCTGTCTGGTCAGGGCTGGTCGCTCGAGGGCTTGTCGCCAGGGACCTTGGGTTCGGTCGGTTGGCCGACGAAGCTGCCCAGGTTGGGGATCGTGTAGATGAGCTTCTCGTCGCGTAGCCGTTGCATGGCCTTGCGGAGGGTGCCCCGGGCGACGCCGAACTCCTGCATGAGCTGCACCTCGGACAGTAGGTGCTTGGGCCGGTAGGTGCCGTCGCTGATGCGCTGGCGGAGGATGTCGGCGATCTGCTCCCACCTGAAGCGATCGGGCTCGAACTCAATCACTCTCCAACCATAGAGATACCTGCACATACAGCTCGTTTCGACCCATGACTTGGCATGGCATGGACAGGCTTGTACAGCACTGGTTACAGTGACGCCATGGCGATGCCCAGCTATGACCTCGACGTTCTCCGCGCAGCGTTCCCGGCCTGGTCGCTGTTCTGTAGTGATGCGGGCGTGTTCTACGCGACCCGGCGCGGTGTCCACCTCCGGAATACCGATATCGACAAGGGCCTACGGCAGACCGTAAGTGCCAGCGATGCCGAGACCTTCGTGTCGCTGCTCCGCGACCAGACGCAGATGGCGGTGAGATCGTGAGTGTCGGCCCGCCTCCGCACTTCGACTATCACGGTCCTCATGCGGCGCCTCCGCAAATGGGGTCCATACGGGTGGAGTGGGGCCCGAGTCGGAAGCGGGCGGACCGGCTGCGGATCCGCGATCACACGTGCGGGTGCACGTATCCGATGTTCGAGTTCTGCACGGCCGGCGGGTTGTGGTTCGTCCGGCACCACCCGATCAGGAACTCCGCATCGGTCCTTGAGAGTGCGTGGATGCCCGCGCGCGCCGCGCAGGCGCTGTGGTTGCAGATCCTCAGTGGTCAGGCGCAGTGACGGCGTGATGCCCGCGTTGCGCGAAAAAGGCGTCGGCGGTCTGCTTGGCGATCTCCTGCGGGGTGGCCTCGTCTGTGCGAAAGCGGCACCGGAACAGGCCGTCGTCGTTGGCGTGCAAGTCGGTCAGTGTCTCGTCCCATGCCTGGAGGCGCTGTTTTGTGTCGCTGTCGCCGCGCTGGCGGGAGCGTTGCTCGCAGACCTGACGCGGTATCCACAGGAGTACGACGAGCCAGGCCGCATGCTGGACCAGTCGGCGGATGTCGGCGATGGTGCCCAAGTGGACGATCGGCACCTGCCCGGCCGCGGTGAGCTGGTCGACGTGGTCGCGGTCGATGGCGTAGGTGTTGCCGTAGCGGTGAGATTCGACCAGCAACCGGCCGGCGGCCCGATACCGCGCGAGTTTTTGAGAGCTGACGAATTCATACTCGGTGCCGCGCCGGTTCCCGGCCTTAAGCTTGCGCACCAGCGTGAACCTCGGGTCGACCTCGCTGAGGGCCACGGTGATGGAGGTCTTACCGCTGGCGGGCGGGCCGTACAGCACGATGCCCATCATGCGAGGATCCGTTTGAGCGTCTCGCGGGTCTGGTCGGCCAGGCTGATAGCGGCGCCGAGTCGGTTGTCCACGGTGATGTGCGCGGTGGACGGGCTGGTCTCGGTCTTCAGGCCGCTGACGTATGTCTGCCAGTTGTCGAGCTTCCAGGCGTCGCGGGGAGCTCCCCGGAACTCGATGTACTCGCGCATGGACTCGGGGTCGCAGCGCACCCACACCACCGCTACGTCGATGCCCCTGGCCGCGCACCGGTTGGTGAGGCGGCAGACCCAGTCAGGATCGGCCAGCTCGGCGATGAACGGGGCTGACAGGATCGCCGACGTGCCGACCTTAAGGTTGTCGAACGCGGTCTCCATCAGGCACCGGTACTCCAGCGGGCGGACCTCGCTCAGGTACAGCTCGGTGTGCCGGTCGTGGGGGTCGCCGCCGAGGGAGACGAGCAGGCGTTCGACCATGGCGCGGGTCAGGGAGTCCTTGTCCAGGAAGGCCCAGCCGGTGATGTCGGACAGGAAGCGGGAGAACTCGGTCTTTCCCGATCCGGCGTAGCCGCCGACGAGCGTGAGGATGGGCTTGGGGCTGCCCTGCCCGTGGCGTCGTCGCCAGGCGTCCACGACGCGGTTGAGGAGTGCGTTCTGCTCGGCATTGGACGGGGCGCCCGAGACTTTGAGCAGCGTTTGTTCGATCACCTGGGCGGCGGCGTTGTCGGTGGCGGGGTCGGTGGGTTGAGGCAAATCCGAGATGGAATTTTCCACTTCGGTTATTTCACCGGGGAGCGGCAAGCGGAAACCCAGAGTAGGTTCATTTGCCTGATATAGGAGACAGTACGCTCTTCGGTAGTGAGGTCCGGGATATACCGATCCCTGTTCGTGTGCCCATAGTGTCTGGAAGTTGGCGGCTGGCGCGGTCAGGCCGTGCCGGCTGGCGACATGGCGGAGCTGGTCACCTGCGGCTTCGAGGGTGAGTCCGTGTGCTTCGCGGTGCTGCCGCAGGATCAGAGGTTGCCATCCGGGGCGGTGAATTGTCTTCATCGCATCCTTTTTGCGCACTTCGAGGAGCGCGCCTGTGTAAGCGCATGTGTAACCGCCGTGCAGGCAGCAATGAAGAAGCTTAGCTAACGCTCCGTGATACTCACCAGCGTCGATACGCGATGAACTAACGGCATCCCCGCCGGGATAACAACCGACCAGAAAAGGGGTGCCGGAGTGACCGCAAACCAGCGAATAATCGACGAGCTTCAGGCCATTCGGTCTGAAATGGAGGAGTTGGCCTGCCGGGTCAGCGAGATCGCTTCGGCCCTTGGAACACGGCCTTCTCAAGATCCGCGATCCGGTCGCCGAGAGCCGCCAGAGTGCTCCGCATCTGAGCGAGTTGCTCCATGACCTCAGACGAGGCCGGCTCCTCGGCCGGCGCGGCGGCGTCCTCGCGAACGAACACGCCCTTGCCCTGCTGGCCGACGATCAAGCCCTCGGTGCGAAGCACGCTGATCGCTGCTTTGACCACGCTGGCGGACACGTCGTAGCGCTGGCAGAGCTGGGCGGTCGATGGCAGCGCAGCGCCGGAAGCGAGTGAGCCCGTCCTGATCTGCGTGCGAAGGTCGTCGGCTATTTGGAGGTAGCCGGGGCGACCGGTCTTCTCGACCATCCGATGCCTTCCGCGAGGTTGCGTGCCCCCTCCAGTTCAGCACAGCCGACGCGACATGCCAACCAAGTCTTCGTGGAAGACCTTGACAACTTTGAATTCTAAGCGTTCTATGTATTCCAAGAGTCCGAACGAACGAAGGAACCACACCATGCGCACCGTCCCCATCCCTGTGGACACCAGCAAGCTCACCATCACCTGCGTCAAGGCCCCGCGCCCTCGGGTGCTCAACCGCGACACCGGCGAGATCAAGACCGACAAGAACGGCAACACCGTCTACGAGGTCACCGTCTCCGTCGAGGACGAGTTCGGCCGGATCGAGCTCGTCAAGATCGGCATCAGCGGAGAACCGCCCATCACCGCAGGCGACGCCGTCAACGCGGTCGGCATGCTCGGCTACGTCTGGGAGATCGCCGGCAAGTGGGGCATCAGCTACCGCGCCACCGCCCTGCTCCCACAGCAGGAGGCCGCGAGTGTCTGACCACTTCCTCACGATGCCCGGAGTCCTGGCCGCCGTCGCGGCCGGGCTCTGGGCCTGGCGCCGCTGGCACTACCGCTCCTTCTGGCTCGCCATCGGCTTCCCACTGACCGCGATCAGCGTGCGCGCCTCCTGGCGCAAGGTCGCCCTCGGCTGCGGTCTGACCAAGAAGCGGCAGCGCTTCTGGTTCACCACCGTTCCGGGCATGGTGGCCTCGACCGGCGTCGTCCGGGTCAGGCGCCGCTTCCAGCGCATCGCCGTGGACACCGCGCCGTTCATGTGGCTGCCCATGCCGACCCGCCACGGCTGGCGCGTCACCCTCCACACGCTGGAAGGGCAGATCCCGGCCGACTACGCCGACGTAGCCGAACGGCTGGCGCACTCCTGGGGCGTACACGCCGTGCGCGTCTCGTCCGACAAGCCGGGACGGGTACGACTGGCCGCCACCATGCGAGACCCGCTCGTCAAGGTCGACGAACTCCCACCCTCCACCGAACTGCTCAAGGTCACCGTGGGACGCCTGGAGACAGGCGGGCCCTGGGTCGTGGACTTCAAGACCGTCCCGCACTGGATCAACGCCGGTGCCACGCAGTCCGGCAAGTCCAACCTGGCCAACGCGCTCATCGTCGGCCTGGCGCCACAGCCGGTGGCGCTGGTCGGCTTCGACCTCAAGGGCGGGGTGGAGTTCACGCCGTACGCTTCGCGGCTGTCCGCGCTGGCCACGAGCAGGGCTGAATGCGGCGGCCTGCTCGACGACCTCGTAGCGCTGATGACCGATCGCATGGGCGTGTGCCGGATGGCCTCGGCGCGCAACATCTGGCAGCTTCCGCCCGGGATGCGTCCGGTGCCGGTCGTGGTCCTGGTGGACGAGTTGGCCGAGCTGTATCTGATGGCCGACAAGTCGGAGAAGGAGGAGGTCGCCAAGACCTCGACCGCGCTGCTACGGGTGGCGCAGCTCGGCCGAGCGTTCGGCATCTACCTGTTCTGCTGCGGTCAGCGCATCGGCTCCGACCTCGGGCCCGGCGTGACAGCCCTCCGTTCCCAGTGCTCCGGCCGGATCTGCCATCGGGTCAACGATCCCGAGACCGCCACCATGACGCTCGGTGACCTCGACCCGGCCGCGCTCGATTCCGCTCGCGCCATCGCCGCCGAGACTCCCGGCGTCGCCATCGTCGCCTCGCAGGACGGCCAGTGGTACCGGGCCCGCTCCTTCTACGTCAGCGAGCAGGCGGCCGAACACGCCGCACATCTCTACGCCGACCTCGCGCCGTCCTGGGACGAGGTCATGGCGGTCCACCCTCACCAGACTCCCGACTCGCAGACCGCCTGACGGACCGAGAGGAGGAACGAGATGCGCCGCTTCGCCGCCTGGCTGCTCGACACCGGGCCCGTGCTCGTCCTGGCCGCCATCGCAGGTGCCGGCTCCTTCACCCACATCCGCGACACCGCAACGGAGAACGGTCAGCAGGGCTGGATGGCCTGGGCCGTGGCCATCTGTATCGATCTGACCTGCGTCATGGCCGCCCGCGAACGCCAGCGAGACAGGAAGACCGGCAAAGTACGGCGCGGCCCGGTCTCCTGGCCGGTCCTCGTCCTGACCGGCGGCATCGTCCTGTCCCTGGCCGCGAACCTGCAACAGGCCGCCCCCACCGTCTGGGGCTGGATCACCGCAGCGACACCCGCCGGCGCCTTCCTCGTCGCGATCTCCATGCTCGAACGTCGCGCCACCGTAAGCCGTACCGAACCGTCCCCGGACGTCCCGCGGACGTCCTCGACCTGGGCGACGGCGTCCCCGCCCGTCCCGGAGGAGACGCAAGCCGTCCCGCCTGCGGACCGTCTTGCGCTGGTCCCCGCCGACGAGGACAGCCAGAACGACGGACCCGTGCCCGACCCGCAACTCGTCGACTACGCCCGCCGCGTCGCCGCCGAACACCACACCAAGCACGGCAAGCCCATCACCCGCGACCTGCTCCGGTCCCGGCTGGGCGTGTCCGACCAACTCGCCTCAGACCTGCTCCGCACCCTGCTGGCCACAGCAGACGCCTCTTGAAAGGACCACCATGCGAGATCACCGCAGAGCCCTCATCAACGGCCTGCTCAACCTGGCCATCTTCCTGGAGACCCACCCGGACGTGCCGACCTCGTCCGGCCTCACCCTTCGCTACATCCCGGAGCGCGCCGAAGACGAGGACCTACGCGCCGAGATCGACCGGATCGCCGCCATCCTCGGCTCCCGCGTCGATGCCGGGAACTCCCCGTACGACCACTACGCCACCTCTATCCACTTCGGCCCGGTCGAGTACCGCGCCGTGGCGATCCCCGCCGCAGCCCGTGCCCTCTATGACGCCGAGAGCAGCTACCGGGGCTGCATCGAGCCCAACGCCTAAGGAGATCGACAACATGCGTATCCGCCTCGAAGGAAACCGCGCTGAGATCGCGCTCGGCCTGACCCACCTGCGTGAGGTCTTCACCGTCACCGCGATGTCCAGGGCATTCCCTGACCGGGCTCACCCGCGTAAGTACCGCGTCTACGTCCGCGTCGCTCCGCGCGACAACCGGTGACCGCCATGGACACCACGCTCGCGCATTACCGCTGCTGCACCTGCAGCGGCACCGGCCTCAGCGACGACCAGACCTGTGCCGACTGCCACGGCACCGGCATCGACAACCACGGCGCGTAGCCGTAGCGCCCCCCGCCTGGCCACACATCCGCCAAGATCCGCGCCAGGCCGGGGGCCATCCACACCAGCGTCACTGGATAGGACGGAACCCATCTTGCCCCACCTTGCCCACTCTCACGCTGTGGCCGGGATGATCCACCGGCTCAACCAGCCCGACTACGACCGCTGGGCCTGCCAGATCAAGCGCACCGGCGGCTGCCGCCAGCCCATCCACCTGCACGGCAAAGTCGACCACTACGACCGCGCCACCGGCCGACTCCTGCACCGCTACACCACCCGAACCGAACCCAACGGCGTCCTTCGCGTGCCGTGCAAAACCCGGCGGGTCTCCCGCTGCCCGGCCTGCGCCGAGGTCTACCGAGCCGACACGTACCAACTCGTCCGGGCCGGGCTGGTCGGCGGCAAGGGCGTGCCGGAAACGGTCAGCGCTCACCCATGCCTGTTCGTGACTCTTACCGCGCCTTCGTTTGGAGCGGTCCACGCGCGGCGGGAGAGGAACGGCAAGGTACTGCCCTGCCACGCTCGCCGCGACGCCGAGATCTGCCCGCACGGGCGGGTCATGTCCTGCACCGACCGGCACGGCGCCGACGATCAGCGGCTCGGCGAGCCGCTGTGCCCGGACTGCTACGACTACGAGGGCTCGGTGCTGTTCAACGCCATCAGCCCCGAGTTGTGGCGGCGCTTCACGCTGGCGTTGCGCCGTCGTTTCGCGCGGCTCAACGGGCTGACGGTCAAGGCGCTGCGCGGGCAGGCGACGATCTCCTTCGCCAAGGTCGCCGAGTACCAGCGGCGCGGCGTCGTCCACTTCCATGCTGTCATCCGCCTCGACGGTCCTGACGGCCCGTCCTCGCCGCCACCTGCCTGGGCGACCGCCGATGCTCTGGCGTTGGCTGCTCAGCATGCGGTGGCCGGTCGTCACGGCGGAGGTCAAGCCGCTGAGCCGCAGCTTCCGCTGGGGCACCCAACTCGACGTACGCCGCATCAGCATGGACGGCGATCTCACCGAACAGGCCGTCGCGGCGTACATCGCCAAATACGCCACCAAGGCCGCCGAGTGCGTCGGCACGCTGGACCGGCGGATCCAGCCTCTCGACAACCTCGACACTTTGCCCGTCCGCGAGCACGCCCGCCGGCTGATCGCTGCCTGCATGAGGCTGGGGGCTCACCCGGAGCTGGCCGACCTCAGGCTCATCCAGTGGGCTCACATGCTCGGCTTCCGCGGCCGCTTCTCCACCAAGAGCCGCCGCTACTCGACCACCCTCGGGCAGCTCCGCGCCGCGCGTGAGGAACACATGCGCGCCGAGGAGATCACCACCGGACGGCTACCGCTCTTCGACGAGGACACCGTGCTCGTCGTCGCCCACTGGGAGTACGCCGGTCAGGGCCTCACTATCGGCGAACAGGTCCTCGCGGCGGCGCTCACCGGCACCCGCCTCCCGAGCACGGGCGGTGATCGCCTATGAGCAGGAGCGACGAGCTGCTGACCGTTCCGCAGGTCCTCGCCGAACTGGGCGGGGTCTCCCGCCGCACCTTCTACCGCTGGCGCGAACTCGGCCGTGCGCCGGTCTGCGTGCAGTTGCCGAACCTCGAACTCCGCGTCTGGCGGAGCGACCTCATCACCTGGCTGGACTCGCGACGGGAGGCGGGATGAACACCACGTACGACGTCAAGCTCGGCGGAGTCCAGCACCGTACGGACCGCGAGACACCCACGTTCATCGCCCGCTGGCGCGTCGCGGGCAAGCCCAGGTCCAGAAGCTTCCGTACGAAGGGTCTGGCCAACGCCTTCCTGTCCGACTTGCGGCAGGCGGCGAAGGCGGGAGAGGAGTTCGACGTGGCCACCGGCCTGCCGGTGTCGACGCTCGCGCGGGCGTCCTCCGGGCCGACGTTCCTGGAGTTCGCTCAGGCGTACGTCCTGCGTCGCTGGAACGCCTCGGCGGCCCGCACCCGGGAGACGGACGCCTACGCGCTCCTGTCGCTGGTCCCGGCTCTGGTGACCGACGCGCCGCGCCGCCCTGCGCCCGAAGAACTGAGAGAGGTCCTGCGCATCTACGCACTCATCCCGGAGAAGAGGCGGCCCAGCCTGACCCCGGCCCAAACCGCAGCTCTCGGCTGGCTAGAGCGGGCATCCGTCCCGCTGTCCGCGCTGAAGGAGCCGCACGTTCTGCGTACGGCGCTCGACGCCATCTCGATGACCTTTGCCTGCGCCCCGGCGGGGGCGAACACGGTACGGCGTAAGCGTGCCGTGCTCCATCACCTGCTGGAGCACGCGGTGGAGCAGAAGGCGTTCGGCAGCAACCCGCTGGACGAGATCAAATGGACGGCGCCGAGGGCGGTCACGGTCATTGATCCGCGCACGGTGGTCAATCCAGCCCAGGCGCGGCAGCTCCTCGACGCCGTGCCCAAGGTGGGTCGCAACCGCGGTCCCCGGCTCAAGGCGCTGTTCGGCTGCATCTACTACGCGGCGCTGCGGCCGGAGGAGGCAGCGGACCTGCGGCTGACCAACTGCACGCTGCCTGAGACCGGCTGGGGCCTGATCGTCCTGGAGCGGGCGCGACCTCAGGCAACGAAGCGCTGGACCAACTCCGGGCAGACTCACGAGTCGCGCAGCCTGAAGCACCGCGCGGACAAGGAGACACGAGAGATCCCGATCCCGCCCGTCCTGGTCGCCATGCTCCGCGAGCACATCGCCGCGTTCGGCGCGGCCAAGGACGGCAGGATCTTCAGCACGAGAACCGGCGGTACTTACTCCAGCTCGGCGCACTCCTACGTCTGGCAGCAAGCCCGGAAGCTCGCCCTGACCCCGGCGCAGGTCGCCTCGTCGCTGGCCGCCCGGCCGTACGACCTGCGCCACGCGGCAGTGTCGCTCTTGGTTGAACGCGGGTGTCCCGGCTCCGGAGGTCGCCAAGCGGGCCGGGCACAGCGTTGACGTCCTGCTGCGCGTCTACGCGAAGTGCATGGACGGCCAGCAGGAGCAGATCAACGGCAAGATCAACGACGCCCTGGACATGTAGCCCACATTTATCCATCTCCGGCCCCGGTTGTCCCGGGGCCGCTCGTCTGCACCGCTGCCTTTACCGAGTCGTTCCCGCTGGACGTAGCCGCTCTGCGGGACGCTGACAGACACGGGCAGTGAGTAGGGAGGATCATGCACGAAGATCAAGACCATCCCACCCCTTCGACTGAAGACCACCGTCCGCAGCGGCGTCCGCCGTACGGCCTGCCGCTCCGCAGGCGACCTCGACCTGTCGCCGCGTCCGACTCCTTGCGCTGGCGTAGGTACTCGAATCCCACTCCACCGCAGCGATCACTTCTGGCGGATCGGGCCCGGCTGGTCCGGCCGGCGCCTATCGCTGGTCTTGTAGCCTGCGTGGCCTTCGGTATCTGGTCGACGGCAGGGGGCACAGACACAGCCTCCTCTCGAACGAGCGCCGCGTCACTGCCGACCCCCGGCCCGAGCGTTACCGGGCCCTCGGTCGTGCCCACCTCGCCGCCGACACCCTCGCCCCGGGCACTGCCCTCAACAACGCCCAGCACGTCGAAGAAGAAGACGAAACCGGCCAGGCCCCAACGCCGATCAACACTCTCGGCGGTGCCGCGCTATCAGGGCGCTCCACAGGTCCAACCCCCGAAGACCGCGATCCCTGCTGACCGTGCGAGAACCGCCCGAGACAAGGAAACACGAGTAAAAGGCAGAAGCCGATGGGCCCCGGTGATCGCTGCGAAGTGCGACGAACTGTTCCCACCTGCCCGTCCCGAGTTCCGTATCCGCAACCGGGCCTGTCACTCCCTCTACTGAACCGTTTCATCCTTACGCGGCCTGTACGACGCGGTGGTCTCGAAGGACGGCGATGGTCTGGCCCAAGTGGCCCGCTTGGAAGGGCAGCGTAGCTTGAGCGTTGACCAGTAGGGTCGCCCTTGTGCCCGAGCCGATCATGCGGCCCACCGCCCGCATCCTTCTCCTCGACGACCACGACCGGATCCTGCTCTTCCGTGGTTCAGGACCCGTCAAGAACTCCGACGTGGCCTGGTTCACCCCCGGCGGCGGCGTCCACAGCGGCGAAGACCTGGCGGTGGCAGCCGCCCGTGAACTCCGTGAAGAGACCGGCTTGAAGGTCGCGCCGGAGAAGTTCGGTGAGGTGGTCGCCCTGAGCGAGGGTTACTACGTCGGTTCCGATGACGCTCTCTACTACGCCACCAACCATTTCTTCCTGCTCCGCGTCCAGGCGGTCACGGTGGACGTCTCAGCGATGGAAGAGCTCGAACGCTCGCTTCTGGACACTTACCGCTGGTGGACCCTGGAGGAACTCTGGGACACGGCTGAAAAGCTGATCCCGCGTAATCTGCCCGATCTGCTTGAACCGCTGCTCATGGGCGAGATCCCCGCTGAGCCGTACGTCATCGACTGGCATCACCCCGCGCCAGTTCTCTCCGTGGCCTCTCGTGTGATCGTCATCGACGACCAGGACCGGATTCTCCTGTACCGCGCACCCCGGTGGGCCAACAACAGCGGGCTGGCCTGGTTCACTCCAGGTGGCCGCCTCAATCCTGGCGAAACGCCCGAGATCGCCGCGGCCAGGGAACTGCATGAAGAGATCGGCTACCGGGTCGAGCCCGCTGCACTCGGTTCGGCGGTAGCGCTCAGCGCGGGCGCCTGGGTCCGCGACGACGGCGTGGTGATGCGCTCGGAACACCACTTCTTCGCGCACCGCGTCCCCAGCCTGGAGATCGACACCTTGGGAATGGAAGATTTCGAACGGTCGCGGCTCGACTGCTTTCGTTGGTGGACCCTGAACGAGCTGCACGCCACCACGGAACAAATCCTTCCCACCAACCTTCCCAGCCTGGTAGAAGGCCTGCTCGCGGGCAACCTTCCAGCCGAACCAGTCCCGCTCGTCTGGGACCGGTAGGAGCTTTCTGGACGGTTCCTGCGGCGGCCTGATCGACAGGTGGTCTTCGCCCACAAATGGCCGAGTAATTCCGGTTGCTTATAGGGAAGTGTGGTGCATTTACCGGGATTGGCTGTTGTGCTTGACTCCTCCCTTGTAGGCACACCCTCTGGGAGGGGTCCATGGGGGAGTTCGTCGGAATCGACCCCAGCCGAGCGGAACAGCTCATACGTGAGATGGAGGGCGGTAAGGACGTCCTGGGCCGCACGCGGCACGGTTTGGAGGCGGCCATCGCCGAGGCAGGCTCGTCCTGGACCGGCCCCGCTGGGGTGACAGCCATGCACAGGTCATGGGCGTTCTTCGACGAGACACAGCGTGATCTCAAATGGCGGATGGACACGCTCAAACAGATGGTCCCGAGTTCCGGAAACGGCATGCTAAGCATGGTCTTTCCGTTCGACAGCGAGGCCGAGGCAGCACGCCAGGGGAAAGCCGACGCGAAACCCATCGCGGATGCGCTCAAGCAGCATGAGATTGAGAGCTCGGTAGAGACCTGGCGGAAGGTGACCGAGGCGGCGGGGATAACGAAGGAGAAGCTGAACGATCCCGCGTACGCCGCCGCCCTGCTGAACGGCCTCGGACCGGACAAGTTCCGTGCGCTGTTCATGCACTGGATGAAGGACAAGGGCCCGGCCATGGACAGAGGCCTTCCGCCGGCCATGCTCCAGCAAGGCCGGGAAAGTCTAGGGCCACTGGCCGAGGCGTACGCCAACGCAGAACGCGCCGGACGGCTGGGGGAAGAGTGGCGCGGGAAATTTCTGGAATCCACTCAGCCGGGCGTGCTGACGGCACTGATCGCGATGTCCAAGCCGTCGAGCAAACTCCTTAACCAGGTGGCGCTGCGCGTGCTGGGCCGTCCACTGGGGGCGGACCTCCCGACGAGCCCCAACTGGAATCTGAACGCGCTGGTGGAGGCGTACAACGACGACCCACAGGCACTGCAGACGCTGCTGGCTGACAACAAGGACGCCGCAGGCTGGCTCCTGCATCCCCAGCGCGCCCGGATGAGCGGCGTCACCGACCTCGAAGCGAACCTCGCCGGAGCGCTGGACAAGGCGTTGAACCCCAACGCCGGAACCGCTGATGTCCGCGATCGAGCATGGTTCAACATCATCCGGGGGATGGGCGCCGAGAACAGCCCGTGGATCGGCGGTTCGTGGGGCACGCTCAAGGATTCCCCGATCAGCGAGACCTTGGCCAAGAACGTAGCTCCCTATCTAGACCAGCTCGCCCGTGGGCAATCCAAGCGCGATTCCCCCGAACTGAAGTCGATCTTCCCCACGTCGCCATGGGACACCCTCGCTCCTGATGACGCTTCCCGGTTCATGGGCGGGCTGATGCAGGACAAGGACGCGGCGAACACCCTGATGAAGGCCTCCCAGGACTACACGCTGGGCCTGGACATCGGCCGCTTCCGGCCCTTCGGGGATGAAGCCACCCAGGACCAGTACACCTCCCGCGCGGCACTCGCTGGGGGCGTGGCGAATCTCATGCTGAGCGGCTCGACGCACGCCGAGTGGACCGACGACGAATACGCCGACTGGCTCGCAGGTGTCGCGCTGCTACCCGTCTCGTGGCTCTCCAACAAGTACTGGCCCATCCAGGACGCCAACGTGGCCACCGCCCGAGACGCCGGGATGGATGAGGCCAAGGACGGCCTCAAGGGCATGATCACGGACTTCATCGACAAGAAGACCCCGGCGACGGCGGAGGACGTCGCGGAGAGCATCGTGCTGCGGCAGACACAGTGGGTGAATGAGTCGCTGAATGAGCACGGTCAGAAGCCGCTGACTGACGCTCAGCGGAATGAAGTGCGGATGGCATTCCGAGGACGGGTCTATGACGCACTTGTCAAGGCATTGCAACAGCGAGGAGGGTAGCAATGACCATCCCCAGCCAAGCCCAACTCCTGAGGCAAGCCGCCGACAAGGACCTGCTTGCCGCCACCTTCATGCGATACGCCGAGGAACTCGACGGAGTTTTCTCCGCTACGCTGGCCCAGCCGCAGACGGCAGACGCGTTCTGGAAAGGGCCGGCCGCAGGGCGTTTCATCACCGAGACCATGCGGCGTGCCAGCGAGATTCGCATGCTGCGGGAAAGCTGTGCGTCCACAGCTGATCGTCTGCGAAGGCAAGCCGAGCTCACTCGCGCCGAGGCGGCGCAGATGCCAATGTGAGCTCCAGGCTGATTCCAGCCGTTTTCTTACAGTTGGGCTGGAGGACAGCCTTCTGAACGAAGCTTGACTAACTAAGCCCCAATAGCAATGCAGTACTGCGTCGGCCGCCATCTACAAGTTCAAGAATGTCTGTCCGCTCGGATACCAGTGTTCGGATCGCTTCTATCGCCACATCGAGGGCCCTTTGGCACTTGGGATAGTCATCTGCGGTGAGCGTGCCGTTACCGTGGACAAGACGACTCCTGATCCCATAGATCGCAACCAGCTCGCTGCGAAAATCTTCCCGTTCGGATGGAGAAATCTTGAGCAGCATAGCTAGACTCATCGTGATACGAAACGTAGGTTCGCCTTCCTTGGTGCCGAACAAGTTTTCCCATGCGATGACCGAATCGATCAGAACATCCGAAGGATCGCGACGCTCGGCGATTGCCCGCAGCACTCTCGAAAGTGCCAATTCGATTCTGTTCACACTGGGTGCGGATAGGCGCTCGTACCATGTGTGCCATGCAGAAACTTCAACGTCCGTTAGAGTGACGGGTGTGAACAGCGCTCCGTGGCGAGGGTCGGACCATGATACATCGACACCTGTGCTCAATGGCCTGTCCACGCTTCGCCAAGTTGGGATGAGCTGGGCTCGGTAATCACGTTTGACCGCCAGCATCAGTCCGAATCGCAGCCGTATTATGGCTGGCTCGATTTCTACAGGCGGGTGCAGGTCGTCCGGGAAGGATTCCATGTCCTCTTCGTCGTAAGAGGAAAGACGTATTCTGTAGGGGTAACGGTATTCCAGCACAACGTTCCCTCGATAATCGACTAGGGTGTTGTGGCCAAACTCATCAGTAGTCGTGATCTGTCCAGTCAACGTTGGAGGTGCAAATCTGTTGTCGTTCTCGTTGGCTGGCCGCACGACTCCGTTTGGGATCTCCAAGCGTGAATCCGGAGGAAGACTTACGCCGGTGAAGGCGTATCGCGCCGTTACCGAACGAGGTTTGCCCGCCAGTAACGCCCTAACTAGCTGTAGTTCTTTGACCGCTTGGAGTGTGAATCGTTCTGGTGAAATCGAGTCTGTATCGTCCATGTGACGCCAGGCTGATTCTAGCAACATGTTTAGTAGCATGGATAGCTGCAGCGTTTCGCCACCACCCATGTTGTGGTATATCATCGCGACTGGTCCCAAATGCTTCTCCTCATGCCTAAACTTCCCATGGAGTTCGGCGCTCAAGAGAAATGCTTCAAGGAACGCTTGGGCTTCTGGGTGCTGAAAAATGGCCTGAACTACTCGAATGCTCAACTCTCGTGCAAAGGGGCGACTGGCGAGATCACCAGGAATATCGCTGGGAAGTAGAAAGGCGGGGAATACGTCGCTAGCGATAATGATGAGCAGTCTCTGCGCTTCGTCCTTGGGTGTGAGCTGAACATCCTCCCCTCCAGCATGCGCACGTATTGCTCGCGCACGAGATCTATCGTGAACTCTCCCAAGCGTCAGCCATCCACCCAGCACTTCGCGGTGCTGCTGGTTTTCCGAATCGTGGGGCAGCGACTCGTGGAACTGTCTGATTGCGGCGATTATTTCACGATGCTTGACGCTGAGTGGCGCCTCTCCCGATAGGTGCCGCTGTATGGTGCTACGGTCACAATTCAATATATAGGCCAGCATCTTTGCGCCGACGAGGTTATCTATCCAGGCCAGCGCGATGCGCTCGTCCTCTTCGCTCCTGCCGCCTTCCATGCCTTGATTATCTCTGGATGGGTTTGTCGCGGCAACGATTTTGTTGTTTGTGGTCAGGGGTGATTAGGGTCCTGACCCGTCACCTCATCGGCATCCCTGCTTACAGCGTCGTGATCTATCAGCTACCCAAGGGGCTGAAGGGCGAGGGACAGTCCGCTTGCCCGGTTCTACAGGTTGAAGCGGCGGGGCGTGTCCGGGTGCAAGCAGCGACCGAGTGGTTCGGGGTAGACAGCCGGTCAGGACGGCCGCGGCGTGATTGCGGGTGTACGAGCAGTCGGTAACACGCTGGCGGGAGGGTGACAGACCGGCGCTGCTTCGGAAGGGAGTGGTGTCCGCCTGATCCAGACCGGGCTCATTTTCGGCCCTCAGCATAGCCATGACCGGCTCTACGAATTCAACCTGCGTAACAGCTCGTTTTTCCGACGATGAGAATATTTGGTTTCTGGCCGTTCCGAACGGTTATGATAAACGTTATTCCTGTGGTCGGATGCTGTAGTACAGCCACACCGACGTTCTCGTCACGAAGATCCAGGTCATCTATCGTTGTGTCGTAACCACGCAGGCGCAGCCAACTCCCCAGCAGTCCTGCCACATTGCCTGGTGACTGCTTATATGGCGGACCTGTGAGATTTCCCTGAGCGCGGAAGAAGCGCTGTACTTGGCCTTTCAAGCACCCTGCTTCGCCGTCCTGGTCTGCTCGTTCGGTCGCGGTAGCGGATCCTATGCGCGCGAGGTCTTGTGAGGCCAAGAGCTTGTCGCCGTCCGTGATGAGCTGTTTCGAGGCCTCGTCCATCGTGGGCTTGTCGGCGTTCCCTGTGCAACCAGCCACAACGGCGACAGCGACGAGCGCCGCGGCAACAATAGGCAGTCGGCGATCATTCAGGCGCACGTCCTGGACACTACCTCTGCCTCTCGCCCTCGTACACCTCGTATGCCTACTACGTACTGAACGCTTAATTGGTTGCGGTCCGTGGGGGTGGCCAAGCTTCTATCAGCGTGCGTCATGCAGCACGTCGAATGCTTCTGCGACGTCGGCAACCACATGGTGGGCTCGGTGTTCGTGTCCTGACCATGTTCCCCGGTCAATCCAGATCGTGCGAAGCCCGGCCGCCTGTCCTCCTTGAATGTCGGCGACGGGGTTGTCACCGACCATCCAGCCGCTCCCGTCGAGGCTGGTCCCGCATCGCTGGGCGGCGATCTCGAACAGCCCAGCCTCGGGTTTCCTGATGCCCTCGACCCCTGACACGGCGTAGCCGTCGACTGCGTCGGCCAGGCCGGTGCGCCGGAGCTTGCCGAGTTGGTTGTCGGCCGTGCCGTTGGTGACGATGCCCACGCGCCATCCGGCGGCGCGTAGATCGGCTAATCCAGCCAGGACGCCCGGGTAGCACTGCACGAGGTGGGGCATGCGTCGGCGGTAGCCGGCCCATAGCTCCTGGACCGGCTCCGCCAGGCCGAAGTGTTCTCGCACCCTGCTGAAGAACGCTTCTCGATGTGGGTGCGTGTCGCGATCCTGGCCGACGAGCCAGGTAAGAGCCTCAGGATTCAGGTGCTGTTGACTGACGAACTCCTCAGCCCACCGGACGAACGCGGCATCGAGGTCAATGAGCGTTCTGTCTAGATCAAAGAGGGCGAGGCGCTGCACGATCCCGATCTTAGAGACGAGCGCCCCCTGGGTGACAGCCCGTCCCCACTACCTGCGGCTGACCTCGGGAAACGTCATCAAGATCATCCCCCATATGTCCCCAGAACTCTGTCCTACGGCTGCATCTGGGTGCCTCCGGCGGCCTACCGGGGGTCGGACAAGCAAAGACCTGCGGCTGAGAAGCCGCAGGTCAGAGGCCGAAATGCCTGGTGGAGATGAGTGCCCCCGGCAGGATTCGAACCTGCGGCACCCGCTTTAGGAGAGCTCGAGTCGAACATCGTCCGTTATATGCCTTTCTGGGCGGTATGTGGCTGCCGCCCGAAGTGCATCCGGTTCCTCAACAACGAGCTTCCACACCCATCAGTTGACCTCTGTTTGCGCTGGTCGGAACGAAGTTCGTGGCGAAGGCCACGTGAAGCGTTCCCGCTCTTTAGGTGCGGATGCTTCGACTCGATTGGATGTCGCACGGCCGGCATGAGCATGCGTGGCGGCTGCCGTCGCTCCCGCGATCTCAGCTCGACGTTTCGCCATCGACCCATCTGCTCCGTAGTCATGTCTGCACGCCGTCCCAGGTAAGTCGATGCGCTCAGGTTGCCCTCCGCTCATACCGGCCTCGTGGCGAGCAGGGGCGACAAGTTCCCACGTGGTTGTTCAAGTGGCTCGGTCGCTACACGATAGGACGATGTGGATCGATTGGCACGATTAGACGCGGCCTTGCGAGTAAGGCCTCGTTAAAACGAACTCCGCTTTCATGCTCAATGATGGCCAAAAAGATGGCGGTTGCGTCTCTTTCTAGCTCTCTGTCGTCATAGAGAGATGCAAGGAGTGCGGCGTACGGAGTTAAGGGACCGAGGAACTCTGTCCAGGGAGTGGACGGATTGGCGAGGGGTTCGGGACACTGTACCTCCCCTTCGGCGTCTCCGTAGCGCACATACAGGGTGCCATTGCCCTCGATGTCCTGGGCCAGGTACCAATGCCTAAGTTCTTGGCCGGCCAGTCGATCGGTCACCTCTTTACGGTCGGGGTCCGGGTTGATTCCGTCTAGTGTGACGATTCCGTTGTCGATGGCTATCAGCATGAGGTCCTCATCGCCATCGGTGTCATAGGGCCCTGGAGGGCCGGCAGGCTGCGTAAGAGGGGCCGATCGTAGGCGGCGGATGGCTTCCGCAGATGTCAGTTGGCCGGAGTCGGGGATGGTTAGCGTGTATGCGAAAATGTCGAGAGTCAGTGTTCTCAGCGTCTCGACATATTGTTCGATCATCTTTTCCAGCATGCATATCTCCTGTAAGCCGGCGTCCCCCGGGATGAACGATGTCTGCTCATCCCGGGGGCAGTTACGGTGTCGAGCTATCGCGAATCATGCCTGGACATGCGCGCTTCTACCAATTTCTATAGCCTGGCACAATCGCTTTCACTAAGAAGTGATCGTACGGTTTCGTACGTTTATCTCCGTCCACGCCAAGGATGCGCTGTGAGCCGTAGTACTTGCCGAGGTTCTTGCTATCCTCGTTGTTGTGCTTGTGGTAGACGGGTCTAACGGAGAATCGTCGGAAATTTGAATCCTTCCCGTTGTTGGCTCCGGTCCACGACCCCTGCATGGTGGACTGAAATGGATACTCGTCACATTCATACAGCTTGTGAGAGCCTTTCTTTCCCAGCACTGGGTCTGTGTCGTCGTATTCCTTGAAAAGGTTCCGGCAGAGTGCTCTCGACTTGTCGTTGTTTCCTTTCTTCCAGTTGTTATTGACGTTTCGTGTCAGATGCCCGGTGGTAGGGGTTCCTGGCATTGCCTTGCTGGCGGCCTTCGGATAAGTGAGGATGGATGCCTGTAGCGCGGTCCATATATGGCCTGGAACGCTTCGGTAGGCCGTGAGGACGTTACCCTCGTCCTCGTGGGGTTTTCCCGGACGTGTCTCGGTCGTCTCGTAAGTCGTTTGCGCATACGGCATGACGCAGCCAGTACCGTAGGACTTCACGATGTACGAAGCGGAATCGCATCGGACGGTGGGCACACCCTCCGCGTAGATATACCTCGGCTTCTCCGAAGGTACTTCCGGGTACCAGTGTTTGTAGTAGAACCTGGGGTAACAGAACGCAACGAGGTCTTCACCGGCAAGGCCGGGATCTGTCTCTTTGGATACGACGGCGAACTCGGCGACCTTGCCGTCACGCCACTGCTGCCAGCTGCCCTCTACGTAAGCCGAGTCCATATGACAGTCGGAGTTCTCGGAGTTCTTCACGCCGAATGCGAGCCACGCCCAATTCTTTGAGGCGCCGTGCGCTTCCACGTCATACAGTTTAATTGACCAACGGGAGATACGATCCCTCGGAGCCCCCGTCTTCTTACCGTTGTTGAAAGCGCGTCCGACGATCACCGCTTTGGCGAAGACGCCTCGGTTTATTTCGGGGTTGCCTTCAGGGAGCTTGAAGTCGCCGACCGCAATTGTCTGGACCGAGCAGTAGGTCTGCCGGTTGAGCGTGAAGCCGGGATCGTCGTACGCCCCAGGGGTATCGAGGCATTTCTGGAAGAGCGGGTCATCGTCGGCCAAGGCACGCGCTGCAGATGTCGGTGTCGCGGCTGCTGGCTCCTCCTGTTTGATGGTCAGATCCTGCCAGCCCGTCCAGGTCCCCGTGGTTCCGGAGCCGTTGAGGCGCGCTCGCCACCTTAGGTTCTCGCCAGGCCGCAACTTCCCCTTGGGAACCTGCAACGTCACCCGGGAGTCTCCGTGATCGGCGGTGGCCTGGCCGGACCAGATCAGCTGCTTGTCCGAAACCACCTTGCCCGCCTTGACAGACTTGGAGGGTTCGCGGGCGACCTCCATCTCCACCCTCGTCTCGCCGTCGCGCCCGGCAGACAGCCACGCGGTCAGGCGGGGAGTGGAGGTGGAAGCGATGGTGATGCCGTCCACGCTGCGGCTGTCACCGACCGCAAGCTTTCGGACTCCGGCAGGCGAGTTCTTTTGCGACCGCTGGGTCGCCACCCCCGTTTTCGCAGCACCGACATGGGTACGCATGTCGGTTTGGATCTCGGCCGCGGTCTGGGCGCGGTTGTAGATTCGCACGTCGTCGATTAGGCCGCTGAAGAACTCTTCCCTCCAAACGCTGTTGCCGCCTAGGCGCAGTGCGCCGCCGTCGTCGACGAGGTCGCCGTTGATCGGTGCCTGGTCGATCTGTGTGCCGTTGACGTACAGAGTGGCCATGCTGCCGTTGTAGGTGACGGCCAGGTGACTCCACTGGTTCAGCGGCAGCGGGCTGCCGTTGGACACCCCCCGCGGCCCGTCAGCGGTTTGCAGCCAGCCCAGGGGGAGCAACTCGTCGGCGGAGGAGTACAGGCCGTAGGAGCCGCCGTCGGCGGTTTCCTTCATCAGCACCGTGTGCCAGTGGTCCGCCGCCGCCGGCTGTACCCATGCCGAAAGCGTCAGCGCGTTCGTCAGGCGCAGTGATTCGGCGTGTGGAACGGTGACCCAGCTGGAGGAGCCGTTGAAGGACAGGGCTTTGCCATGCTTGCCGGTCGTCCAACTGGTGTCGGTCGCCGCTCCGGTGTTGTTCTGCCCTGAAGAGTCCCCGACGCTGGTGCCCGTGCCCTCTTCCATGCCGTAGGCCGCCACCAGTCCCGGCACCGGGTTGGGCGTGGGATCCGGCGTCGGCGTGGGATCCGGTGTGGGGGTCGGGTCCGGATTCGGTGTGGTGGAGCCGACGGGGGTGTTCATGTCGGCCTGGATCTCCGTTACGGCCTGGGCGCGGCTGTAGACGCGCACCTCGTCGATCAGGCCGTCGAAGTACTCGCCGAAGACGGAGTTGCCGCCGATATGCAGCAGGCCGCCGTCGTCGTAGAGGTCGCCGCTCATAGGGGTCTCATTGACCGGCTGACCGTTGACGAACAGCCGCAGGGCGGCACCGTCGAAGGTGACCGCCAGGTGGCTCCAGGTGTTCACCGGCAACGGCTCGAAGCCGTCAACGTACGACGAATCGTCGGGAGAGGTTTGTACCCAGCCACCCGGAGCTGACAGGTCAGTGGCGGCGTACATCGTGTACGAGATGCCCCCGGCGCTCAGCTCCTTGCCCACCACGCTGCTCCAGTCAGCCACTGAGGCCGGGTTGACCCAGGCCGACAGAGTCATCCCAGTTGCCAGACGCAGCGACGCGGCATCTCCGACGGTGACCAAGCTGGAAGAGCCGTCAAACGACAGAGCCTTACCGTACTTGCCATTCGCCCAGACGGTGCCGCTGCCCGTGCCAGTGTTGTTCTGCCCCGAAGAGTCCCCGATGCTGGTGCCCGAGCCCTCGTTCATGCCATAGGCCGCCACCAGCCCCGGCACCGGCGCAGTTCCTCCCACGGTCGTAAACGTGGCAGAGAAGTCGCGCATGACGTTTCCGGCGGCATCCTTAGCCGCCTTGACCTCGATGCGGTATCGCTCAGCTTCCTTTAGGGATTGCTCGGGCTTGAGCACCCAGCCCTGATCGCTCGGTTCGACTTCCTCTGTATCAGGATCGTCCCCAATGGGCGTCGCGCTGAAGGCAACATCGGTTCCCGCCGCATCCTTCAAAGCGAAAGTCTGGTTTGTTACCGATTCCGTGAACGCGACGCGAATCTCCTCGTCGAGAGCGACGCCGGTGTCACCGTCGGCTGGCTTCGTCATCACCTCAGGAGCCAGCGTGTCCGCAGTGGGAGGATCTTCCGGGGTATCGACGCTGCCGCCTTCCTCCCGGATGAACTCTTCCAACTCCTCCTCGGTCATGTCTTCCGGCATAGGGAGATCGTCCGGGTTTACGGTGACAGACTGAGTGGAGTTCAGCGTTCGTTGGCGCGTCTCTTCATGGCTTGGATCGAGACCAGGCGGGCTGCCGTCCTCGCTCTCCCGGGACCGCTGCTCCGCCAGGTCTTCTGGCGTAGTCCCCCAGTCGCCGTACTGGAACGTGGCTACCTCCACCGTGGGAACGGGCTCGTACTCGATGAAGAGGACGGGGCCGCGGGGGGTGAGGGGGTAGGTGTCGTAGCCGCCGTATTCGTCGGAGCGGTAGGAGCGCCAGTTCTGGGCGACGGTTTCGGTGGGGGAGGTGAGTCGGACGCCTTCGTCGGGCTCACCGGCCACCCACTCGCGCACCATGTCTTCGATGGAGTAGTACAGCTCGCCTTCCCCTCCAGGACAGGGAATGGTCGCGCTGTAGGCGCCTCTGTTGCCGACCTGGCCGTTGACCGTTACGGATGGTTGGTTGTTCCAGGTCAGCGTGTTGACGGTCCAGGGATCGGTGATGCGGTGGGCCACGATGCCGGGGTTGTCGTCGCTGCAGGTGTGGGAGTTGTAGTTGTGCAGCCGCAGGTCGGCGTTGGTGATCGTGGCGCCCATGAGTGGTGTGTCATGGATGTTGAAGCGAATGTAGGCGCGGTGGGTGCGGGTCCCGCTGTGTGAGCGGCCGGCGGTCAGAGACTCCAGCAGGGCGTTGTCGTCGCCGTTGGGAAGTACGTTGCTGACGTGGGTGTCGCCGGCGATGCCGGTGCCCTCCCAGATTTCCGAGGCGGCGGTGACCGTGACGGGGTAGGTGACGGCTGGGTCGGTGAGGAAGTCGGCCTTGGCGATGAGGACGACGCTGTCGCCGTCCACCGTGGCCTTCGCCTGGCCGACGTGCCCTTGGTCAGGGCTGGCCATGGCGGCGGCGTCCAGCATGGGCGCGGCCGACAGGTCGTCGACCTCTTTGCCCTTGGCGTTGAGTACGCCGGGGGTCTTGTCCGGGCCCTTGCCCAGTTTGAGGCCGTCGGGCAGGCGCATGGGCACGCGCAGTTTGAGGTCCTCAGCTGGCCGCTGGCGGATGACGACGTCGTGGCGGAAGCCGCTCGGGGTGACGGTGACGACCAGGTCGGTGCCGGGGCCGTAGGCGTCGGGGTAGGTGGCGCTGTTGTTCTCGACCACCGGTTCGGGCAGCCTGTCGGGTGCGGCGATGGCCGCCTTGCCCTGGGCGCCGGTGTAGGTGACGGCGTCGGTGTTGCCGCCCGTTGACAGGGTGAGCTCGCCCAGGCTGGCTTTGGGCCGCAGGACGCCGTCTTCTTCGATCAGTCGGGTGTCGATCGGCTGCCAGGCGCCGTCCTTCTTGACCCGAACCGGGGTACTGGACAGCTCGGCACGTATGGTCTTGCCGTCGGGGTTGGCGTAGAAGGTGCCCGTTTCCGAGCGCAGCGCCTCGATCTCGACGCGCTTGTTGTCCTTCTTGGCCTGTGCCAGCGCGGCCCCTGCCGGGGTGCTGGTGTTGGCCGGTGGAGTCGTGGCAGCGGGGGATGGCGTGGGGCCCTGGGCGACTGCGGGTGCGCTCGTGATCGCAAGCGGCAGTGTGAGGACGGCGATCAGGGCGGCGCGGCGGCGCGTCCGGGTGGATAAGCCAGACGCTAATCGTGATGTGTTCACTCCAGCCTTTCGAACAGAGGTATCAAAACGGAGTGATCATCACACGGGCAGGAACTAAAAGTAAAGATCGTTTTCAGTAACGGGAAAGACTTGCTCCGTAACAGCGCAACCGCCCTCTCCTGCGGGTCGGCACTCGCACCGGCACCGGCCTTACGTCAGATGTATCAAGCCCCTTCGGGTGTAAGCCTGTCCTCGCTCAATCCTCGGCGGGGTTGCCCGGTAGCCCTTCCGGAGACTGACCATCGCCCTCGGATCAGGCATAGTTATCGACTCTCGCAGGGTGCTCACTGCCGTCCACGTCATCACGCACGGCGACGCCGTACGGGAGCCACGCGGCACCGTTGGTGGGATCACGCCTATCGACGGTCTCGCTGCGTCAAGACGGCAATTTGGGGCAAGCTCGATATCGCCCGCTTGCCTATCGACAGGTTCTGCGAGGAGTTATAGATGGGAAGCCCGCGGGCGGTCGACGCGGGCGGCATGGAGCGGCTGGTCTCGCGTAACAGCCGCTTGCTCGCTGACGCCGCGCAGACACCAGCGGACTTTCCACCCGTCGGTGAGCGTGCCCGCGGGGACGGCGATGCTCGCCCCCGTGCCGGAGGCGATGTTGTCCACGGCGCCGGCCCAGATCGGTCCGCTGCCCTGCCCATCGAGTGCGGACGGTTCGTGCTCGATCTTGGCTTCGGCGTGCAGCGCCTGGCCGGTCGGATGGGTGAGGGTGGCCTGCAGAGTGGGGTGACCGTGTCGGCCACCCCCACGCCGTCCACCACCTTCGACGGGTGATGGTCAGGCCGGTGGCGGTGGGCTTGGGCAGGCTGACGGTGAAGGACCGCCAGGCCGACCAAGCGGATGTGGCGGTGGGTGACGCCGCGCCGGCTCGCCAGCGCACCTTCCAGCCATCGTTCAGCGTGTCCGCCGGAACGGTGATGCTCGCCTGGGTGCCGGCCGGGACCTTCATGTGCCACCGACCGCCATCCTCGGTGGCGCAGCGTACCGCCGCCGGCCAGGACGACGGGATCCCGCTTCGGATGCTCGGTCAGCACAGCCATGACCTGAGACAGCGATCTTCTTCGCTGGCGTTTCCTGCGAGATCCGGCGCCCGCGCGCGGCTGAGTGGCCGGTTGCGCCGTCGTGAATGTCGGCGTCTAACACCGGGGTCTCGGGCACGTCGGTCTTGCCGACCGGCGGCCACCTACAGTTCGAGCCGGTGGCCGGGACGGCCGGACCGTCACCACCGTACGGGCAGCGTCACGATGAAGCGGCCGAGCGCGCCCGCCAGCAGCCGGTGGTCGTGCAGCGACGGGTGCCAGTCGCAGCCGAGCAGGTCGAGCCCTAGGGCGTCGTTGTCGTAGTGCAGCGCCGACACCCGCCTGTCGCCCTGGCTGCTGCGTTCCCGTACGACCTGCTCGACGAGGTCCGCCAGCGGGGTGCCGGACATCGTCGGGTAGGTCAGCACGATGAACGTGCCGGGGCCGTACCGGAGGCGGAGCTTGGCCAGGAACCCCAGGTAGGCGGCCCGGAAGTCGGCGGCGAGCGCGGCGGTGTCGGCCCACGGCTCGCCGGGGTTGAGCGGGGTGGAGAAGTCGTTGATGCCGAGGCCGACCACGACGACCTGCGGTCTCCAGGCCTTGGGCAGCTGCCAGGCCGCGGTGCCGGCCGCCTGGAGGGTGCGGTCGTAGTACGTGCGGAAGTCGGTGCCGGGGCTGCCGCCGTTGTAGTTGCGTACCATGCCCAACCCGGACCAGGCCGTGAGCTGGTGGTCGGCGTTCAGCGTGCGGGCGGTGAGGGCGCCGAAGGCCTGGTCGGCGTTGGAGTTGGGGTTGATCCCGCCGCTCGCCGAGCAGTCGCGGCTGGTCGACATGTTGCCGTAGCCGGCGGTCCAGGAGTCGCCGATGAACTCGATCTGCCGGGCGCGGGCAGCGGGCGGGGCGAGGACGCGGCCCCCGGGCGCGGCGACGAATCCGCCGAACTCGCCGGGCGTCCACGGGCTCTCGGTCCTCTTGGCGAGGCGTACGGTGTGCACGCCGCCACCGAGGCCGGTCACCCAGTGCGTGGTCCTGCCGGGCGTCCGTAGCGTGACCGGGGCGACGCCGTCGATCTGGACGTCGTAGTCGTTGGCGGCGTCGTTCAGCTTGATCCCGACCCCGGTGCCCTGGAAGCGGCCCTCGAAGGTGACGCCCGGCCAGGTGTAGCGCACGCTGTCGCCCAGGTCTTCGACGCGACCGGTGGTGCGGGCGTGGGCCAGGGTGTCGCCGGACGGGTCGGTACACGTGACGCCCGCGACGGCCTCGTCCCCGGTGCGGGTGCCGGTGAGACCGAAGGTGGTGGACCTGCCGGGCCTGACGGCGCTGTTGTGGCGGGTGCCGGTGACGGTCACCGTTCCCGTGGTGCCGGTGGCGACGCCGCTCCGCACGGCGCTGATCCGTACCCCGGCGGGCAGCGTCAGTGTGACTCGCCAGCCGTCGAGCGGGGTGGTGCCGGTGTTGGTCACGACGACCTTCCCGCGGAAGGCGCCGTCGCGGGCGGAGATCGTCCGGTACGCGGCGGCGCACGTGTTGCCTGGGGCGACCGCCCGGCCGGTGACGGGTGAGATCTTGCCGGCGCACAGGCCGCGTTCGCGCAGGTCGGCGGCGATCCGCGGGATGGCCTGTACGGTGTTCGCGGGCCAGTCGTGCATGAGGATCACGTCGCCGGACCGCAGCTGTCTGGCCTTGGCCGCGATCTGGTCGGCGGTGGCGTTGTTCCAGTCCTGAGAGTCCACGTCGGCGTTGATCTCGGTGAGGCCGTGCCGGCGCTGCACCGCGCGCAGCTCGTCGTCGGTCTCCAGGTACGGCGGGCGGAACAGGCGGGGCGTGGCGCCGGTGACGCGCGCGATGACGTCCTGCGTACGGGAGATCTGCGCGGTCTGCTGCTCGGCGGTGAGCTGCGTCATGTGGGGGTGGTCCCAGCTGTGGTCACCGATCCACATGCCGACCGCGACCTGCTGTCTCGTCAGGTCCGGGTACGCCTCCACGTTCTGGCCGACGTTGAACATGGTGGCGCGCAGCCCGGCGGTTCTGAGGGCGGCCAGCAGGGCGGGGGTGTTGCCG
>NZ_SMKO01000289.1 GCF_004348685.1 Nonomuraea deserti | reverse complement strand
TCTACACTCGACTAGTCGTCTGCAGCGTCAGATGTGTCTAAGCGACAGCCTCCCGTCGACCACCCCCCCGCCAGGATGCGGCCGTGCACTGCCGGCCACGGCCCGGGCTAGGATCGGCGGATGTCCGATCGGCCTTCAGCGGTGCGCCGGGGGCCGTGGTGGGCGCGCACGATCCTGGCCGCCGCCCTCAGCGTGTGCGCCCTGGCCGGAGCCGTGCGGCTGGTCGTGCCCGCGACCGCCGGCCCGCACGGTGAGCCGCCCGGGGTGCGGCGCCAGCTGGCGTTCCTGCGCTCCGCCCTGGACGCCGGCGCCGGCGACGAGGCGCAGCGGCTGTTCCCCGAGGGATTCTTCTTCCTGCACGCCCTGTACGGCCTGAGCTGGGTCGAGCTGGGCACGCGCGAGCCGCCGGGGGAGCGGGCGGAGGCGCTGCGGGAGGCGCGGTGGGCGCTGGAACGGCTGGACTCGCCGGCCGGTCGTGCCCCGTTCAGCGCCGGGCTCGTCCCGCCCCACGGCGTCTTCTACCGCGGCTGGTCCAACTGGTTACGCGGCGGCGTGCTGAGCCTGCAGCCGGAGGGCCGGCGCGATCCCGCCGAGCTGCGCCGGTTCGAGGCCGGCTCCGCCGCGATCGGCGCGGCCTTCGGCGCCGCGACCTCGCCTTTCCTGGAGGCGTACCCCGGGCAGGCGTGGCCGGTCGACTCGACCGTGGCGGTGGCGTCGCTGCGGCTGCACGACGCGCTTCTCCCGCCGCGCTTCGGCCGCACCGTCCATGACTGGCTGCGGGAGGTCCGCGAACGGCTCGACCCGCGCACCGGCCTGCTGCCGCACCGGGCCGACCCCGTGACGGGGGAGCCGGCCGAGGTGGCCAGGGGGACCTCGCAGAGCATGATCCAGCGGTTCCTGGTGGACATCGACCCGGCCTTCGCCGCCGAGCAGTACACGCGCTTCCGTGACCGCTACGTCGTCACCCCGCTCGGTCTCGGCCCGGCCGTCCGCGAATACCCCGAGGGCCTGGACGGGCCGGCCGACGTCGACTCCGGGCCGTTGCCGCTCGGCGTGAGCCTGTCGGCCACCGCGGTCACCCTCGGCGCGGCCCAGGTCCACGGCGACGCCCCGCTCGCCGAGGCGCTGGCCGGCTACGGCGAGCTGGCCGGTCTGCCGGTCGGCACCCCGTGGACCAAGCGGTACGCCTTCGGCCTGCTTCCCATCGGTGACTCGTTCCTGGCCTGGTCGAAGACCGCCCGGCCGTGGGTGGCGGAGGTGCCGGCCCCGCCTCCCGCGAGCGTCGCGTGGTGGTGGCGGGCACCGCTGCTGACGGTGCTGGCCGTGGTGGGGGTCGTCCCGTGGCTGCCCGCGCTGAGACGTTCACGGAAGGCCCGGGCCGTCAGGTGCGGCGGGTGGCGCTCAGCCGGTGGGCGAGGCGGTCGAGGCTGAGGTTGATGAGGATGAAGATGGCCGCGATGAGGATCGCCGCCGGGATGACGTTGGAGAAGTTGGCCGCGATCCCGTTGAGACCCCGGTCCACCAGCTCGTCATAACCGACGATCAGCCCGAGCGCCGAGTCCTTCAGCAACACCACGAACTGGCTGACCAGGGCCGGCATCATGGCCCGCAGCGCCTGCGGCAGCAGGACGAGCCGCATCACCTGTCCCTTGCGCATGCCTATCGCGAACGCCGCCTCCCGCTGGCCCCGCGGCAGGCTCTGCACCCCGGCCCGGATGATCTCCGCGATCACCGACCCGTTGTAGAGGGTGAGCCCGAACACGACGGCGCTGAAGGCGGAGATGTTCGTGCCCAGCAGGGCGAACGACCCGAAGAAGGCGAAGAAGATGAGCAGGAGCAGCGGGACGGACCTGAAGAACTCCACCACGGCGGCCGCGGGCACCCGGATCCACCGGTGGTCGGACATCCTGGCGGTGGCGAACACGATCCCGAACAGCCCGGCCAGCACCACTCCGGTCACGGCCGCGGCCAGCGTCCCGGCCAGGCCGGGCAGGATGAACGTGGCCCAGACGTCGCCGCGCAGCAGCGGCGCCCACTTGTCGGCGGCCCACTGGTCCTTCTCGTCGAAGCGCACGAAGACGAAGTACGCCACCGCCAGCAGCACGAGCGCCACGCCCGCGGCCAGCGTCCGGTTGCGCCGGATCCCGCGCGGCCCGGGGGGCTCGTAGAGGTTCGCGTACGTCATCGCGCCACCGCCATCCGCCGCGACAGCCAGCCGAACGCCAGCCCCATGGGCAGGCACAGCAGCACGAATCCGGCGGCGAAGCCGAAGAAGATCTCGATCACCTGGTCCCCGTACGTCTCGATCATCTCGCGCATCCGCACGGACGCCTCGCTCACGCCCACCACCAGCGCGATCGTGGTGTTCTTGGTCAACGCGATCATGATGCTGCCCAGCGGCGCCACCACGGAACGGAACGCCTGCGGCAGCGTGATGAGCCCGAGCGTCTTGACGAAGCCCAGCCCCAGCGACCTGGCGGCCTCGGCCTGGCCGACCGGCACCGTGTTGAGCCCGGAGCGCAGGGCCTCGCAGACGAACGCCGAGGTGTAGGCGGTCAGCCCGATGACGGCGAGCCAGTAGTTGTTGGTCGCGATGTCGTCGGACAGCTCCACCCCGAGGTTCGCGCCGACGCCGAGCCCGGTGAAGAGCAGCACCAGGGTGAGCGGCGTGTTGCGGGCCACGGACACGTAGACGCTCGCGGCGCCGCGCAGGGAGGCCAGCGGCGCCACCCGCATGGCCGTCAGCAGCACCCCCAGCACCAGCGAGCCGAGCGCGCTGACGGCCGTCAGCCGTACCGTCATCCAGAACGCGGCGAAGACGGTGTCGCTCTCGATCAGCAACGCGTCCATGGGATCAGTACCGCTCCAGCTTCGGGGCCTGCGGCAGGGCGAAGCCCGAGGAGCCGACGCTGGCCTGCAGCGCCTTGGTCCAGCTGCCGTCGGAGAACATCTTCTCCAGCGCGTCGTTGACCGCCTTGCGCCCGGCCGTGTCGTCCTTCTTCAGCCCGATGCCGTACTTCTCGGTGCTGAACGGCTTGCCGACCACCTTGAGCTTGCCGGCGTGCTGGGCGGCGTAGCCGGCGAGGATGACGTCGTCGGTGGTGATGGCGTCGAGCTGGCCGCCGAGGACGCGGTCCACGCACGCCGAGTACGTCCGCTCCTCCTGCAGCTGCACCTCCTTGGCGTACTCCGACTTGACCTTCTGCGCCGGGGTGGAGCCGGCGACGGAGCACAGCTTCTTGCCGTTGAGCGCCTCCGGCCCGGTGAGCGCCGCGTCGGCGGCCCGCACCAGCAGGTCCTGCCCGGCCACGAAGTACGGTCCGGCGAAGGACACCTTCTGCTTCCTGGCGTCGGTGATGGAGTACGTGGCCACCACCATGTCCACCTGGCCCTGCTCGATGAACGCCTCCCGGTTGGCGGAGACGGTCTCCTTCCAGGTGATGTCCTTCGCCTCGACCCCGAGCTGCTTGGCGACGTACGTGGCGACCTCGATGTCGAATCCGGAGAAGTCGCCGTTGGGGGTGCGCAGCCCGAGCCCGGGCTGGTCCGCCTTCACGCCGATGACCAGCTTCTTGGCGTTCTTGGCCTTGTCCACGACGGAGGCGTAGCTCTCCTGGCCGCCGCCGCAGGCGGTGGCCAGCGTGACGACGGCGAAAACGGCATAGAGGGATCTGCCGAACATGACACTCCTTAGTGGGTGAGGATCTTGGCGAGGAAGGACTGGGCGCGCTCGCTGCTCGGGGCGCCGAAGAAGCCGTCGGGGGTGTCCTGCTCGACGATCTCGCCGTCGGCCATGAACACCACGCGGTCGGCCGCGCGCCTGGCGAAGCCCATCTCGTGGGTGACGACGACCATGGTCATGCCGTCGCGCGCCAGCGCCGTCATCACCTCGAGCACCTCGTTGACCATCTCCGGGTCGAGCGCGGAGGTGGGCTCGTCGAAGAGGATCACCTTGGGGTCCATGGCCAGCGCCCTGGCGATGGCCACCCGCTGCTGCTGCCCGCCGGAGAGCTGGGCCGGGAACTTGGCCGCCTGGCCGCCGATGCCGACCCGGTCGAGCAGTTCCTGGGCCTTGCGCACGGCCTCGTCCTTGGGCCGCCTGAGCACGTGGACCTGTCCGAGGACGACGTTGTCCAGGACAGTCTTGTGCGCGAAGAGGTTGAAGGACTGGAAGACCATGCCCACTTCGGCGCGGAGCCGGGCGAGCTGCCGCCCCTCGGCGGGCAGCGGGGTCCCGTCCACGCTGATCACGCCGGAGTCGATGGTCTCCAGCCGGTTGATCGCGCGGCACAGGGTCGATTTGCCCGCCCCGGACGGGCCGATGATCACTACGACTTCGCCCTGCCGGACGGTCAGGTTCACGTCCCTGAGCACATGGTGCTCGCCGTAGCGCTTGTTGACCTGGTCCAGGACGATCAGGTCCGCCTGGGTCATGCGTCACGCTCCTCGTGTCGGTCAGCGTTGGCGTAACCGTAGGAGTCGCGTGTTCTGCGGAAAGGCTTGTGAGCGTTCTGCTCAGCAATTAGCGGGGTTTCGACGATTCCGAGGTGGCGCCGGAGATCCCGATGGTCGACATGAAGGCGCGGTCCCACTGCCCGTCACGCAGCCAGCGCGCGATCAGCCCGTTGAGGTAGTCGCGGAAGACGGTGTCCTGCTTGCGGACCCCCATCCCGTACGGCTCGCGCCCGAACGGCTTGCCCACGAGCCGCAGCGTGTCGGGATGCTGGGCCATCAGCCCGTGCAGGATGGTGTCGTCGGTGCTGACCGCGTCGATGCGCCCGGAGATGAGCGCCGGCACGCACACGCTGTAGACGTCGACGATCTCGAGGTCGGCCCCGGGCAGGAGGGTGCGCAGCCGCTCGACGGACGTGGAGCCCTTGGCCGTGCAGACCCGCTTGCCGTCCAGGTCGGACACGTCGCGGATGGTGGAGTCGCCGGACCTGACCAGCATGTCCTGCCCGGCGTAGTAGTACGGGTCGGTGAAGGTGACCAGCTCGGCGCGGGCCGGCGTGATCGAGTACGTGGCGATGACGAGGTCCACGACCTCCTGCTTGAGGAAGTTCTCCCGCTCGCGCGAGACGGTCTCGACGAAGCGGATGTTGCGCTCGCTGCCGGTGAGGTCCTTGGCCACCAGCCGGGCGATCTCCGCGTCGAAGCCGGTGATCCGCCCGCTGGCCGGGTCCTTGTAGCCGAACAGCGGCTGGTCGAACTTGATGCCCACGGTGAGGACGCCGCGATCCCTGACGCGCTCCATGGTGGAGCCCTCGGGGAACGGGCTCGCCTCGCCGCAGCCCGCGGCCAGCAGGCATAACAGCGCGGCGAGCAGCGCCCTGAGCGCGGTCACCGTACGCGATACCGGTGCTGCGGGCGCCCGGTGGGGCCGTATCTCGGCCGACCCTCCACCAGGCCGCGCTCGGCCAGGTGCTCCAGGTAGCGGCGGGCGGTGGCCCGGCTGACGCCGATCAGCTCGCCGAGCTCGTGCGCGGAGGCGTCCTCGTCGACGCCGGCCAGCGCGTCGAGCACCGCCTGCTCGGTGGCGGCGGAGATGCTCTTGGGCCGGGCTCCCTGGTCGAGGTGGAGCGAGCGGAAGATCCGGTCGATCTCCTGCTGCTCGGCGAAGCGGCCACCCGACTCCAGCTGGGCGACCGTCGCCGCGTACCGCAGCAGCGTCTGCTCCAGCGTGCCCGCCCTGGTCGGCTTGACCAGGTAGTACAGGGCGCCGCGCTGGATGGCCGCGCGGACCGTCGCGGACTCCTTGCGGCCGGAGATCACGATGACGTCGGCGGGCGGCTGGTCGGGCCGGCGCAGCCGGTGCGCCACCTCCAAGCCCGGCAGGTCCGGCAGGTGCAGGTCGAGCAGGACCAGCCGGGGCGCGAAGCGGGCGGCGGCGGCGAGTGCCGCGTGCCCGCTGTGGGCGATGCCCACCACCCTGAAGCCCAGGACCCGGTTCACCTGCGCGTGCAGTGCCGCGGTGACGACCGGATCGTCGTCCACGATGAGAACGGTGATGTCCCTGGGCTCAGGCATCGCCACGCTCCTCGTCCAGCCGTTAACGGGTTCTTGCAGCTTAGGCGGCTTTTATCACAAAAGATCGACTTTTGCTCGTTATGCTCATCACGATCCGCCGTCCACGCCCGTTTCCTCCTAATCTGGACGCGAACGACAGCGGGAAGGGACGGACGCCGGTGAGATGGCTGCTCGCGGTCACGGCCCTGTGGACGTTACTCGGTCTGCTGCCACTGGCGCTGCTCACCTCCTCCAGCATCTCCCTGTCGGAGCAGGCGGTGCGGGACGAGGTCACCGACCGCGTCAGGACCACCGCCTCGGTGAGCCGGGTCGTGGTGGAACAGCAGATGGACTCGCTCAAACAACTCGTCACCGCGTTCGCGCAACGCCCCCAGGTGCGCGAGGCGGTCGGGCGGGTCACCACGAAGTCCATGCGCGGCTACCTCGACCAGCTGGAACGGCAGCGCGACGGCGTCAGCGGCCTGATCCTGATCACGCCCGACGGCGACATGATGGGCGCCGAGCCGCCGAGCGGCCTGCCCCAGGACATCGGCAACACCGACTGGTACCGCGCCGTGCGCGACCGGCGGCAGGCCCACGTCTCGCAGGCGTACACGCCCACGATGGTCGGCGTGTCCAGAGCCGTCGCCGTGGCCGCGCCCATCCCGAGCGCCGACGGCGAGCGCATGCTCGGCATCCTCACGGTCGTCTACAGCCTGGACGCCATCCAGAAGTTCGCCGAGCAGGCCGCGAACGCGCAGGGCATCAGGCTGCTGATCACCGACCAGGCCGGCGTGCTCGTCGCCGACCCCGGCCGCAAGCTCTACGCCCTCACCTCCCTGCGCGAGGACCCGCGGGTCGACGCGGCGCTCGCAGGGCGCACCTGGAACGGCACGTTCCGCGGCATTGACGGCACGGTGCTGTCGGCGTCCGAGCCGATCCCCGGCATCGGCTGGACGGTCACCGCCGAGGTGCCGGCCGCCGCCGCGCTGGCCTCCGCCGAACAGCTCAGGTCCAACGTGCTCGCCGTCGCGGCCCTGCTGGCGCTGCTCATCCTCATCGGCCTGGGCCTGCAGATCCGCAGCGAGCACGGCCGCCGCCGGGCGCAGGCCACGCTGGCCAGGTACGCGGGCGAGCTGGCCGCCGCCAGGGACGACGCGGTCAACGCCTCCAGCGCGAAGTCCGAGTTCCTCGCCAAGATCAGCCACGAGATCCGCACCCCGATCAACGGCGTGCTCGGCATGAACTCCCTGCTCATGGGCACCCGGCTGGACGACGAGCAGCGCCACTACACCACCACGGCCCAGGGCGCGGCCCAGAACGTGCTGCGCCTGCTCGACGACTTCCTCGACCTGTCCAGGATCGAGGCGGGCCACCTGCAGGTCGAGGCGGTGCCGTTCGACCTGCCGCGGCTCTGCGACGAGGTGGTCGCGCCCTTCGCGCCGCACGCGTACGAGCAGGGGCTCTGGCTCACGCTCCGGCTCGACGAGGGTGTGCCGCGGCAGGTGGCGGGCGATCCCGCGCGGCTGCGCCAGGTGCTCACGAACCTGGTCGGCAACGCGCTCAAGTTCACCGTCCAGGGCGGGGTCGACCTGCACGTCACGCTGGACGAGGGCAGTCCGGGCGACGAACGGGCGGTGTTGCGGTTCGCGGTCGCCGACACCGGGATCGGCGTCGGCCCCGACGACCGTGATCGGGTCTTCGGCGTCTTCCGCCAGGTCGACTCGCCGATCACCCGCAGGACCGGCGGCAGCGGCCTGGGCCTGGCCATCAGCAGGCAGCTCATCGAGCTCATGGGCGGGCGGATCGGGCTGGACAGCGTGGAGGGCGTGGGCAGCCGGTTCTGGGCGACCTTGCCGGTCGACGTTCAGACGTGGTCGGAGCCGAAGCCCGAGGCGCTGGAGGGGCGGCGCGCGCTCGTCGCCGACCCGCGTCCCCAGGACCGCACCCTGGCCGGGAGGTCCCTGGCGGAGGCGGGGCTCGCCGTCGAGGAGACCAAGGACGAGGCGTCCGCGCTGACGCTGCTGCGGGCCGCCGCCACGAGCGGGCGGCCGTACGAGCTGGCGGTCGTCGCCCTCGACCTCGGCGAGTCGGAGTCGCTCGCGCACGTGATCCTCACCGACCCGCTGCTCCAGGCCACCAGCGTCGTCGTGGTCGTGACGCCGGGCCGCTCCGGGTTCGCCTGGCCGGGCGCCTCGGGGGAGCGCGCCGTGCAGTCGATCACCCGGCCGCTCAGCCGCCGCCGGCTGCTCGCCGCCGTGGAGAACGCCCTGGGCACCACCGATGCCCCCGGCGAGCCGGGCGAGGGCGCGCAGGCCGAGGGGAAGGACGGCGGCACGCGCATCCTGGTGGCCGAGGACGACGAGGTGAGCCGCCAGGTGGCGATGCTCATCCTGGAGCAGGCCGGTCACGAGGTCGAGACCGTGGACGACGGCGAGCAGGCCGTGCGGGCCGTGCTGGCCGGCGGCTACGACCTCGTGTTCATGGACTGCCAGCTGCCCGTGCTCGACGGGCTGGCCGCGACCGCGGAGATCCGCGGCCGGGAGGAGGGACACACCCCGATCATCGCGATGACCGCGGCGGCCATGCCGGACGACCGGATCCGGTGCCTGGAGGCGGGCATGGACGACCACCTGGCCAAGCCGGTCGACTGGCCCAGGGTGCTGGCCAGGATCCCGGAGTGGGCGGCGTACTCGAGCCTGCCGCCGGAGCTGGCGGGCCTTTCGCCGGAGGCGGTCGCCGACGTGGCGCAGGCGTTCCTCGCCACCGCGACGCGGACGTTCGACGAGCTGCGGCGGGCGGCGGAAGCCGGCGACGCGGCGGAGGCGGGCGCGCTCGCCCACCGGCTCAAGAGCGCCTGCGCGACCGTCGGAGCCGTCCGCGAGGCGGCGTTGTGCCAGCGCGTCGAGGACGCGGCCCGTACGGGGACCGTCGAGGGAGAGGCGATCGATGAGCTGGGCGAACTGCTCGTGGAACCTCCCTCATGGATGAACGCCCTCTTAACATGAAATAGCGCTATATTCCTGGAGATTGACCTGCCCGAGGTTCGTCACCGTCACTGTCTCTCTGTCATTGCGTGATCGCCTACTGGTGAAGGAGGGGTCGATGGCGGATCCGTCCGATGAGCCCGGCCCGGCAACCACCCCCGGCCCCACGTACTCGCCTACCTCGTCCCCTACCC
>NZ_SMKO01000288.1 GCF_004348685.1 Nonomuraea deserti | reverse complement strand
CGGATGTGCTGGTGGGGCATTCGATCGGGGAGATCGCGGCTGCTCATGTGGCGGGGGTGTTCTCGCTGGAGGATGCCTGCACGCTGGTGGCGGCTCGGGCTCGGTTGATGCAGGCGCTGCCTTCTGGCGGCGCGATGCTGGCTGTCGCGGCTCCGGAGGCGGATGTTCTGCCGTTGCTGGCCGGTCGTGAGGACCGGGTCGGTGTGGCGGCGGTGAACGGTCCGGCTGCGGTGGTGGTGTCCGGTGACGAGGCAGCCATCGCGGAGATCGAAAGCCAGGCGCAGGTCCGTACCCGCAGGTTGCGGGTTTCGCACGCGTTCCATTCGCCGTTGATGGAGCCGATGCTGGCCGACTTCGCTGAGGCGATCGGCGGGGTCACCTTCCACGAGCCGACGATCCCGGTCGTGTCGAACGTGTCGGGTCGTCTGGCCGAGCCTGGCCAGTTGACGGACCCTGCTTACTGGGTGGAGCACGTGCGTGGGGCGGTGCGGTTCGCCGACGGGGTGGCGGCTTGCGGGGCGAGCACCTTCTTGGAGGTGGGCCCGGACGGGGTGCTGACCGGGCTGGTGCAGCAGAGCGTCGAGGACGCGGTGTTCGTCCCGGCGGTGCGTAAGGACCGTGACGAGAGCCGCGCGCTGGTCGAGGCGCTGGGCCGGCTGCACGTCGAGGGTGTCGCCGTCGACTGGACGAAGGTGCTGACTCCTGGCCGGCTGGTCGATCTGCCCACCTACGCGTTCCAGCACGAGCGGTTCTGGGTGCCGGCAAGTCTGGAGTCGCAGGATGTCGGGGCGGCGGGGCTGGGCGCCATCGACCATCCGTTGTGGAGTGCGGTGACCGAGGTCGCCGGTGGCGAGTCGGTGGTCTTGTCGGGCCGGTTGTCGCTCGACGCGCAGCCGTGGCTTGCTGATCATCAGGTGGATGGCCGGGTGGTGGTGCCGGGGGCGGCGCTGGTGGAGCTGGCGTTGCGGGCCGGTCAGGAACTGGACTGCCCGCGGCTGGTCGAGTTGACCATGCAGGCGCCGTTGGTGGTGCCGGCCGGGCCAGGGGTGGATGTCCAGCTGGTGGCCGGGCCGTGTGACGATGCCGGTGGCCGCCAGGTGGGCTTGTACTCGCGTGAGGGCCAGGCCGAGTGGGTCCAGCACGCGCAAGGGGTGCTGGCTGAGGAGAGCGAGCAGCCGGTCGCGGTTGCGGGTCAGTGGCCGCCGGCCGGTGCGCGGCCGGTCGAGGTCGAGCAGCTGTATGACGACATGGCGGCGATCGGCCTGGACTACGGGCCGCTGTTCCAGGGTTTGGTGGCTGCCTGGCAGCACGAGGACGCGGTGTTCGCCGAGATCGTCCTTCCCGAGCAGGCGCACGCGGAGGCGGGCCGGTTCGGGTTGCACCCGGCGTTGCTGGACGCGTCGTTGCATGCCGCAGCCCTGGGCGATCTGGTGCCGAGAGCGGAGTCGGGGCGGCCGTATCTGCCGTTCGCCTGGAGCGGTGTGTCGCTGCACGCGGCCGGCGCGACCGGGCTGCGGGTCAAGGTCACCCGCGCAGCCACGGACACCAGCATCTCGTTGCACATCGCGGACGAGACCGGTGCCCCGGTGGCCGACATCGACGCGCTCACGCTGCGCGCTCTGTCCACCGAACTCACCGCAGGCAACCAGACGTCCCTGCACCAGCTCGACTGGACCGCGGCCCCGGCCGCCGCCGAGCAGGACGTGTTCCGGTGGCTGGTGCTGGGGACCGACGACCTGGGCACCGCAGCAGAGAAACTCCCGGATCTGGCCTCCATCGACGCGGCGGACGTCCCGGACGCGGTCCTGACCGGCTGCGCGGGCGCGGACTTGCTCGCCACGACTCACGCGGCGCTGGCGCTGGTGCAGGAGTGGCTCGCCGACGAGCGCCTGGCGCCGTCGCGGCTGGTCATCGTCACCCGCCAGGCCGTCGCGGCGGCCGAGGGCGACGTTCCCGAGCCGGCGCAGGCGGCGGTGTGGGGCCTGGTGCGGGCCGCGCAGACTGAGCAGCCCGGCCGGTTCGTGCTCCTGGACGCCGGCACCGAGCGGTTGGACGCCGAGACGGTCGGCCAGGCGCTGGCGACCGGCGAGTCCCAGATCGCCCTGAGAGACGGCCGGATCCTGACGCCGAAGCTGGGCCGGGCCACGGACCTGGAGCAGCACGAGCCGGTGTTCGGACCTGGCGGCACGGTGCTGATCACGGGCGGCACGGGCGGGCTGGGCGCGCTGGTGGCGCGTCACCTGGTCACTGAGCACGAGGTCAGGAACCTGCTCCTGCTCAGCCGGCGCGGGCCGGACGCGCCTGGTGCGGCCGAGCTGGTGGCGGAGTTGTCGGAGCTGGGCGCCGAGGTGGAGGTGGCGGCCTGCGACGTGGCCGACCGCGACGTGCTCGCCCAGGTGCTGGAGGGCGTGGACGAGCTGGCGGGCGTGGTGCACACGGCCGGTGTTCTGGACGACGGCGTCATCGCCGCGCAGACCGCCGACCGCCTGGACGCCGTACTCGCACCCAAGGCCGATGCCGCCCGGCACCTGCACGAGCTCACCCGGCACCGGAACCTGAGGGCGTTCGTGCTGTTCTCCTCGCTGGCCGGTGTGCTGGGCAGCGCGGGCCAGGCCAACTACGCCGCCGCCAACGCCTACCTGGACGCCCTGGCGCACCACCGCGGAGCGCAGGGCCTGCCGGCCACCTCGCTGGCCTGGGGTCTCTGGACGACCAGCGGCATGGCGGGCGAGCTCACCGCGGCGGACCTGCGCCGCATGGAGCGCGCAGGCGTGAAACCGCTGTCCACCGAGGAGGGGTTGGCGCTCTTCGATCTCGGCGTCCGCTCCGGCCGCCCCGTGCTGGTCCCGGCGAAGTTCACCAAGGCCAGGAACCGCACCAGGCCCCGCCGTACGCGGCCGGGCCAGGGGCTGGCGGAACGGCTCGCCACGATGGAACCGGACAGGATCGAGGCCACCCTGTCCGAGGTCGTCAGAGGCAAGGTGGCCGCGGTGCTCGGGTTCGCCGACGAGTCGGCGATCGAGCCGCAGCGCCAGTTCCAGGAGCTCGGCTTCGACTCGCTGACCGCGGTGGAGCTGCGCAACCAGCTCAACACGGCCACGGGCCTGCAGCTGCCAGCCACGCTCATCTTCGACTATCCGACTCCCCACGACCTGACGCGATTCGTCCTGGAGCAGCTCTTCCCCGCCGTCGCGGCGGGCACGGCAGAGCCCGCCGACGCCCGCAGCGACGCCGAGGTGCGGCAGCTCCTGACGACCATCCCGATCGAACGACTGCGTGCGGCCGGGCTGCTGGACAGCCTCTTCCGCCTGGCCGGCCCGGAGGACGAGGAGACGAACGGCAGGACCGAGGAGATCGACAGCATGGACGCCGACCTCCTGATTCAGCTCGCCCTTGAAGGCGGGAGTTCCTAGTCAAAGGAAATGATCATGACTCTGGTTACCACTTGGACGACGCTCAAAGAATCCGACTCGGCGAACCTCGTCCTCTGCGTCGACTTCACGGAGACCGGCCGGGCGGAGGCCGGCTTCCCGGACCTGCTGGAGAAGGTGGACTACGACGCGACGTTCTGGCACGTTTCCCCGCCCGCCGTGACGCCTGGCTCGGGTGTCGACGGCGCCGCCTACGTGCGTTCGTGGTTCGAACCTCTCAAGGCGAGCGGCCGGAAGGTCCACGCGGTGATGGGCTACTGCATCGGCGCCGTCTACGCGGCCGAACTCGTGGACCTGCTGGAGAAGGAGCAGGGTGAAGCGCCCCGGCTGATCGTCTTCGACCCCGAGCCGACCAGCCTGGAGAACATCTACTTCCAGTTCGGCAAGGTCTTCGGCATCCTCTCCTCGATCCTCAGCGAGGAGGACGTCGCCGAGACCCGGGAGGCCATGGACCGCCCGCTCCAGCAGGAGGGCGTCACGGTCGAGGGCTACGCCGCCCAGCTGTACGCGAAGTTCCGCGACGTCGGGCACCGCGCGTTCGAAAGAGCCGGGCTCGACCCGGAGTACTCGGAAGAGATGTGGGGGACGTTCAGCGCCTTCCTGTCCTTCCTCACCTACGCCGACCACCTGGATCCCTGGAAGGGGTGGCAGCGCGCCACCGCGGTGAGTTCGAACAACCCGAACAACGGCCTGAACCGGCTGCGCGAGTCGGGCCGCGGCCCCGTCGTGGCCGAGGAGCTCAGGTTCGACAAGGGCCACGACGTGTTGCTCACCGACGACGAGATCGCCAGGGCCGTTACCAAGCTGCTGGAGAGATGATCATGAAGCAGATGCTGGGCCAGCGCGCCACCCGCAAGGAGCAGGCGCTGTGGCTGCTGGAGGAGCTCGTCCCCGGTGCCGGGGTGAACAACCTGGCCGTGGCGTTCAGCGTGACGGGCCGGGCGCGGCGCGACCTCATGCTGGAGGCGGTCAACCGCGTGCTCCACCGCCACGAGATCCTGCGTACGGTGTTCAGGATCGAGCCCGAGGGCATGGCGCGTGAGGTCGTGCCCGTCGAGCAGGCCGTGCTGCGGTTCGAGGAGGCCGGCTGGGACGACACGCGCGAGTGGCTGACGGAGTTCGTCGCGCGGCCGTTCGAGCCGGGCGGCGAGCTGCTGGTGCGCGCCGCTGTCCTGGAGGAGGACGGTGGCGAGGTCTACTGCCTGGCCATCCACCACTCGATCTTCGACGGGTTGTCGACGGCGCTGCTGACGAACGAGCTCGTCACCCTCTACGACGCGCTGGTGGCGGGCGGGTCGCCGCCGCGCGACGTCGTACCGGCCTGGGAGGAGCCGGAGGCCGACCCGCGCAGCGGCGCGTTCTGGCGCGACAAGCTGGACGGGTTCCACGCCGGCGACCTCGACCTGTGGTGCGAGCAGGCCGAGACCTCCCAGACGACCCTCGTCGGCGACGTGATCAACTGGGAGCTGTCCCCCGCCGCCCGCGACGCGGCCCGGCGGATGCAGCGCGAGCTGCGGGCGCCCGAGTCGGTCATCCTCCTGGCCGCGTACGGCGTGCTGCTGGCCGCCCACGGAGCCGGCCCCGACCTCACGATCGGCTCGCCCGTCAGCGTGCGCACGCCCGAGGCCGCCACCCGGATCGGCTACCACATCAACGTGCTCACCCTGCGCACGCGGGTCCACTGGGCGAACACGTTCCGCACGCACGCGCGGAACACCCGGCGCACGTTCATGGAGGCCATGTCGCACGCCGACTATCCGGTGGACGACCTGCTGGAGATCGTGCCCCGCGACGGCTGGCGCAACAACCTGTTCCGGCACACGTTCAACTACGTGCCCGCCGACCTGACGGCCGGGTTCACGCTGGGCGGCCTGCCCGCCGAGCAGGTGGTGATCGAGAACGGCTTCAGCAAGTTCGACCTGGAGTTCTTCGTCACCTCCACCCCGGACAGCATCAAGATCAGGACCGCGTTCTGCGTGGACGTGCTCGACCGGGCCGACGTGGAGCTGCTGCTGGCCCGCTACGACGAGCTGCTCGTCACGCTCGCCGAGCAGCCCGACCTGCCGCTCGCGGACATCCCCGTGTGGTGCTACCAGGACCGCGCGGCCATCGAGATGGCCAACGCCACCGAGCACACCGTGACGCCCGCGACCGTGCTGGAGAAGATCGCCCGCAAGGTGTCCGCCGCGCCGCCGGAGGACGTCGTGGCCGTGGTCGACGGCGACCGGCAGGTCGGCCTGCGCCGGTTGTGGGCCGCCGCCGAGGCCACCCGCGACACGCTCCAGGCCGCCGGGGTGGGCAGGGGTGACGTCGTCGCGCTGCTCGCGCGGCGCTCACCCGAGCTGGCCGCGGCGGCGCTCGGCGTGTGGCTGGCCGGGGCGGCGTACCTGCCGCTCGAACCCGACCACCCGCAGCAGCGCCTCGACTACCAGCTCGACGACGCCGGCGCGGCCGTGGTCCTCGCGGGCGACGGCATCACCGTCTCCGGCGAGCGCACGGTCCTCCCGCTCGTCTCCGTCGACGCGGTCACGCCGGTGGCCGGGCAGGTGCCGTCGTTCAGTCCCGTCCGGCCTGAGGACTGCGCGTACCTCATCTACACCAGCGGCTCGACCGGCCTCCCCAAGGGCACCCTGATCGACCACTACAGCCTGGCCAACCTGATCGCGCACTTCGCGCACCAGCTGTCGGCGGGGCCGCGCGACACCGTGCTCTGGCTGACCACGTTCAGCTTCGACATCTCCGCGCTGGAGCTGTTCCTGCCCCTGACGACGGACGCGCGGCTGGCCATCGCGCCGGACGACGCCCGCACGCAGGGCGAGCCGCTCGCCGAGGCCCTGCGGCGCTACGACGTCACCATCGCCCAGGCCACGCCCACCACCTGGCGGCTGGTCGTGGACCAGGCGTCCGGCGAGCTGGCGGGCTGCCGCGTGTTGTGCGGCGGCGAGCCGATGCCCGCCGTCCTGGCCGAGCGGCTGGCCGCCACCGGCTGCGAGCTCTACAACGTGTACGGCCCCACCGAGACCACGATCTGGTCCACCGCCGGACGCATCGACCCCGCCGCGGACCGCGTCGACGTGGGCGTGCCCATCGCCAACACGAAGGTGTACGTGGCCGCCCCCGACGGCCGCCCGCTGCCCATCGGCACCCGCGGCGAGCTGTGCATCGCCGGCGACGGCGTGGCCATCGGCTACCACAACCGGCCGGAGCTGACCGCCGAACGGTTCGGCGAGCACCCCGTCTACGGCCGGTTCTACCGCACGGGCGACCTGGCCCAGTGGACGTCCGACGGCAAGCTGGAGATCCTCGGCCGGCTCGACCGCCAGATCAAGCTGCGCGGCAACCGGATCGAGCTCGCCGAGGTCGAAGGCGTGCTGCTGGCCCACCCCGACGTGCGGGCCGCCGCCGTCGTGGTGGTCGGCGACCCCAGCGCGGACGCCGTCCTGTGGGCGTTCGTGGTGGCGCCTGACCGGCCCGAGGTCTCCTCGGAGCTGTGGGAGCACGCCAGCGCGTCGCTTCCGTACGCGGCGACCCCCCAGGAGTACGTCACCGTGGACGCCTTCCCGATGACCGGCAACGACAAGGTCGACTACCCGGCCCTGCGCAGCCTGGCCATGGAACTGCGCAGCACCGCCGAGACCACCGTGGACGAGGCCGACCTCCCGGCCGGCACCGGGGACGCGCTGGTCGACTCCCTGGTGGCGCTCTGGAAGGCCATGCTGAACCGCACCGATCTCGGCCCCGACAGCCACTTCTTCGCGCTGGGCGGGCACTCGCTGCTGGCGGTCAAGCTGCTGCAGGAGATCAAGAAGGCGACCCAGATCCGGCTCAAGCTGAAGGACATCTTCGAGGAGCCGACCCCGGCCGGCCTCGCCCGCAGGTTGCAGGCCGCCGACGGAAGTTCCTGACGAGGCGCGGCCGGGTGATCCACCCGGCCGCCGACACGACGTAAGCGGCACTAGTGGATAGGCGGGTTGTCTCGTGTTGGAGAAAGTCGAGGAAGTACGGGCTGTTCCGTCCGCGCGGCCGGGGCGTTGCCCCGGCGCGCCACCGACCATGGAATCGATGCGCGCCGACATCGCCGCCCAGCTCGACCTCGACCCCTCCGAGGTCACGGACGGCGCCGACCTGATCAGCCTCGGCCTCGACTCGCTTCGCGCGATGCGGCTGGCCGGGCGGTGGCGGCGGGCGGGGGCCAAGATCGTTTTCGCGGAGCTGGCGACGGAGTTCACCCTCGCGGCCTGGTGGTCGCTGGTCAGTTCCCGGCTGTCCGAGGCCGCTCCGGTGCGGGAGCCGGAGCCGGCCGTGGACGAGACTGCGCCGTTCCCGCTCACCCCCGTCCAGCTGGCCTACTGGATCGGCCGCGGCGACGGGCAGGTCATCGGGGGCGTCGGCTGCCACGCCTACCTGGAGTTCGACGGCTCCGGCGTCGACCCGGACCGGCTGGAACGGGCCGTACGCGCTCTCATCGCCCGCCACGGGATGTTGCGGGCGATCTTCCACGACGACGGCACCCAGCAGATCATGGACACCAGCCCGTGGCCGGGCCTGACCGTCCACGACCTGTCGGAGCTCGGCGAGGACGCCGCCGAGAGCATCAGGGAGCAGCTGTCGCACCGCCGCTTCGACGCCTCCCGCGGCGAGGTGTTCGACGTGCGGCTGTCGCTGCTGCCGGGCGGCCAGTCGAGGGTGCACTTCGAGGTGGACTTCCTCGTCGCCGACGTTCTCGGCCTGCAGATCCTGCTGAAGGATCTGGCCCGGCTCTACCTGGAGCCCGACGCGCCCATGCCCGCCCTGGCCTGCTCGTTCCCCCGCTACCTCGCCGCCAGGGGCGCGGAGCGGGCGGCGCGGCGTACCCGCGACCAGGAGTACTGGCGCGGCCGGCTGGACGAGCTGCCCGGGGCGCCACAACTTCCTCTCGCCACCGAACCGGCCATGATCACCCGGCCCCGGTTCGCGCGCCGCGAGAGGTGGCTGCCCACCAGCGCGTGGCAGCGGATCCAGGAACAGGCCCGCGTGCACGGGCTGACCCCCGCCATGGTGCTCGCCGCCGCCTACTGCGAGGTGCTGGCCGCGTGGAGCGGCGAACCCCGGTTCCTGCTCAACCTGCCGCTGTTCGACCGGGACGACACCGTCCACCCGGACGTCGCCCATCTCGTCGCCGACTTCACCAACCTGATTCTGGTCGCCGCCGACCTCTCGGAGCCGCAGCCGTTCGCCGAGCGCGCCAGAACCCTGCAGGCCCGCTTCCGCGCCGACGCGCGGCACACCGGGTACTCCGGCGTCGAAGTGCTCAGGGACCTGGCCCGCAACGGGGAGCACTCCGGCGCGCCGGTGGTGTTCGCCTGCAACCTGGGGACCGAGCTGATCGTCCCTGAGGTGCGCGAGGCGTTCGGCGAGCCCGGGTGGATGATCACGCAGACCCCGCAGGTCTGGCTCGACCACCAGATCAACGAGTACGACCACGGCCTCCACCTGGCCTGGGACGCGGTGGAGGAGTTGTTCGCGCCGGGGGTGTTGGATGCGATGTTCGGGGCGTATGGGGGGTTGTTGGAGTGGTTGGCGGAGGGTGATTGGTCTGGTGAGGTTCCCGCGTTGTTGCCTGGTGGGCAGGGTGTGGTGCGGGAGCGGGTGAATGATACGGCTGGTTTGTTGCCGGATGGTGTGTTGCATGGGGAGTTTTTCGCGCGGGCGGTGAGTGAGCCGGGTCGGGTGGCGTTGATCTGTGCTGGCGGTTCGGTGTCATACGGCGAGTTGGCGGATCGGGCGTTGGGGGTGGCGGGTCATCTGGTCGGGGT
>NZ_SMKO01000287.1 GCF_004348685.1 Nonomuraea deserti | reverse complement strand
ACAGGCCGCGCTGCATGGCCTGGGCGGGGTGGGCAAGTCCACGCTGGCCGCGCACTTCGCGCTCGCCCAGGCGGCGAGGCGGGATGGCGAAGGGCTGAATCCGCCCGAGTACTACGGCAAGGCGATCGGCGAGCTCCGCGCCCAGGGCCGCGATGTCCCCGACGAGTTGTTGTCGTTCATTGCCCCGGGCCATCGCGAGAACATCAACTTCTTCGGGGTTCATCACCGTCGATATCGAAGCCGAGCTCGCCAAGCTGATCGAAGGGTGGCGGCCCCTGCGCCCGACCAGGGTCCACGACGCGGGTCTGTCCTTCCTGCTCAACCCGTGAACCCGCCGAGGTGGGCGACTCGTTCGATGTTTCTCGGGTCTTCGTCGCCGACTGCCTGGATTGCCATGCGGCGAGTCCGCCTCCTGTGCTGGACGCATCGGAACGAAACATACGTCTGGCATACCGCGACAGGCCCACTCCTCTACTTCAAGATCGTTCTTTGGGCATACGTGTCCGTTCATCTGTTCCTTCCGGTCCCGGCCAGTACGACCAGGCCAATCAGGACGGTGGTGAGGACGGGTAGCCAGACGAGCCGGGCGAGCAGCCAGGAGGGCCCCGTGGGAGGGTCGTTGAGTCCCGCGATGGGCCCGAACCGCGCGGTGGCCAGTGCCGCCAGGACGAGCGTCGTGGGGTGCCAGAGGTAGAGCGGCAGGGCGAAGCGGTTGATCAGGGTGACCAGGCGGCTGCCGGACTGTCGGCCGGGCGGCAGGGGGTCGAGCCTCAGATGGGTTTGTCCCCAGGCCAGGCCGAGCAGGTATGGCATGGCCCAGAGAAGCATCGGGCCGAGCCAGTCGTCGATGACCGCTGCAGCGACCCCAGCGGCGAGGGCCGTGTTCCAGCCGTGGCGGCGGGTGAGCCGGCGCAGGAAGGGGCTGATCGCGGCGAGTAGCAGGTAGGGGATCAGGTAGGTCAACGGCGCGAGTGCGGTGGCCAAGATCTGCCGCACCGCGTCCTGCGAGAACCCGTTCGCCAGCAGCACAACGAGACCGCCGCCCCACGCCAGCAGGAACGTCACCACGGGCCGCAGCATCTGGCCCGCGGGCCACGCGACGGTGGCCCGGGAATACCCGCCAGCGAAGAAGAGCAACCCGAGGGCGAGTTGGGGCAGCCAGGCGGCGGGCGCCCACGGCGGCATGGCCTTCAGCAGGCTGGTCACCGAAATCTGGCTGGTGGTGTCGAAGGCCGTGGAGAGCCAGTGCTCGAGTATGACGACCGTGAGGGCAGCGGCGGTGAGCGCGTCCACGGGGGCGTGGAGAGGGCTGGTGCCCGGGGAGCGGTTCACCCGGCGGATCCGGTGAGGGCGATGCGGGCGATCCGTTTCAGCGTGGGGCTGCGCGGCCGTAGGTAGGTGTCGTGCGTGGCGTTGCCGCCGTCGAAGACCCGGGCGCCGAAGCCGGGGCTTACCGGATCCGTCCCCAAGCCGAACGGGCCGATCATCACGCCGGCACGGAGCACGTCGTCGCGGCGCCCGAGCCCGGCCCACACGCGGGCCGTCGTGCGCAACTCATCCGCCGTGCGAACGCCCAGCCCGGGGCTGCCTGTCACGATGAGGTCGTCGACGCGCAGTCCCGGTACGGCACGGGCGCAGACGATGGAGCCGTAGCTGTGACAGACCAGGCTGATCCGCGCCTGCAGAGGGAGTGTGCGCAATCGGCGTGCTCCTCGTTCCGCCGGCCAGATGGTGAGGATCTCCGGGTTGATCAGATCGGGCGGGTCATAGCCGAGCCAGCCGATCACCGCGGCCTGCGGGTCGATCGCGGTGGCCTCGCCATACAGGGCGTGAGCGGCCCGCCTGGGTCCCTCGAAGGAGCCGTCGAACGACCTCAGGCTCTGGCCCGAGCCTGGAACGTAGACGATGATCGTCCGAGCCGTGGCGAGATCTCCCACCACTTCGATCGCCTGGCCGTCTCCCTTGCCGCTCAAGGCGAGAAACTGCCGGCCCGGCCACCCGCTGGCCTCGTACCGGTCCCGGAGCTCACTGGCGGTGAACGCGGGCGGTGGCGGTAGCTCGCCCGTTACCGGACGCCCGGCGGTGGCCGCGATAACGGCGAGCACAACAGCGGGCAGCAGGCTCCGGGGGAGTCTCATGCGAGCCGCTTATGGTCATTGCCTCGCGGCCCGTCCGGACCGAACGCTGTTTCGTGCCTGGCGAGACGCCGCTGATCCGCTTGCATCCTCCTCTGATGCGGCACGCCGCTCACTGTGGCGCACCCGGCGGTGGTCCGGTCGAGGGCCGGGAGCAGTTGCATGGTCGCGGGCTTCCTCGCACCGTTCGTCCCGGAAAATCCGGTGATCCGGCCCGGCGGCACAGTGACGGAGAGGTCGTCCTGGTCGAGGGTGTGTCCGTGTCGTGGGGTGAGCCCGGTGGCTTCGATCACGGGCTCCACGATCGGCCGGATGCGGGTGGCCGCGCATCTGTCTCAGGACGGATGTGCCGATCAGGCGGCGCGGTTAGGTTCGAAGCGTGCGCGAAGAGATACGCCCTCCGCTGCTGAGCCGGGTGCCGACCTGGGCCTGGGTGACCATCGATACCGTGGTCGCCGTCGTGCTTGCGGCGTCCTTCCTGTGGCTTGCCACCACGCGGAACGACTCGTCGCCCGGCCTGATCGACTACGTGGCGGCCCTGATCACGAGCCTCCCGGTGGCGGTCAGGCGGTTCTGGCCGCGCGCGGTGTTCGTGCTCGTTCTGGTCGGCGGGCTCGGCATGCGCGAGTTCCTCGACCCGCACGCCGACCCGTTCTGTCTGCCGCTCGCGCTGTACACGCTGGCGACCCGCAGGAAAGCCGTCGTGGCGCTGGTGGTGGCGGCCGCGGTGGGCCTGCAGGGCGTGGTGAAGCTGCCGCTGACGCCTAACGTGCGAGATCAAGCGGGGCTGCTGCTGGCAGTGCTGGTTGCTTCCTGGGCTGTCGGTACGGCGGTTCGCCAGCGCAGGCTCTACACCGAGCGGCTCGCCGCGCACGCCGAACAACGGGCGCGAGCTGAGGCCGCCGAGGAGCGGTTGCGCATCGCCAGGGAACTGCACGACGTCATCGGCCACAGCCTGAGCACCATCGCGGTGCAGGCGGGCGTGGCGAGCCATGTGGGCGGCGCGCAGGAGATGAGCCACACCTTGGCCTCGATCGAGGAGACCAGCAGGTCGGCGCTGCGCGAGACCAGACGGCTGCTCGGCGTGCTGCGCGAGGACGGCGAGGCCGACCTCGCGCCTACTCCCAGCCTGGGCGACCTGGATGCGCTCATCGAACGGACCAGGGCGGCGGGCCTGGAGGTGGAGCTGATGATCGACGGCACTGTGGCGGAGGAGATGGAGCTGACCGTCTACCGGATCGTGCAGGAAGCTCTGACCAATGTGCTCAAACACGCCGGAGCCCGCCACGCTCGCGTCCGGATCAAGCAGCACGAGCAGGGGCTGCAGGTGGAGGTCACCGATGACGGCATGCGCGGCCAGGCAAGGCCGTACGGCCATGGCCTGACGGGACTGCGCGAACGCGTGCACCTTTTCGGTGGCGAGTTCGAGGCGGGCCCGCACCCCCTGCGCGGCTTCCGCGTCATGGCCAGGCTGCCGCTGTGATCAGCGTACTGGTGGCCGACGATCAGCCGCTGATCAGGACCAGCTTCCGCCGGCTGGTCGACAGCGCGCCGGGGCTGCGCACGATCGGCGAGGCCGCGACAGGCGAGGAGGCGGTGCGGCTGGCCGGTTGTGCCGATCTGGTGCTCATGGACGTACGCATGCCGGTCATGGACGGCATCGAGGCCACCCGCCGCATCTACTCGGACCATCCGGACACCCGCGTGCTCATCGTGACCACCTTCGACCTGGACGAGTACGTCTACGGAGCACTCCGGGCGGGCGCTGCGGGCTTCCTGCTCAAGGACACCCCACCAGCTGACCTGCTCAAAGCCATCGACGTGATCGCCTCAGGCGAATCACTCCTGGCCCCGACCGTCACCCGGCGGCTGATCGAACGGTACGTGAGCCCCGCACCGCCGTCCCTTGCCTCGCCCATCACCGCCCGCGAACGCGAGGTCCTCACCCTGGTGGCCAGCGGCCTGTCAAACGCGGAGATCGCCGAGAAGCTGTTCGTGACCGTCGGCACCGTCAAGACGCACGTCACTCATCTGCTGACCAAGCTCGGCGCCCGCAACCGCGTCCACCTGGTCATCGCCGCCTACGAGGCCCGCATCGTCCGCTAGCGCCAACTAACGCCCACAGGAGCAATCATGGTTTCCACGGAAAACCGGAGCGTGCTGCTCCGTCACCTCTTCACGGGTGCGGGCGCAGCGGTCTTCGTGTTCGCCTACGGCTGGCTCCTGATCACCGTCACCACTGAGATCGCCCCATCGAGAGACCCGGGCGCACCGAAGATCTCCCTGTGGGCAGCCGCGCTCCCGCCGCTGGCCGCTATCACCCTGGCCCGTCTGGTATCCCCGAGAAAGCCGATACCGCGCCCGCTGACCGGCCTGCCCAGGAGCCGACTGCTCAAAGAGACCTGGACACTGGCCGGCGCGGCCCTGCTCTTGGCTCTGATGATGCCCATAGCGCAGGGCCTGCTCTACCAGCTCGCCAAGATCCTTTTCCTGCTGGTCGTCCCGCTGGCCGCCTTCCGCCTGATCAGAGGGAAGGACGCGAAGGCCAGCGCGATCCCGGCGCCGGTCACCTGGCTGGCGCCTTTACCCGCGGTCGCCGCCTGGTTCCTGTTGTCGCAGGTCGGCCCGCTTGCGGTGCCGCTCACCCAGGAACTGCCCGATCCGATCATGCTGATCGCAGGCTCGCTCATCACGCTGCTCACGGCGAGCATCCTGGAAGAGGTGTTCTACCGGGCCTGGCTGCAGACCAGGCTGGAGGTCCTTTACGGCAGATGGCCGGCGATCATCGCCCAAGCCTTGCTGTTCGCACTCATGCACTCCTCCCGCCTGCACCCGGACGCCCTGCTCACCAGTCTCGCCACCATCGTGGCCTTCCAAGGCGTGTTCGGCCTGATGCTCGGCTACCTGTGGGCCCGCTACCGCAACATCTGGGTGATCTTCTTTATTCACACGATGACCAACCTGATTTTGGTGCCCATGCTGATGGCACTTCTGTGACATCAGCATATCTGCCGGCGGGGTTCGATCCGGGCGAGGACGGCCAGCATCGCACGATCATGGCCCGCGCGATCAAGTACAGGATTGCGATCCCGGGCTATGAGTGGCTGTCGGATGAGGAGATCGATGTGCTGCTCGGTCTGGCCCGGCATGATCGCGACAGATTCCTCATTCGGCTTCTTTCGCAGAGTGGCATGCGGATTGGTGAAGCGCTCGGGTTGCGCCGGGAGGACATGCACCTGCTGCCTGATTCTCGGGTGCTGGGCTGTCGGCACGAGGGGCCGCACGTTCACGTCCGGCGGCGGCTGAACGCCAACGGGGCGTTCGCCAAGGCCCGGCGGCCGCGGGCGATCCCGGTGGACGAGGTCACGATCGAGTTTTATGCGCACCTGGCCGACCAGGACCGGCAAGCCCTCGCCGACCTGATCAACCAGTTCGCGCACCAGGAAACCGATCCCGAGCGGCAGCTGACCGCCTGGGAAACGCCCCAAACTTTGGGCCTCCTAGCGTGAAAGCCCGGCTGCCCGCTCATCAACACCGAGCGGCTACAGCTTCGAGGCCGCGGGGAGGGACTTGACGCACCAGCAATAGAAGTCACATAAAAGCTAACGATCACTCGGCTGCGGCAAATCCGAGTTTATGAAGTCGCGGCTCATGTAATACGAGCTGCCATTCCGCATGAGCAGGAACGTCCGACCAGCGTGGTGGCGAGCGTGTGGCGTAGGACATGCGCCGTGGTGGGATCATCCAGCCCGGCGGTCTGGGCGATCTCGGCGATGATGCCGCCGGCGGCGCGCGCACTCAGCCGTCCGCCCTTGGCATTGAGGAACAGGGTACGGTTCTCACCGGCGTGGGGCCATTTGGGGCGTTCGTCGAGCCAGAGCTGCAACTCGGTACGGAGCTTGGGGTGGATGTCGACCTCGCGGAACTTGCCGCCCTTGCCGTACAGGCGCAGCCGGCCCTTGCGGGCCGACATCTGAACGCCGCCCATATCGAGGCGGACGACCTCGCTGATGCGCGCGCCGGCGTAGTACGGGATCAGCGCGATGCACCGGCCCCGGGGCGACAGGTGCGCCTCCACGGCGCGCAGCCAGCGGATGCGGGCGCGCTCCTCCAGCGCGCGCGGCGCGTTCTTGGGCAGGTCTTCGCGGGCGACGTCGGCCTTGCCCAAGCCTCGGCGGACGTGGAAGTCGTCCAGCGCGGTGAGGACGGAGTTGACGTAGACGCGGCTGCGCCTGGCCGGGCCGTCGCGCAGCAGCCACATCCGGTAATCGCGCACTGCCCAATCGCGAGCCTGGCGGTCAGAGGTTGTTGCTGAACTTTTGATCTTGGTAACCGCCGTCCTCGGGATGAATGGGAGGCCTGGCGGGCCAGGGACGCGGGGCGAGTGCGGCGGTCGTGGCCTTGGGGTGCTGGTGCTCATGCTGAGGGTCGAGCCATTGTGGTGGCATGCCGGTGACGGACGGGCGGTGTTGCCCGGCCTGTGGGACTCGCCTGCCCGGGTGGATGCGGCGGGATGCGGTGTTCTGCTCGGATGCGTGCCGGGCTCGGCAGCGGTGGCTGTCGCTGCGGATCCGGACCAGGGGTGAGGTGATTCAGCACGCCTCGCCGGAGCGGACGGTCGCTTGCCCGGAGTGCTCGCGGTCGTGGTTGGAGGGTATGGATCATCCGGTGGGCACGATCTATTGCTCGCCGCGTTGCCGGACTGCCGGCTGGCGGCGGCGCAGAGCCGGTGAGAACGGCGTCACCGTGACGCTGTTCTCTTAGGATCGTTGATTGCGAAATGTCCACATATGGCGGGGCGGGGATAAGTCTGCAACCAGGGCATTGTCACCAACTGTGTGCGGGTGGAGACTTCGCGCTAGCACTCGTGCAGGTGCTCGGACGCGAGGAGAGGCGCGATGACCACCATGATCGGGAAGGTGACGCGGGAGCGCTACGAGCAGTTGGTCGCCGACGGGCTGGAGCAGCTCGCCGTCCAGGGGCGAGCACAGCTGATGCTCGGCGATCTGGCGTTGGAGATCGAGCCGATGAACCCGCGGGGCGGGTCGCACGCCGGCCCTGGGGAGGAGTCGTTCGGCGTCCGGCAGTCGCTGGCGCAGTACGCCGAGGACCTGGACATGCCGCTGGCGACCCTGCTCGACAACCGGTGGGTGGCCTCCCGCTGGCCCAAGGAGCGCCGTCAGCACGGCGTGTCGTACGTCGTGCACAAGGCCCTGGCGGGCATCGCGGATGAGGACGTGCGCTTCGCCAAGATCCTCGACCCGCCCTGGCACGAGAAGTCGAGGACCTACCGGTGGACGCAGGACGCGGCCAAGCGGGAGGTCGGCCAGCGGGTCAACCGTCCCACGACGGTTCAGGAGAGAGTCGAAAAGGTTCACGACCTGCTGGAGGATGAGAAGGTCGCGGCCCGGGTGGCGACCGATCTGCTGCGCCAGCCGCAGGTCGTGTCCGAAGTCGTCGAGGACCAGACCGCGATGCACCTGGTCAACCGGGCCCAAGTCGACCGTTCCCACCGGATCGCGGCACAGCGACTGGAGGCCGTGCCCAAGCCGACCAGGACGGCCATCGAGCGGGCGCGTGAGCAGGTACGCCACAATCGCGAGTACGTGGACCTGGTCGGGGCCTGCGCCACGTTCGTGGCGGCGGCCGGTTGGATCGTGCCGACGCTGCGTGGGCATTCGTTCACCGACGAAGAGCGGGCGCGGGTGCACGCCAATCTGGCCCGCGTGCGCGGCGCGACCGAGTGGATCGGCCAGGCAATCGATACCGGCGACCTGTCCTTGGATGAGGGCCTGGCCGCATTGCTGCGGGGCGAGTGAGCCCGCGATGGCCTCCTCCACGCCAGGACGGGGGCAGCGGGACAGAGTGCCGACGAACGTGTGTGGTGAGCGAGTCCGGATGGCGCTGATGGGAGCGCGTCCGGCTGGGCTGACCACCCGGCAGTTGGTGGCCGCGACCGCGCTGAGCCCCTATCAGGTCCGCAGGGGGATCTTGTGGATCAAGGAAGTCGCCGCGCGCGAGCACTTGACCCCGCTCGTCTATACCGCGAAGGGCGGGTATCGGTTTCCCGCCGACTCCGCCGACTGGGTGGCGTATGAGAAGTCTCAGTTCGCCGCCTCGCTGACGCGGATCAGCCGGTTGCTGGACGGCACGATCACGCCGCACGCCATGAAGTACCCCGACGACAAGTGGGCCCGCTTCGTCCTGGCCCAGGCCACCAGCCTGCAGTCCACGCTGGACATGCTGGCCAACGGCAGCGCACCGGTCGGAGGCTGAGCAATGCGCCCGCGACGCTACCCCTCCGACACCGGCGCCGCCGAGTGGGCGCTGCTGGAGCGGCTGCTGCCGGTTCCAGCCTGCCAGACGTCCACCGGCGGCAGACCAGAGAAGCATGTTCGCCGTGACGTGGTGGATGCGATCCGCTATCTGGTGGCGAACGGCTGCACCTGGCGCGCGATCCCGTCCGACTTCCCACCGTGGGCCACGATTTACGGGCACTTCGCACGCTGGGCGCGGCAAGGGGTGGTCAGCCAGATCCGAGACCAGCTGCGCCGCGCGATCCGGCTGCGCAAGGGCCGCTGTCCCGCGCGGTCACCCTCATCGTCGAATCCCAGTCGGTGAAGGGATCGGAAACGGTCAGCAAGGCCACTCGCGGCTTTGACCCGGCCAAACGCATCAACGGCAGGAAGCGACATCTTGTGGTCGATCCCTGGCTTCAGGTGATGGTCATGGTCACCCCGGCCGACATGGCCGACCGGGACTGCGCCCGCGAGCTGCTGTTCCGGCTGCGCCTGACCCACCCCGAGATCACCCTGGTCTGGGCCGACTCCGCCTATGCGGGATCGCTGATCGAGTGGGCGCGCACCTTCCTGGACCTCACCGTCAAGGTGGTCTCCCGGCCGCGCGGCGCCCAGGGCTTCGTCGTGTTGGCCAAGCGCTGGGTGGTGGAACGGAGCCTGTCGTGGGTGCTGCGCGCCCGCCGCCACATTGAATCGCCCCGGGTTCGGTGGAGACTTGATCTCTTGAGAGGATCGAGTCCATGCCTGGTAAGTCTCCCTACCCCGCCGAGCTGCGCCGCCGAGCGGTGCGGATGGTCGCCGAGGTGCGGCCGGATT
>NZ_SMKO01000286.1 GCF_004348685.1 Nonomuraea deserti | reverse complement strand
GGGGCGGAGTGGGCGCTGGAGACGCTGCCGGCGCTGCTGGGGGCTGACGACGACGTTTCGGGCTTCAGCGTCAGGCACGAGGTCCTGGCGGAGGCCGTACGCAGGAATCCGGGCCTGCGGATCGGCAGGACCGGCCGCGTCATGGAGGCCCTCGTCCCCGCCGTGCTGGAGCAGAAGGTCGTCGGGCGGGAGGCGTGGCGGGCCTGGCGCTGGCTGCTCACCCGCTACGGCGAGCCCGCGCCGGGGCCCGCGCCCGAAGGGATGCGGGTCGTGCCGGAGACCGCGGTGTGGCGGCAGATCCCGAGCTGGCACTGGCACCGCGCGGGCGCCGAGGCCGTGCGCGCCAGGACCATCGCGAACGCCGCCTGGCACGCCGCCAAGCTGGAGGCCGCCGCCACCACGGAGGAGCTCGACCGGCTGTTGCGGGCGCTGCCGGGGATCGGGGTGTGGACGTCGGCCGAGGTGCGCCAGCGCGCGCTCGGCGACCCCGACGCGGTGAGCGTGGGCGACTTCCACCTGGCCAAGCTCGTCGGCTACGCGCTGACGGGGGAGAAGACCGACGATCAGGGGATGATGCGGCTGCTGGAGCCGTACGAAGGGCATCGGCACCGCGCCGCGATGCTGGTCTGGCTCACCGGGCTGCGCCCGCCCGCCCGCGGACCCCGGATGCCCGTGCGCGACTACCGGGCGTTCTGAGCCGCCCTGGGTGCGAGCGGCGAACTCAGCCCCACGTACTGTGCCCTTATGAGTCTCGTCAGCGATTCCGCGCTCCGCCGTGCTCTCGCCCGCGCCCGCGACGGCAAGGCCATCGACGTCGCCGAGGCGACCATCCTGCTGCACGCCCGGGGCGAACAGCTCGACGCCCTGCTCGATCACGCCTCCCGCGTACGCGACGCCGGGCTCACGGCCGCCGGCCGCGCGGGCGTCATCACCTACAGCAAGAAGGTGTTCGTCCCGCTGACCCGGCTCTGCCGGGACCGGTGTGGTTACTGCACGTTCGCGACCGCGCCGCACAAGCTGGAGTCGCCGTTCCTGAGCCCCGACGAGGTGCTGGAGATCGCCCGGCAGGGGGCGGCGATGGGCTGCAAGGAGGCGCTGTTCACGCTGGGCGACCGGCCGGAGGACCGCTGGCGCCAGGCCCGCGAGTGGCTCGACGCGCACGGCTACGACGACACGCTGTCGTACGTGCGGGCCATGGCGATCAGGGTGCTGGAGGAGACCGGGTTGCTGCCGCATCTCAACCCGGGGGTGCTGAGCTGGCGCGACCTGCAGCGGCTCAAGCCCGTCGCGCCGTCCATGGGGATGATGCTGGAGACGACGTCGCGGCGGTTGTTCGAGGAGAAGGGGCAGCCCCACCACGGATCGCCGGACAAGGACCCGGCCGTACGGCTGCGCGTGCTGGAGGACGCCGGCCGGAGCGGCGTGCCCTTCACGACCGGGATCCTCATCGGCATCGGCGAGACGGTGGAGGACCGGGCGGAGTCGCTCTTCGCGATCCGGCGGGTGGCCCGCGAGTACGGCGGCATCCAGGAGGTCATCGTCCAGAACTTCCGCGCCAAGCCCGACACCGCCATGCGCGGGCTGCCCGACGCCGACCTGCGGGAGCTGGCGGCCACCATCGCCGTCGCCCGCCTCGTCCTCGGGCCCCGCGTCCGCCTCCAGGCGCCGCCGAACCTGGTGGACGCCGAGTACGCGCTCATGATCCGGGCGGGCATCGACGACTGGGGCGGGGTGTCGCCGCTCACGCCCGACCACGTGAACCCGGAGCGGCCCTGGCCGCAGATCGACGACCTAGCGGCGCGCACCGCCGAGGAGGGCTTCCGGCTGCGGGAGCGGCTGACGATCTATCCCGAGTACGTGGTGGCGGGGGAGCCCTGGCTCGACCCGCGGCTGGTCGGGCACGTGGCCGCCCTGGCGGACCCGGCCACGGGGCTGGCCAGGGAGGACGCGGTCCTGCGCGGGATGCCGTGGCAGGAGCCGGACGGTGGGCGGGACGGAGGGCTCGCCGCGTCGGGGCGGGTCGATCTGCACGTCGAGGTCGACACGACCGGGCGGACCCGCGACCGGCGCGACGACTTCGACCACGTCTACGGCGACTGGACCGCCCTCCGCGACCGCCTCACCCCGGATCCCGCCGCCGCAGCTCGGCAAGGGGCGCCGGCGGGCACGGGCGGCACCGGCACCGTGACGCCCGGCGAGGTCCGGGCGGCGCTGAGGCGGGCTGAGGCGGATCCCGCGGGCCTGACGGACGCCGAGGCGGTCGCGCTGCTCGGGGCGGAGGGCGAGGCGCTGGACGAGCTGGCCGCGATCGCCGACGGGCTGCGCGCGGAGGCGGTCGGGGATGACGTGACCTACGTCGTCAACCGGAACATCAACTTCACGAACGTGTGTTACACCGGCTGCCGCTTCTGCGCGTTCGCCCAGCGCAGGACCGACGCCGACGCGTACACGCTGAGCCTCGACCAGGTGGCCGACCGGGCGCAGGAGGCGTGGGAGGCCGGGGCGACCGAGGTGTGCATGCAGGGCGGCATCCATCCCGACCTGCCCGGCACGGCGTACTTCGACATCGCCAGGGCGGTGAAGGCCAGGACGCCGGGCATGCACGTGCACGCGTTCTCCCCGATGGAGGTCATCAACGGCGCGAGCCGGACGAACATGTCCGTCCGTGCCTGGCTGGAGGCGGCCAAGGAGGCGGGCGTCGACTCGCTGCCCGGGACGGCGGCCGAGATCCTCGACGACGACGTGCGGTGGGTGCTGACCAAGGGCAAGCTGCCGGCCGCCGAATGGGTCGAGGTGATCACCACGGCCCACGACGTGGGCATTCCCACGACGTCCACCATGATGTACGGGCATGTCGACAACCACCTGCACTGGGTCAGGCACATCAAGCTCATCCGGCGGCTCCAGGAGCGGACCGGCGGGTTCTCGGAGTTCGTGCTGCTGCCGTTCGTGCACACCAGCGCCCCCATCTACCTGGCCGGACTCGCCAGGCCCGGCCCCACGGCGCAGGAGAACAGGGCCGTGCACGCCCTGGCCAGGATCCTCCTGCACGGCGCGATCAGGAACATCCAGTGCTCATGGGTCAAGCTCCGCGACGACCTGTGCCGCCAGGTGCTCCAGGGCGGCGTGAACGACCTCGGCGGCACGCTCATGGAGGAGACCATCAGCCGGATGGCCGGCTCGGAGAACGGCTCCTACAAGACCATCAGCGAGCTGCGGGAGATGGTCGAGGTCACGGGCCGCCCGGCCAGGCAGCGCACCACGGAGTACGCGACCCCGGCGGCGGAGCGGTTGCGGGCCTCGCAGGCGAGTGACGGCGTGTGCCAGAGCGTCAGGAGGGCCCTGCCGATCGCCTAGTTATAACATGTTCTAACAGGGCTTGCGTCCGCCACGGGAGGCGCTGGAAGAATCGTCACTCCCCGGAGAGAGGTTCACCGTGCGGTTGGGTCGGCACCGTGCCGCGCTGCCCCCTGAGCGGCGGCGCAGGAAGGCGTTCCGGCGGGGCATGCTGGCGACGCTCACGGCCGTGGCGATCGTCGCGGCGGGCGCCGTCGCGGTGCTCGGCGGCGGGGGCGTGCTGTGCAACGCACGAGAGCCTGTTCTCGTGAGCGTGGCGGCCGCGGTCGACGTGGCGCCCGCGGCGATGGAGGCCGCGGGGCGGTTCAACGAGACGAAGACGGCGGTCGGCGGCCGGTGCGTGCTGGTCCAGGTGACCGAGCACCCGCCGGCCACCGTCCTGCGCACGCTGATCGGGGACCGGGCGGGCGTGTTGCGCGAGCGGCCCGACGGCTGGATCGCCGACTCCTCCGCGTGGATCAGGCTGGCCCGCCAGCAGGGGGCGAACGCGCTGCCCGCGGGCGAGAGCGTGGTGGCCACGTCGCCGCTGGTGTTCGCGACCCGCCAGTCGCTGGCCGAGCGGTTCTCCGTCGGCAAGACCGAGATGAACTGGCGGATGGTCTTCCCCTCGACCGTGCGCGGGCGGCTGACGCCCACCGAGGACGAGCCCGACATCGTCCGCGTGCCCGACCCGTCCCTCGCCGGGGCGGGCATCGCCACGGTCGCCGCCGCCAGGGACGTCGTCGGCTCGGGGCCGGAGGCCGACAAGGCGCTGACCGCGTTCGTACGGTGGGCGCAGGCCGGTTCTGCGCCCGACTACCGCAGCATGCTGGACGCGGTCGACGATCGCACGTTCTGGAAGCGACCGGTCGTGATCGTCCCCGAGCAGTCGGTGCGGCAGCACAACCTGCGCCCGTCGGACGACCCGGTGGTGGCGCTGCACCCGCGCGAGGGCACGATCAACCTCGACTATCCGTACGTGGTCACCGCCACCGACCCGGCGGTCGCGGAGGCGTCCGCGGCCTTCGCCGGCTGGCTGGAGGGACCGCAGGCCCAGGAGATCGTACGGCGGGCCGGGTTCAGGTCGGGGGACGGGCGGCAGGGGCCGATCTCTCCTGGGCCGCAGATCCCCTCGGCGGCTCCGAGGACGAGGCAGTCGGTGTCGCCGCAGGACATCGACGCGGCGCTGGCCGCCTGGAGCAGGCTGGCTCCGCCGACGAACATCCTGGTGCTGACCGACGCCTCCAAGCACATGGCGGAGAAGATGGACGGCAAGACCAAGATCAGTGTGGCGCTGGACGCGGCCAAGATCGGGCTGCGGTTGTTCCCCGACTCCACGCACATGGGTTTCTGGGAGTTCGCCGACCGGCTCGGCGGCATCAAGGGCTACCGGGAGCGGGTCAGGCTCGGGCCGATCAACGAACCGGAGTCGGGGCAGGTGATCCGGCGCAGCCGGCTGGACGAGCTGACCAGCACGATGACCGCCCACCCGAAGGCGGACAGCTCGCTCTACGACTCGATACTCAGCGGCTTCCGCAAGGTCACCGGCGACTACCGCGAGGAGATGAACAACGCGCTCCTGGTGATCACCGGTGGCCGCGACGACGGCGGGGGCACCGACCTCGCGGGACTCCTCGACGCCTTGCGGCGCGGGTGGGACCCTGACAGGCCCGTCCAGATCATCATCATCGCGTTCGGCGAGGACGTGGACCGGGCGGGCCTGTCGCAGATCGCGGCCGCCACGAACGGGTCGCTGCACGCGGCCAAGGAGCCGGGGGAGATCATCGACGTCTTCCTCGCCGCCCTGGCCCGCCGGCTCTGCCACCCCACCTGCAAGCCGACGACCTGAGGGCCCCGTGAAGGGTGCCGTGAAGGGGGCGCGGGACGCCCCCTTCCGCGTGCTAGGCGCGCCGCCAGAGGGCGGGAACGTTGGGCGGTTCCCACCCGGCGATGGCGGTGTGCGCCTGGACGCACTGGTAGGTGGCGCCGTTGTAGATCACCGTGCTGCCGGTCGTGTACGCCGTGCCGGCCTTCCAGGTGCCCGAGGGGGTCGTCGGGGTGTCGGTCGGGGTCGGGGTGGGCGTCGGCGTGGCGGTGGGTGACGGGTTCGGGTTGCTCCCGCCCCCGATGTGTACGTCGATGCAGGAGTAGAAGGCGTTGGCCGTGTCGGAGATGTTCCAGATCGCCAGGATCTTCTGCCGCCCGGAGAACCCGGAGAGGTCGACCGTGTGGGAGACCGTGGGAGGCGGTTGCCGGCCGCCGCCGTCGAAGACGGCCACCCGCGTGCCGCCGATGTAGTACTCGAAGTCGCGCGTGGCGTGCTGGACGGTGAACGTCCAGGTGAAGGTCGTCGTGCTGCCCACCGAGGCGACGGGCCACGGCTTGCTCTCGTCGCTGAGCTGGGCGAACTGCGGGAGGTTGGCGTGGCAGCTGCGCAGGCCCTTCGGTCCCTCCACGCTCTGCGGCTCGTAGATGATGTTGCCGCAGTCGGGCACCTTGCCCTGGGCGCAGTTGGCCTGGCGGCTCGGCGGCGAGTTCACGTAACCGTGGGCGAACGCCGGAGCGGTGTTGAACACCGTGGTGGCGAACGCGACCACCACCACGGCGAGTAAGGTCAGCGTCCTTCTCATTCGGCGGCTCCTTTACATGGGGGGTTGAGCCGAATGTAAAGGAAACTTTCCTAACGGTAAATGCCTGGCTGACTGGAGTTCCGTCACCCGGTCAACGCGTGACGATGAATTCGTCAGGATCGCGCGGCGCCCGCTCGCGCGGCGGCGCGGCCGCGTGCCCGACGGCCACGCAGCCCATCGGATCCCACGACCCGGGCAGGCCGAGCACCTCGCGCACGACCGGCCGGCAGAACATCGTGGACGACACCCACGCCGAGCCGAGCCCCTCGACGGCGAGCTGGATCAGGAAGTTCTCCACCCCGGCGCCCGTCGCCACGACGAACATCTCCCGCTCGGAGGCGTTGCGCCGCTCGTCGCGGTAGGTGTGGGAACCCTCCATCACCAGGCACGGCACGACCAGATAGGGCGCGTTGCGCAGCACGTCGCCACGCTTGATCCGCTTGGCGATCGACTGCTCGGTGAACCCGTCGCCGCGCAGATCGCTGATCCACGCCTCGCGCATCGCGTCGAGCAGTTTCGTCCTGGTCTCGGGTGACTCGACCAGCACGAACCTCCACGGGGTCGTGTGGTGCGGCGCCGGCGCGGCGATGCCCGCCGCCACCGCCCTGCGCACGGCCACGGGATCGACGGGCCGGTCGGCGAACTCCCTGATCGTCCGGCGGGCGAACACGACGTCGCGCGACCCGTAGCGGAACAGGTCTTCGTCGGCCGCGCGCACGAGCGGCCTGACGCCCGGCCCGTCGTCGTCGGTGACCAGGTGGGACAGCCCGCGCACGATCGCCACGGGAACCCCGTCGAGCTTGCCCTTGACCAGCTCGGCCGCGCCCGCGATCTCGTCGGCCAGCGCCGTGACCGTCGCGCTGAGCTCGTTGCCGTAGCCGTCGGACGCGCCCCGGAAGTCGTCGAGCGGCCGCACGCCCGCCGCCCCGATGGCCACGTCGGTGAGGCCGTTGCGCCACGGCCGCCCGAACGTGTCGGAGACGATCACCCCGGCCCGCTCGCTCAGGCCGGCCCTGATGCGCCTGGCCGACGCGTCGGGATCGACGGGCAGGAGCAGCACGGTGCCGGGCTCGGTGTTGGAGGCGTCGACGCCGGCGGCGGCCATGACGAAGCCCTGGCGGGTCTGCGAGATCACGGTGTCGCCGCGCCGGGCGACCACGCGCGCGGTCTCGTCCTCGATCGCCTGGGCGCGGTCGGGCGCCTGCCGCACCCTGCCCTCCGCCTTGCTCACGATCTTCGAGGTGACGACCACGATGTCGCCGTCATGCAACCCGGCGTCCTTGAGCAGGGCCGCCACGTCGTCTCCCGGACGCACCTCGCCGATGCCCGTGACGGCGATCACCTCGATCCGCCGCGCGTCGGTCGCGGGCTCGGCGGGCGCCGGGTGCCGGGAGGCGGTCGCGGCGGGCGTCGAGGGCTGGGAGGCGGTCGCGGGCGACGGGGGCTGGGACGCGGTCATCGGGCGAGCTCCAGGGCGAGGTCGAGTGCGGTGCGGGCGATGCCGGCGGCGGCGTCGGGGTCGTGCATGAGGATCGGCCCGGCGACCACCCTGACGCCGTCGAGGGCGACCGCGTGATCCTCCTCCGCCACCAGCCAGCCGTCGAGGAGATCGGAGCCGTACAGCTCGAGGACGGCCTGCGCTGTCGTCTCCACTCCGATGGCCGTCAGGCAGGCGTCGGCCATGCCCCTGACCGGCGCGCCGCCGATGATCGGCGAGACGCCGACCACGGTCTTGGGCAGCAGGGCGTCGCGGATGCCCGGGACCTGCAGGATCGTGCCGATGCTCACCACCGGGTTGGACGGCGGCAGGATGACCACGTCGGCCTGCTCGACGGCCTCCAGCACGCCGGGCGCGGGCTTCGCGGTGTCGGCCCCCACCAGCGCGAACGACTGGGCGGGCACCGAGGCGCGCAGGCGCACCCACCACTCCTGGAAGTGCACGGCGCGCTTGCCGCGGTCGTCCTCGATCACGACGTGGGTCTCGCAGCGGTCGTCGGTCATCGGGAGCAGCCGCACGCCGGGCTGCCAGCGCGCGCACAGCGCCTGCGTGATCTGCGAGAGCGGATAGCCCGCCTCCAGCATCTGCGAGCGCACGATGTGGGTGGCGAAGTCGCGGTCGCCCAGCCCGAACCACTGCGGCTCGACGCCGTAGGCGGCCAGCTCCTCCTTGACGACGTGGGTCTCCTTGGCCCGGCCCCAGCCCTGCTCCTCGTCGATGCCGCCGCCCAGGGTGTACATCACCGTGTCGAGGTCGGGGCAGACCCGCAGGCCGAACAGGGTGATGTCGTCACCTGTGTTGCCGATGACGGTGATCGAGGCGGCTGGCTCGGTGGCGCGCAGGCCGCGCAGGAAACGGGCGCCGCCGATGCCTCCGGCGAGGGACACGATGTGCATGCGGCCCAGTCTTCCACCGGCCTCTGACAGGCCTGCCCCGGGACCGGTTTTGGCCGCGCCGGAACCCCTGTACGTGCGGATATTTGTAGAATTGGGATGGAAGAGGTTTCTGGGACTCCCGCGAGCTTCGTCGGTGATGTGGCAAACTCCCTTCGGGCTAAAGGGTCTGATGGGGGTAGTTGTGAGCAAATTTGACGTCGTCCGGCTGAGGGAGCCGGCCGCCTGGGCCATGGTCGTCCTAGGACTGATGTACGTCCTGGTGAGGATCGGTCGCGTCCTGGTCGGGGACCCCGACACGACCATCATGGAACGTGCTTCCTGGAACACCCTGGACATCACGAGCCCGTACGTGGTGGCTTTGCTCGTGGGGTCCGTGCTGCTCCTCACCAAGGTCGGCGAACCGTCGCCCAAGGCCAAGCCGGTCGCGTACGCCGCGGTGGCCGGGCTGGCGATGGCCGCGGTGGGCGGCATGCTCTCACTCGTGCTCGGCGTGTTCACCGGCGACGGCGCCCGGCCCGCGGTGGAGCTCGTGCTGCTGGGCGCGCCCGCGCTCGCGCTGACCGCCATCGCGCTCGTCTACCTGCTGCCGCAGGTCGTCCCCGCACGTCCCGCCGCGCAGACCTACCAGCAGCCCCAGTTCGGCCAGCAGCCCCCCTACTACGGCCAGCAGCAGCCCGCCCCCGGCTACGGCCAGCCCGGCCAGCCCGGCCAGCCCGGTCAGCCCGGTCAGCCCGGTTTCGGGCAGCAGGAGCAGCCGGCCGCGTTCGGTCAGCAGCCCGGTTACGGCCCGCAGCCCGGTTACGGCCAGGAGCAGCCCTCCGGCGCGTACGGCCAGCCGGAGTCTGGTTACGGCCCGCAGCCCCCGTCCGGCCAGCCCGGTTACGGCCCGCAGCCCCCGTCGGGCCAGCAGCCTGGTTACGGCCCGCAGCCCCCGTCGGGCCAGCAGCCTGGTTACGGCCCGCAGCCCCCGTCGGGCCAGCAGCCTGGTTACGGCCCGCAGCCCC
>NZ_SMKO01000285.1 GCF_004348685.1 Nonomuraea deserti | reverse complement strand
ACACGATGTCCAGCGGCGTGTCCATCTTGGCCAGCGTCAGTGTGCCGTCGCGCCAGCGGAACGCCGAGCGGGTGTACTCCGCGCTCGCGCGTGCCTTCTTCCTGCTCTTGAAGGTGGGATATCGGGCTCGTTTGGCGAAGAAGTTCGCGAATGCCGCCTGAAGGTGGCGCAGCGCCTGCTGCAACGGCACGGACGACACCTCGAACAGGAAGTCGTAGTCGCCGCTGCGTTTCCACTCGGTCAGAGCGGCCGACGACTCCACGTAGGAGACGCGACGGCCTTCCATGGTGTAGGCGCGGGTGCGTTCTTCGAGGGCTTTGTTGTAGACGAGGCGGACGCAGCCGAACGTTCGGGCAAGCTCTTCGGCTTGGCCGGGGGTCGGGTAGAAGCGGTATTTGTAGGCCCGCTTCACGATCTGCGCCACGCGTCACATGGTACCGCGCGATCGGCTAAGCATCGTGCGTGTGTTCGGTATGCGGCGCTGTGCCGCGTTTCCTCCCCAGGGCTGAAGCCCGAGGTCTCCACGCTTAAGGAGATTCGATGACCGATGAGCTGCCGGCTGATCCGGCGGGCCTTCAGCGCCAGGTGGAGGTGCGAGCGCGTCAATCCGTCGCGCAGGTCCGCGCCGAGGACCCCGGCTATGCGGCCGAGCCGGTAGTACACCGTGGTCCGGTGCAGATGCAGTGACGCCGCCGTGCGCTGAACGTCGCAGCCCAGGTCGAGGTGCGTCTCCAGAGTGCCCAGCATGGCGGCCGAGTCTCCGGCGTGCTCCAGCGGGTCGAGCACGGAGTCAAAGATCCGCATCAGCTGCATCGTCACGATCCCCAACCCGACGGTGACGCTCTACCTCCCGATCGACATCTTCGACCGGGACATCCTGCCCCGCTGAACGGACCGGCCGGGTCCTGCTCCTTCCCTGACCGTCACCTGCCGAGCACGGCGTCCAGCACGGCCGTGGCGCTGACCGTGTCCTGGTCGTACTCGCCGGCCGTGACCGCCACGACCAGTTCCTCCTCCGGCACCGCGAGCAGTCGCTGGCCGCCGTTGCCGATGCCCTCGTACTGGCGGCGCTCGCCGGTGCCGATGTACCACTGGTAGCCGTAGTGGAGGTCGCCCTCGATCACGACCCGGGGCGTGAGCATCTCCTCGATCCACCGGCCGGGCACGATGTCGCGGCCGCCGTCGAGCACCAGCCGCCCCACGGCCGCCAGGTCGAGCGGGCGCAGCCGCAGCCCGGCGGCGGCGGACTCCAGCCCGTCGTCACCCTTGGTCCAGCCGAAGTCGCCGATGCCGAGCGGCCGGAACAGCGCGGTCTCGGCGTACTCCGCCAGCGGCCGGCCGGCGCCGCGCGCGATGACGGTCCCGAGCAGCGCCGTGGCGCCCCCGCAGTACAACCACTGCCTCCCGGCCCCCTCGACGACGGGCCGCTCGAGCACGTAGCGATGCCGGTCGGGTGCCAGCTCCATGGCGATCTCGCTGTTGGCCGGGGACGTGTAAGGGGCGTCCTCGTTCCATTCCAGGCCGAGCGTCATGGTGAGCGCGTGCTCGATGGTGAGGTGCGCCCGCTCGGGATCGGCCACCAGGTCCGGATATTCGGCGAACTGTCGCACCAGCCCTTCACCCGGCTCCGGCACCAGCCCTTCGCCCAGCGCGATCCCGTACAGCAGCCCCACGACGCTCTTGGACACCGACCGCAGGTCGTGCAGCGTGTCCCGGTCGAACACGACGTGTCCCAGGTCCTGGCCGAGCCGGTGGTCCTGGCCGGCTCCGTACCGTTCGAGGACGACCTCCCCGCCCCGCATCACCACGAGACCGTGGAAGTCGGGCGCCTTGCCCGCGCCCAGGACCTCATCGACCCGCTCAGCCATCGCCACGATGTCCTCCTATAAGCACGATGTCCTCTGTAAGTCGGCACACCCTGCATATCGCCTGACACGGTGTCAGGTGCAACGCCGGAGGTCCGGGCTTCGTGACCCGGTCGTCGTCTGACGGACTGAGAGGGTCCTCAGGGTCTCTCAGCCGTGGCACAGCGGTGCCGACGCAGGCTTAAAGCATGGACCTCTTACTGCGCAACCCCGCCATCGTGCAGGGGATGAAGAAGGTCGAGACGAGGATCCGGCGGCTGACCGGATCGTCCGCGCCGAGCGGGATCAACACCGGCGCCGAGCGCATCGTGGCCGCCGGCGGCAAACGGCTGCGGCCCGCGATGACGCTCGCGACCTCCCTGGCTCTCGGCCACGGGCTCGACCGGCGCGTGATCACGGCTGCCGCCTGCGTCGAGCTCATCCACGCGGGCTCGCTCGTGCACGACGACCTCATGGACCACGCCACGCAGCGCCGCGGCACCAGAACGCTCAACGACGAGCTCGGCGCCGGCAAGGCGCTCGTCATCGGCGATTTCATGCTGGCCAGGGCCGGGCTCGCGGCCATCACGGCCGTGTCGAGGTCGGTGGCGGAGGTGCTGGCGGCCACCGTCGTCGAGCTGGCGGAAGGGCAGTTCCTCGAGACGAACGACCTGTTCGACCCCGCCAGGACGCGGCAGAGCGCGCTGCGGTCCATCACCGGGAAGACCGCCGCGCTCTTCAGCGCCGGATGCCTGGTCGCCGCAGTCTGCGCGCACGCCTCCGCCGAGGACAGAGCGCGGATGGCGGAATACGGGGAGAAGTTCGGGCTGATCTTCCAGATCCTCGACGACCTGCTCGACCTGACCGCCTCCAGCGACCAGCTCGGCAAACCCGCGGGCCACGACCTGCGGCAGGGCGTCTACAGCCTGCCGCTGCTCATGGCCGACGCCGACGTCCGGCACCTGCTCGGCAGGGACATGACCGACGACGAGGTGGGGGAGGTGCTGCGCAGGCTGCGGTCCGGCCGGATGGTGGACACCACGATCGAGCACTGCCGCGGCCTGGCCTCCGACGCGCTGGCCGCCCTACCGGTGCTGCACGACCGCGAGATGGCGGCCGTCCTGTACGGCCTGCCCACCGCGTACATCGATCACGTGGCGGGCATCGCCGCCCCAGCCGCGGTGGGTTAGACACAACCGGTGCCTAGCAGGCGCCGACCCATTGCACCTTGTAGATGTTGACGCTCTTCTTCTTGGTGAACTTCTTGATCGTCGTGCCGTCGCCCGGCGGATGCAGGCAGCCGGTCTTCTTGGATTCGCCGAAATAGTTGTAGGTGAAGCGGATGTGGTCGGCGCCGGCGACTCTATACCCGTTGTTCCTGATCCACGACGACCCTCCGTCGAAGGTGTGGGTGACACTGATGTTCCCGCTGTACTGCCAGAGCGGGTATCTGGGAGGGTCGTAAATGCAGAAGTTCCCGCGCTTGCATCTGTCGATCGGGATGTCGTCGGCCGAGGCCGCCAGGGCTGGGGCGGCCGCGGCCACCAGGGTCAGAGAGGCCACGGCTCCGAGCGAGATGACGGTTTTCCTGATGTGTTTGACCATGGCCACCGTTCTACCGGGCACCGATATCGATCGGCTTTATGCCGCCTACATAGATCGGCCGCCACCGAAGTCATGAGAGATCAGGCGGCCTTGGTCACCTCGGCCGCGGAAAGCGGCGTCGCGATGGCCTCCAGCCCCTTGCGCTCGGCCTTGACCCCCAGGAACAACTCGACCAGACCACCGGCGATCATCACCAGCGCGCCGATGGCGAACGCGAGCGCCGTATCCCCCGGCACGCCGCTTTCGACCAGGTTGGCGAAGACGAGCGGCCCGGCGATGCCGCCGCAGGCCGTGCCGACCGCGAAGAAGAACGCGATCGCCATCGCCCTGGTCTCCATCGGGAAGATCTCGCTGACGGTCAGGTACGCCGAGCTGGCCCCCGCCGAGGCCACGAAGAGCACCAGCGACCAGCAGGCGGTCAGCGTGACGGCGGTCAGAGCCCCCTGGCTGAACAGCCAGGCGGTGCCGAGCAGCAGCAGCCCCGACCCGATGTACGTCGCCGAGATCATCGGGATCCGGCCCACGGTGTCGAAGAGGTGGCCGAGCAGCAACGGGCCGAGGAAGTTGCCGACCGCGATCACGGCGAAGTAGTAGCCGGTGTTCGTGGTGATGCCGAAGAAGGTGGACAGGATCTGGGCGTACCCGAAGGTGATGGCGTTGTAGAGGAACGCCTGCCCGATGAAGAGCGACAGGCCGAGCACGGTCCGCTTGGGGTAGAGCGCGACCATGGTGTGCGCGATGCGCACGAACCCGATGGACCTGCGCTGGTGGATGGTCATCGACTGCGACGGCTCCGGCAGATCCTCGTCGACCTGGTGCTCGATGTCTTCGACGATCTTCTCCGCCTCGTCGCCCTTGCCGTGGATGAACAGCCAGCGCGGGCTCTCCGGCACGTGCCGGCGGACGAGCAGGATCGCCAGCCCCAGCACCACGCCAAGGCCGAACGCGACGCGCCAGCCGATGTTCACCGGAAGGTCGTTCAGCAGGGGCACGGTCAGCAGCGCGCCGCCGGCCGCGCCGAGCCAGTAGCTGCCGTTGATGATGATGTCGATGCGCCCTCGGTGCCGGCTCGGGATGAGCTCGTCGATGGCCGAGTTGATGGCGGCGTACTCGCCTCCGATGCCGAAACCCGTCACGAACCTGAACAGGAAGAACCACCACACGCTGAACGAGAACGCGGTCAGCAGCGTCGCCGCCAGGTAGACCACCAGCGTGATGATGAACAACTTCTTCCTGCCGAACCTGTCGGTCAGCCAGCCGAAGAACAGCGCTCCCGAGCAGGCCCCCGCCACGTAGAGCGCCGCGGCCGTGCCCGCCACCTGCGCCTGCGTGATATCCAGGCCGCTGCCCGGCTTGGCGAGCTGCGCGGAGAGGTTGCCGACGATGGTGACCTCGAGCCCGTCGAGGATCCACACCGTGCCCAGACCGATGACGATCATCCAGTGCCAGCGTGACCACGGCAGCCGGTCCAGCCGCGCGGGGACCTTCGTGGTTATGGTGCCGGTTTCCACGTCGCTCATAAGGTCATCTCGATACCCGGCGAGCGAGCGGCAAACGTTTCCCCTACGCGGCGGGGCTTCTGGCCTCGAGGATCTCCGTGCGGGACCACGGCCCGCCGTACCAGAATCGCCAGCCGGCGTCGCGCCGCCGTACGTCGACGACGCCGAGCGAGCGCAGCGTGTCCTCGTACGCGCGGGTGTGGTGCGGGTCGGCGATCAGCATCAGGCCTCCCGGCCGCAGCACCCGCAGCGCCTCGCGGACGGCCTGTTCCCGCCCTGCGGGGCGCGTGATGGTGTGGATGGCCTGGTCGGTGACGACCACGTCGAACGCGCCGTCCTCGAACGGCAGGTCACGCAGGTCGCCCACCACCAGGGACACCCGGTCGGCGACGCCTTCCCGCTCGGCGTTCGCCCTGGCCCGCGGCGCTCCCTTGGAGCGCTGGTCGAGGCCGGTCACGTGGCCCTCGTCCAGCCGTCGTGCGGCCAGCGTGAGGACGGCGCCGCGCCCGCAGCCCAGATCCAGCAGGCGCTCGCCGCCCTTCAGGCGATCCAGCTCCGCCGCCCAGACGGCCGGCTTGCCGCGCCGCGTCGTGTAGAGGTGGCTGCCCGCGCTGGCCAGCGTGTACGTGCCGCCGAGCAGGAAGGCGACCCCCGCCTCCGGGACGTCGAACACGAACGACAGCACCGTGAGCGCCGCCAGCATGATCACTCCGAGGAGGAGACCCGCCAGCGCCCAGGGTGCGTCGAACCCGTATCTACCGTGTCGCTTGCCCACATTCACGTTATATCTCAAGCTGGTCTTGACCGGGAATTGACCGAACCCTGCCCTGACGCACCATCGCAGCGCATTGCGCATTACTAGGGTGACCTGGATGGCCACACATTGGGGGTTTGACCAGGCATGACGGAGAGAGAACGAGGTTTTGGCCTGGGAGCGAGCATCGCACTGACCATGGGAGCGGCAATGTTGTGGGGCGTGGCACACCTGGCGGTCGAACGCCGCCGATCCGGTCTGGCGCTCATGGTGGCGTACGTGCTGATGCTGGCCGGTGTGCTCACCGTGTTCACCGCGTACAGCGCCAACCTCCTGTCTCTGGCCGTCCAGCCCCGCTGGCTGACCGTGCTCACCGTAGCGCTGGTGACGATCGCCCTGGCCTGGACCGGCGTGATCGTCTGGTCGTTCGTCCTCGTACGCCCCCCGCGCTCGGACCGGATCGGCCGCTTCCTCACCACGACGCTGACCGTCGCCCTCTGTGCTCTCATCCTGGCCCCCACCGCCTACGCCGCCAGGATCGCCTACCTGTCGCGGGACGTCGTGAACACGTTGTTCCCGTCCAGCACCGACGGCACGCCCATCATGGCCGATGATCCGTGGAACGGCGCGACGCGCGTGCAGTTCCTGCTCCTCGGCGGCGACTCGGCGCCCGGCAGGCCCGGCGTGCGCACCGACAGCATGACCGTGGCCAGCGTGGACACCACGACCGGCGCGACCACGCTGTTCGGCCTGCCGCGCAACCTCCAGCGCGTGCCGCTCCCCCACGGCCCGGCGAGGACCCGCTTCCCGTTCGGCTTCACCGGCACGGGCCCCGACACGCCCGGCCTGCTCAACGAGATCTTCCAGTACGCCGAGGACCACCCGGACACGGTGCCGGGCGTGCCGAAGGGCGAGCGCGGCCCCACCCTGCTCAAGCAGACGATCAGCGGCATCCTCGGCCTTCCCGTGCAGTATCACGTCCTGGTCGACATGAAGGGCTTCGCGGAGCTCGTCGACGCCATGGGCGGCGTACGGGTCACCATCAAGGACCCCATCGTGTACGGCCGCAACCGCGAGGGCCTGCTGCCGCCGGGCACGCGCAAACTCTCCGGCGAGGAGGCCCTGTGGTACGGCCGGTCGCGCACCGACAGCGATGACTATGTCCGCATGGGACGGCAGAAGTGCCTGCTCAACGCGGTCGTCAAGCAGGCCGAGCCGATGACCGTGATCAACAGTTTCGAGCGGCTGGCCGCGGCCGCCAAGCGGACCATCTCCACCGACCTGCCCCAGGACCTCCTGCCGGCCGTCGTGGACCTGTCGCAGAAGGTGAAGAACGCCAGGATCCGCAGCCTCAGCTTCGTGCCGCCGCTGATCGACACGGCGAACCCCGACTGGCGTCTCATCCGCGCCACGGTCTCCGACTCCCTGAGGGAGCGGCCGTCCACCAAGACCGTGCCGACGCGCGAGGAGCCGCCGACGACGCCGAAGCCGGACAGCCCGATCAACCTCGACGCCACCTGCGGCTAGACCGTCTCGTCCAGGTGGTCGGCGTAGTAGGCGATCGCGGGTGCGTACCCGCCGGCCCGGTCTGACTCGGCGACCACCTGGAGCAGCGTCGTGACCGCCTCGGCGGAACGCCCGGCGTTGTGCAGCGCCATCGCCCTGAACGTGCGCAACGCCCCATCGCCGGGGAACTCCTTCAGCCCGCGCTCGAAGGTCTCCAGCGCATCGGCGTGCCTGCCGAGCACCCGCAAGGTGCTGCCGAACCCCGTGAAGGCCCCCAGCCGGTCGGCGTCGCTCAGCCCCTCGCCCGCCAGCGCGCGTTCGTAGAAGGGGACCGCCTCGGCCTCGAGCCCGAGCGCGTCGTGTGCCCATGCCGCCTGGTAGGCCACCTCGGCGTCGCCGGGATGCCGCTGGGCCAGCTCGACGAGGAGCTGCCGGGCCTGCTCACCCTGGCCTTCCTCACGCAGCCGTACGGCGCGCGCCAAATCTTCGTTCCGCATGGAGCGAGTGTGGCATGATGAGGCTCGACAGAAACGGTAACGATTTTCATCCCCAGAGGAGGCGCCGTGAGAGTGGCGTTCGTCGGAAAGGGCGGCAGCGGCAAGACGACGATGTCGGCGCTGTTCGCGAGGCATGTGGCGAGCCAGGGCGGCCCCGTGGTCGCCATCGACGCCGACATCAACCAGCACCTCGCCCTCGTGCTCGGCCTCGACCGGCAGCCCGAGCCGCTCGGCGCCCACCTCACCGAGATCAAAGACCGCCTGCGCGGCACCAACCCGCGCATCCCCTCGGCGGAGTCCATGGTCAAGACCACTCCGCCCGGCCGCGGCTCCACGCTGCTGAGCTTCGACGACCTCGCCGCCGACCCGCTCGGGCTCACCACGCCCGACGGCCTGCGCCTGCTCGCGACCGGCCCGTTCAGCGAGGACGATCTCGGCGTGGCCTGCTACCACTCGAAGGTCGGCGCGGTCGAGCTGCTGCTCAACCACCTGGTCGACGGCGCCGGCTCCTACGTCGTGGTCGACATGACCGCCGGCGCCGACTCCTTCGCCTCCGGCCTGTTCACCCGGTTCGACCTGACGTTCCTCGTGGCCGAGCCGACCAGGCAGGGCGTGAGCGTCTACCGGCAATACCGCGACTACGCCGCCCAATACGGCGTGGCGCTCGCCGTGGTCGGCAACAAGGTGCACGGCGAGTCCGACGTCGACTTCCTGCGCGAGCACGTGGGTGACGATCTGCTCACCTGGATGGAACACTCGGCCTCCGTCCGCGCCATGGAGCAGGGCCGCCACTTCACGCTCGACGACCTCGAGCCGGCCAACGCCGACGCGCTCGCCCTGCTCCGCAAGACCCTCGACGAGCAGGAGAAAGACTGGGAGCGCTTCGGCCGGCAGGCCGTGGAGTTCCACCTGCGCAACGCCCGCGCCTGGGGCAACGAGCGCACCGGCACCGACCTTGCCGAGCAGATAGATCCGGGCTTCGTCTACGGGCCCTGATCACACGACTGTCCCCCTCCAGGTATCTGGAGGCTCCCCCCATCCCCGCCTAGCGTCACATTTGATCCCCTTCGAGAGGAGACAGCATGTCGCTGACCGTTCCGAACGATCTGCTCGACCAGGCCCGGGCCGGTGACGTTGACGACGCGGCCTTCGTCGCGTGCGTGCGCGACTCGCTGCCGTACGCGTGGTCACTGATCAGCGACCTGGCGAGCCGGCGCGAGCAGACCGGGGCCGAATTCGCGGACAACACGGTGCCACCGCCGTCCGAGGAGGCCCGCGGCCAGCTCCTGCGCTGCCTGGCGAGCGACGCGATGCGCGGTGCGCTGGAGCGCCACTTCGGAGTCCGCCTGGCCTTCCAGAACTGCCACCGGGTCGCCGTCTTCGACCCGACGGCCACGAAGGCGCTGCACGAGTTCGTCACTCCGCGAGCCCAGATCCTCAACCAGAAGCCGGAGCTGGTGGACTGCTGATCCCTCCCGGTGGCCCGGCACCCCGCCGGGTCACCGGGGCAGCAGCGGCAGCACCTCGGCGCCGAATCGCCTGATGTTCTCCAGCGTCCGGCGGTGCTCCCCCAGGCCCTCGACCATCACGATGAAGTGCTCGATTCCGGTCTTCTCCGCGGTGCGCAGCAGGGTCTCCGCGCAGTGCCCGGCCGACCCGACCGGATGGATACGCGTCAGCAGATCCGCATATGCCGGGATGTTGCGTGAAGGGCGCGGCCGGTCGTCCACCGGCACGTAACCCGCCAGCCCCGGCCCCAGCC
>NZ_SMKO01000284.1 GCF_004348685.1 Nonomuraea deserti | reverse complement strand
CGCACGTACCCCGCGGCCCCGGCCCGCACTCACCTCCCGGAAAGGACTGATCCGCCATGCGTTCCCTTCGCCGCGCCCTGACGGCCGCCTCGGCGGTGAGCCTGATGACACTCTCCGTGACCGCCTGCACCGACGACGGCTCCACGGTCAGGTTCGGCTACATCAGCGACTACAACGGCGCGAGCCTGCTCGCCATCGCCGACAAGCAGGGCCTGTGGGACAAGCAGGGCCTCACCCCCGACATCAAGGTCTTCACCAACGGGCCCCTGCAGATCCAGGCGCTCGGCTCCGGTGACCTCGACTTCGGCTACATCGGCCCGGGGGCCATGTGGCTGCCCGCCACCGGCAAGGCCAAGGTCGTCGCGGTCAACACGCTCGCGTACGCCGACCGCGTCATCGGGCGGCCGGGCGTCAAGACCATGCAGGACCTCAAGGGCAAGAAGGTCGGCGTGCCCGAAGGCACGTCCGGCGACATGGTGCTCAACCTGGCGCTGCGGAAGGCGGGCATGACCGCCGGGGACATCCAGAAGATCCCCATGGACCCGGCCACGGTCGTCTCGGCGTTCTCGGCCGGGCAGATCGACGGCGCCGGGATCTGGTACCCGCTCATCGACACGATCAAGCAGAAGGTGCCGGACACGGTGGAGCTGGCCAGCACCAAGGAGTTCCCGGACAGTTCGTTCCCGACCGCGTTCGTCGGCGGCACCGGCGTGGACCAGGAGCTCACCCGCAAGGTGATCAAGGTGCTGCAGGAGGCCAACGACTGGCGTGCCGCGCACCCCGAGGACTCGATCACCGAGGCGGCCGCGCTGCTCAAGCTCGACGTGGCCAAGGTCAAGGCCGACGCGGCGAACGTACAGGTCATGAGCACGGCCGACCTGGTCGCCAAGACCAAGGACGGCACGGTCGCCACGTGGCTGAACAGCCTGGGCGACTTCTTCGTCAGCACCGGCCAGCTGAAGTCTCGCCCGGATCCCGCGACGTACTACACGGGCGACCTCTACACGGAGGCCTACACCAAGTGAACCTGCTGTTCCTGATGACCGACCAGCACCGCGTCGACACCCTGGGCTGCTACGGCAACCCGCACGTGGCCACGCCCAACCTGGACAGGCTGGCCGCGACCGGCACGCGGTTCGATCGGTTCTACACGCCGACGGCCATCTGCACGCCGGCGCGGGCGAGCCTGCTCACCGGGCAGGCGCCGTTCCGGCACCGGCTGCTGGCGAACTACGAGCGCAACGTCGGCTATCTGGAGGACCTGCGGGAGGACGCGTTCACCTTCCCGGAGGCGCTGCGGGAGCGCGGCTACCAGCTCGGGCTGATCGGCAAGTGGCACGGCGGCACCAGCCGCAACGCCGCCTCCTACGGCTTCGACGGGCCCGACCTGCCCGGCTGGCACAACCCGGTCGACCACCCCGACTACCTGGCGTACCTGGAGGAGCGGGGGTTGCCGCCGTACCGGATCTCGGACCTGATCCGGGGCACCACGCCCAACGGCAACCAGGGCAACCTGCTGGCGGCGCGGCTGCACCAGCCGGTGGAGGCGACGTTCGAGCACTACCTGGCGACCAGGGCGATCGAGCACATGGAGCGCTACGCCGCGGACGGGCGGCCGTTCTTCCTGGCCACGCACTTCTTCGGGCCGCACCTGCCGTACCTGCTGCCGGACGAGTACTTCGACATGTACGACCCGAGCCTGGTGGAGCTGCCGCCGTCGATCGCGGAGACGTTCGAGGGCAAACCGCCGGTGCAGCGCAACTACAGCGCGCACTGGACGTTCGACACGATCCCCATCGAGGTCACCCGCAAGCTGATCGCGGTCTACTGGGGTTACGTCACGCTGATCGACCGGCAGATCGGCCGGATCCTCGACCGGATGGACGAGCTGGGGCTCACCGGCGAGACCACGGTGTTCTTCACCGCCGACCACGGCGAGTTCACCGGGGCGCACCGGCTGCACGACAAGGGCCCCGCGATGTACGAGGACATTTACCGCATCCCCGGCATCGTCCGCATCCCCGGCGAGCAGCCGCAGGTCAGGGACGAGTTCGTCACGCTCACCGACTGCACCGCGACGATCCTGGAGCTGGCGGGCTGCGACACGAAGCCGGCCGTGGACAGCCGCAGCCTGGCGCCGATCGTCCGCGGCGAGCACCCGGAATGGCCGGGCGAGCTGCTCGCCGAGTTCCACGGCCACCACTTCCCCTACCCGCAGCGGATGATCCGCGACGACCGCTACAAGCTGGTCGTCAACCCGGAGTCGGTCAACGAGCTGTACGACCTGCGCGCCGACCCGCACGAGCTGAGCAACCGGTACACCCACCAGGAGCTGGCCCCGGTCCGGCGCCGCATGATGCGCCGCCTGTACGACCTGCTGCGCGAGCGCGGCGACAACTTCTACCACTGGATGACCCCGATGTACGACATCGGCGCCCTCGACTACGACCCCACGCTGAGCTCCTTCGAGAAGGAGGGCAGCGCCGGCTGAGAGCCATGCCGCCCCGTCACCGGGCGGGGCGGCGTACGAGGAGGTCAGCGCATGGCGTCCAGGCCCCTGACCACGCTGGTCGTCAGCGTGCCGACCTCGGAGACGGCGATGGTCACCGTGTCGCCGTCCCGTAGCGTGAACGGCAGGTCGGGGACCAGGCAGGTGCCGGTCGCCAGCACCGCGCCGTCGGGGAAGACGTCGGCGCGGAACAGGTAGGCCGCCAGGTCGTCGAGGCGCCGGTTCAGCTGCGAGGTGTTCGCCTTGCCGTCCCACACCGTCTCTCCGCCCCTGGTGATGGAGAGCGTGATGTCCAGGGCGTACGGGTCGGAGACCTCCCATGCGGGCCTGATCGCCGGGCCGACGGCGCACGCGCCCAGGTAGATCTTCGCCTGGGGCAGGTAGAGCGGGTTGACGCCCTCGATGGTGCGCGAGCTCACGTCGTCGACCACCGTGTAGCCGACGATCTCCCCCGAGGCGTTGAGCACCAGCCCCAGCTCGGGCTCCGGCACGTCGATCTCCGAGTCGGCGCGCGCCGAGATGCGCCCGCCGTCCCCGGAGACCTTCCACGCCGCGGACTTGAAGAAGAGCTCGGGTCTTTCGGCGTCGTAGACCAGCTCGTACACGTCGGCGGCCCGCTCGCTCTCGACGACTCTTGCCTCGCGCGAGCGCCGGTAGGTCACGCCGGCGGCCCACACCTCCATCCGCCCGTCCACCGGAGGCAGGAGCCGTACGCCCGCCGAGGCGTGGCGGGGACCGTCGGCACCCTCGCACCGCGCGCGGAATTCGGCGGAGGGGAGCCCGAGCAGCTCGCCGACGGTGGTGATCCCGGACAGCTCCACCACCTGTTCACCGTCGTCGATCCCGACCGCGTCCGCACCGGTCAGAGGGCTGGTGAACCGTACGATCTGCATGCCTGCTCCTAGCTCGATCAGACGAGGGGCCGAAAATGTCATCCGATGAATTGTCCCCTATCCAGTCAAGTGAGGGGATTTGTCCGTCCGGTTTACGGGACCCGACGGCATCGCCGGGCGAACACCATACGAAAAGGCCGCACTTCGCGTAGTCGACCAGGTACGCTGCGTGACGCCGGACCGTACGGATCGATGGCGGTGACCAGTGACACAGGACGGCGCGCTCCTCTTCCCTCCCCGGCCCGACGCGGCCATGACGTGGGCCGGCTACGTCGCCGGCCTGCGGGCGCTGCGCGCCTGGGCGGGGGCGCGCGACGACGCCGAGCTGGCCGCGGCGGTGCCGGGCCTCACCGTCCGGGCGATCGACGACGTGCTCGGCGAGCGGCACGCGGCCGTTCCCGACCGCCGCACGTCCGAGCTGGTGGTGCGCGCCTGCCTGCTCGTGCGGGGCGGCTCCGACGAGGAGATCGCCGGGGAGCAGGCGCTGTGGCGCTCGGCATGGGACCGGGTCCACGGCGCGGAGCAGGACCCCAGCGCGCAGGGCCGGGCACGCGGCCCCGAGCGGGGCCCCGGCAAGCGCGGCCGGGCGCGCGGCGCCGAGCAGGACCCGGGCAGGCAGGGCCGGACGCTCAAGGTCGCCGTGAGCGTGCTCTTCCCTGCCGTGACGGGTCTGGCGGGCAACCTGGCCACCGGCAACATGCACGATCCCTGGCTGTGGGGCGCGCTCGCGACGGTGCTGGCCGTGCACGCCGGCCTGCTGCTCGCCGGACCGTCGCGGTGGTTCCGGACGCCGCTGCGGGCGGCGGCCGCGTCGCTGGTCGCCGTCGTCGTGACCGGCTGCCTGGTCCTCGCGCCCGTGTCACCCGGCGGGCCGCCCGCGTGCGCGAAGGCCGATCCTCGTACCTCCATCAAGCCGCCGGTCGAGGACCCGGACCTCGGGGTGACCTGGGAGCGAGGCTTCGCCTGCGAGAACGCCGGAGGAACGGTGCACGCCGGGCCGGGCGCGGCGACCGCGAAGGTCGGGCGGCTGGACCGGGAGGGCCCCGACGTCTTCCTGTGCGTGGTCGAGGCGGGGGACGGACATTGGTACCGCACCGTGGCCGACGAGCCGTGGGCGAACGGCGGGTGGGGGTACATCTCCCAGGCTCACGTCAGGGCCCAGCATCCCGTCCCCGGCATTCCGCCCTGCCCGGCTCCGGCCGGTGCGAACGCGGCGGCTCCCTCCCGCGCGGGCGTCAGCCGTTGACCGGGGCGCCGAGGGCGCTGCCGGCCAGCCAGTCCTCCCATGACTTCGCCCACGGCGTCGGCCCGTTGCCGAACCGCAGCTTCCTCGACGTGCCGCTGACTTCGATGATGTCGCCCCGCTGGGTGAACTCGTAGAACCAGCGGGCGTTCTCCGGGCTGGCGTTCACGCAGCCGTGGCTGACGTTGCGGCTGCCCTGCGCGCCGGTCGACCAGGGCGCGGCGTGGAAGAACGTGCCGCTGTAGGTCATCCGGACGTTCCACTTGGTACGGATCCGGTACTCCCCCGGTTTGCCGACGGTCGCCGAGTCCATGACGATCTCCGGCGCCTTCTCCTGGGCGATCATGACGCCCGAGTAGCTGTCGTCGCCCGGCTTGCCCAGGCTGACCGGCATGGTCTTGACGACGTCGCCGTTCTTCCGCACCACCGCCTTGTGGGTCCCGGCGCTGACCTTGGTGATGTGCTCGGGGCCGACGGTGAAGCTCAGCCTGCGGTCCTTGGTGCCCCACAGGCCGTCACCGGCCCGTACGCCCGCCAGGTGCGCCACGACCGTCACCTGCTCCCCCACCGGCCAGTACGCGCGCGGCCTGAACTGCACCTCACGGTCGCTCACCCAGCTCCACGCCCCCTCGACCGGCTGGGACATCCGCACCTCCAGCGACCGCTCGATCGCGGCCCGGTGCTCCTTGCCCGTCACCGGCCGGGACAGCAGCAGCTGCACGGGCATCCCGACCCCGACCGTCTCGCCGTCCAGGGGTGACATGCCGCTCTTCAGTACGCGCTCCGGTTCGAGGGTGGTGAACGTCGCCTTGCCGGTGACCTGCCTGCCGTCGGTGCCCGTGGCCCGGGCGCTGACCGTGTACCTGGTCGAGGGCCGCAACGACCACCGGGGCCGCCACGTGCCGTCGGCGCCCATGGAGCCCCGTACCTCGCGTCCCTTGGCGTCGGCGACGGTCAGCGCGGCGACCTCGCCGCCGGTGACCTTGACGCTGACGCCGGTGTCCGGGCGGACCTTCTCGGAGCCGTTCGCGGGCGTGATCGACAGCTTGGCCGCCGGTGCCTGCCGCCCGTCCGGTGCCCGATCGCCGCCTGCCGTGCATCCGGCGATCAGGAGCATCGCCGCCGTGAGGGTGCCGGCGAGAATCCCGCCGGTCCGGCCGTGCCGCATCGCTGGTGCCTCCCGTGCCTGGCAGATAGGGGTCGTGGGGCCAGATGGCCTACCTGCCCAGAACGAGCGGGGCCCATGCGGCCCGGACCCGTCGTGGTGCTCCGGCGGCTCCGCCGTCCGGGGCGGGTGGACTCCACCGGGCCCGGACGGGTGATGAGCTTGCCACCGCGTCCGGCCACCGAGGATCATCGATCGGTGGACTACTACCTGATCGACGCCGCGGCGGGCGACCCGTCACCGGCGGCGATGCTCGTCGAGGAGTTCGTCCTCTGCGACGACTACACCGCCGCCGGCATCGACACCGCCGCGTGGCGACCGGCGGCCAGGGCCTGGGCGGGCGCCGCGCGGCTCAGCCGGGACCTGCGCTCCGACGCCGGGTTGCGGGCGAGGGTGACGGCGGTGGACCGGCGGGCGGCGGCGCAGGCGTACGCGCGGCTCGGCGGCGGTGAGCTGCCGTCCGAACCGCAGCTGCGGGCACGGTCCGAGCGCCAGCCCCTTCCCGGCGAGACGCCGCTCGACCTGGGCACCTCGACCGGCGCGCGCCGCTACCGCATCCTGTTCGCGGGGGAGCTCGGCGCCGACGCGCTGGCGAGCGCACGCACGGCGCTGCGGCTGGAGCCTACCGGCGACCCGCGCGTGGCCGGCGCCGCCGCGGCCGACGCCGACGGCCACGGCTTCTCCTGGGAGCTGCGCCGGATCGGGACGAGCATCGCCTGGTGCGTGGACGTGACCGCGCGGCTGGGCGCGGCGCCCGCCACGGCGCTCGGCGCGCTGCTGCACCACCACCGGCAGGCGATCCGCGCGCTGGGTCTGATCCCCGTCACGATCGAACGCTTCGCCTGAAATTGACCGCCCGCCAGCTGTCACATTTTTGGCATCTGTCCCGTCTTGTTAGGTGACGTACCCATCAAGACATAGGCGGGTTGACGATGAAGGGCAGCTCACTGGCCGGAGCACTCGACGACCGGCTCGGCGGGGCCGGCTTTCTGAAGAAGGCGATGCGGAAGGTCTTCCCCGACCACTGGACGTTCCTGCTCGGGGAGATCGCTCTCTACGCGTTCGTGGTCGTGCTGCTCACAGGCGTCTTCCTCACGTTCTTCTTCAAGCCGAGCATGCAGGAGGTGATCTACGACGGTTCGTACGTGCCGCTGCAGGGCGTCGCGATGAGCGAGGCGTACGCCTCCAGCCTTGAGATCAGCTTCGAGGTGCGCGGCGGCCTGCTGATGCGGCAGATGCACCATTGGGGCACGCTGGTCTTCCTCGCCGCCATCGTCGCCCACATGCTGCGCAACTTCTTCACCGGCGCCTTCCGCAAGCCGCGCGACCTGAACTGGCTGATCGGCGTCGCCCTGTTCGGCCTGGTGATGCTGAACGGCCTGTTCGGTTACTCGCTGCCCGACGACCTGCTGTCGGGTGCGGGCCTGCGCATCCTGCACGGGGTCACGATCTCGGTGCCGCTGGTGGGCACGTACCTGGCGATGTTCCTGTTCGGCGGGGAGTTCCCCGGGGGAGACATCATCTCCCGGCTGTACAGCATCCACGTGCTGCTGATCCCCGCGCTGCTGCTCCTGCTCATCCCGCTGCACGCGGTGGTGCTGACCTGGCGGCAGACGCACACGCAGTTCAGGGCGAAGGGGCTGACCGACCGGGTGGTGCGCGGAGCGCCGTTCTTCCCCACGTTCCTGGCGAAGACGACGGTGTTCTTCCTGTGGGTGCTGGCGGTGATCACGCTGCTGGCGACGCTGTTCCAGATCAACCCCATCTGGTTGTACGGCCCGTACCTGCCGAGCACGATCAGCGCGGGCTCGCAGCCCGACTGGTACATGGGCTTCCTGGAGGGCGCGCTGCGGATCATGCCGCCGTGGGAGTTCACGGTCTTCGGGCACACGGTGACCATGAGCGTGCTCATCCCGGCCCTGGGGGCGCCCGGGCTGCTGTTCACGGTGCTGGCGCTCTACCCGTTCGTGGAACGGTGGATCACCCGTGACAACACCGTGCACCATCTCCTCGACCGGCCGAGGGACGTGCCCGTACGCGCCGGCCTCGGCGTCGCCGGGATCGCCTACTACGGCGTGCTCTGGCTGGCCGGCGGCAACGACCTGATCGCCTCGACGTTCCACATCTCGCTGAACGCCACCACGTGGATCTTCCGCGTCGCGATCGTCGCCGGGCCCGTGCTGGGCTACGTGATCGCCCGGAGGATCGCCCTGGGGCTGCTGGCGCGCGACCAGCACACCGTCTCCCACGGCGTGGAGACCGGGGTCATCGTACGCGGCCACGACGGCGCGTACAGCGAGATCGAGCGGCCGGTCACCGAGGAGGAGGAAGCGGTGCTCGTACCTGCCGCGCTGCCCGCACTGCCGCCTCCAGGGAACGGCTCGGGGAACGGCTCGGGGAACGGCTCGGGGAACGGCTCCGGCAACGGCTCCGGCCACGGCTCCAGGAAGGAACACGGCAACGGCGAGGTGCCGCCGCCCGCCGGACGCAGGTTCCGCGACGCCCTCCAGCGTTCCTGGAACCGCTGACCGGACCCCTCACGGCCGGGGCGGCCCCTCCGCCCCGGCCCGCTCCATCCGGAAAGCCGCCTCCCGCGAACCAGGTACGCAGGACGGTTGTCCAACTTCTTGGAACGGTCCCGGCCCCGGCCGGGCCGGCACTCAGGGGGACGCACCGGAGGTGGTGCGCGAGGGGGAACGATGAAGATCGGCGCGCGGGCGCGCCGGGACGGGCCGGCGCGGGCGTGCCGGGTTGTCCCGGCCGGCGCCAGACGGGGGACGGCGGGGCGCATCGCCACGGCCGTCCTCGCGACAACGGCTTTCGGCGCGAGCCACGCGGCCCTCGCCACAGCCCTGCCCAGGGCAACGGCACGGCCTGACCCGCAGGGAGAGGTTCGCGGGACGGCCGTCCCTGGCGCTCCGGGCAAGCGGGCAAGCGGCGCGTCCACGGTGGCCGCGGTGTCCGGTACGGTCCACGAGATGTGGTCCGGCGCCGTCCGGGCCGTCTCGCTCCGACCGGTGAGAGCGGCGCTCGACGCCGCCGCGGGCAAGCCGGTCGACTGCCGCCGCGTCAAGTGCGTGGCGCTCACGTTCGACGACGGACCCGGCCGCTACACGGACACGCTGCTACGCCACCTCGCGGCCCACCGCGCCCGCGCCACGTTCTTCGTCGTGGGTCAGAACGTCGCCGCCAACCCCGGCATCGTCCGCAGGACGTACGCGGCCGGACACGAGATCGCCGGCCACACCTGGTCACACGCCGACCTGACGAAGTTGTCGGCCACCGGGATCCGCTCCCAGCTCACCCGTACCGACCGGGCGATCAAGGCGGCCACGGGCGTCACGCCCAGGCTGATACGCCCGCCGTACGGCGCCTTCAACACCGCCGTACGCCTGCAGAGCCCGCGCCCGCTGGTGATGTGGAGCGTGGACACCCTCGACTGGCTGCATCGCGACAGCGCCAGGGTGGCCCGCAAGGCCGTCAGGTCGGCGCGTCCCGGCAGCATCATCCTGTTCCACGACATCCATCCGACCACGGTCCGGGCGATCCCGAGGGTGCTGAGGAAGTTGTCGGCCCGGGGCTACCACTTCGTCACCGTCAGCCGGCTGTACGGCGACAGGCCACCGCGCCTGGTCTACGGCACCACCCGCCGTCCCCGCCCCGCTGACC
>NZ_SMKO01000283.1 GCF_004348685.1 Nonomuraea deserti | reverse complement strand
ACCGAAACCCCAACCCGCCGACCGAAGCCCCACGACCAACCGAAGCCCCAACCCGCCGACCGAAACCTCACAACCACTCCCTTTCCAATCCGCCGACCGAGGCCCAGCGACCACCCACAACCCCCGACCTGCTGACCGAAGCCTCACGACGCCCCGCAAGTCCGAGCCCGCCAACCGAAGCCTCGCGACGCCCCGCAAGCCCCGACCCACTGACCGAAGCCTCACGGTGATCCGCGAGCCCGGGAGCTGGTCGCCGACCCGGAGCCGGTGGTGGCGGGCCACGGCGTCGCTCCCTTCGCCGAGAGGTGCTCAACGTCTCAAGCACGGGCCGGCGGCCCTGGCCCACGACGGCCGGATCCCGGCGGAGCGTCGGCAGCAGCGCAGGGTCGACCTCCTGATCGACCACGTGACCGGCTAGCCGAGCAGCCCTCGGCGGCGGGCCGCCGCAGCTGCCTGGGTGCGGGTGGACACCTCCAGCTTGGCCAGGATGTTGGAGACGTGCACGCTCACCGTCTTCTGCGCGATGAACAGCCGCTCCGCGATCTCCCGGTTGGTCAGCCCCTCCGCGACCAGGCTCAGCACCTCGGCCTCGCGGGCCGTGAGCCCTCCGTCGCCGGTGCGGGCCCCGCGCCCTCCGTCGCCGGTGCGGGCCCGGCGCCCTCCGTCGCCGGCCCCTTGACCACCGCCGACGCGCGCCCCGCGACCACCGTCGCCGAAGCGGGCCCTGCGCCCGAACTCGTGCAGCGCGTTCTCCAGCGGCGCGGCGCGCAGCTTGCCCGCCGTCTCCCTGGCGAGATCCCACTCCGCCTGGGCCGCCTCCCGGTCGCCGGCGGCGAGCAGCGCCTCGGCCAGCCGCCAGCGGGCGCGGGCCGTCTCGTAGACGAACCCGTAGTCGAAGGCCTCCACCACCCGCCGCCACAGGTCCACGTCGAGCCGGCCGTGCACGCGGTGCCACTCGGCCTCCACGCGCAGGCCCCAGGCCTGGCCCTCGGGGCCCAGGTGGCCGCCATCCCCGGTGGGGCCGGCCTCGATGGCGTCGCGGGCGCGGCGGCGCAACTCGTCGGCGCCGTCGGTGCTGCCGAGCCCCGCCAGCGCCCACAGCCCGACGGCGGCCAGCCGGACGGTGCCCGAGTCGCCGTCGTCCAGCCGGTCCATGACCGCGTGGACGTGGTCGAGAGCGGTCCGGGGGTCGCCGTTCCACAGGGCGTGCTCGGCGGCCAGCCCTCGGGACATGTAGGCGGCCAGGTCGTCGGACCAGAACGGCCGCAACCAGCCCAGCCGGCTCTCCACCGCCGGCAGGCCGCGCCCCACCTCGACGAACAGCGCGAACGACGACAATATCGCCTCAGGCGGCGTGCCCACCCGCACGGGGAAGCCGCCCGCGACCGTCTCCGCCTGGTCCCACTCACCCGCGACATAGTGGATGAGGAAGCGCAGGAAACGCAGGTCGGTGCCGTAGGTGCTCCACTTGAGACCCGTCTCGAACGCCATGCGGATGCCCTCGTCGGCCACCTCCGCCGCGTGGTCGAGCCGGCCGCCCTCGTAGTGGATGCGGGCGTGGTGGAAGCGGGCGCGCAGGTCCATCGCCAGGTCGCCGGAGCTCTCGGCGGCGGCGATGTTGACCAGCTCGTGCGCCCTGCCGGCGTCACCCTGGTGTTCGACGTAGGTGGCCAGCGTGAGCAGCGCACCGACCTCGGCGTCTTTGGCCCCTGACGCGCGAGCGACGTCGAGCGCGCGGGCGGTGAGGCTCTCGATCTCGCGGTGGCGCGGGCTCCAGAGCAGCGCGCGGGCCTGGGTGGCCAGGGCGCGGGCGAGCTCGGGCCGGTCGCGCGCCGTCTCGACCGCGCGCTCCGCCGCCGCGATCGTGGCCTGCTGGTCGTCGGCGTCGTAAAGGTAGTAGGCGAGCCGCTCGAGCACCTCGGACGTCGGCGGCAGGGCCCTGAGCAGGGTGGTCGCGCGGTGGTTGTCGCCGGCGCCGGCGGCCATGACGGCGCTTTGGAACGCCAGCCCTTCCCGGCTCTCACCGGTGAGCCCTGCCGCACCGTCGACCCGCTCCCACAGGCCGAGCGCCCGCTCGTAGTGCTCGTGGGCCTCGGCGGGCGCGCCGAGGAGCGCGGCCTGGCGGCCCGCCTCGACGGAGGCCACCAGCGCCCCGGTGAGGTCGTGGCCGGCGAGGTGGTGGTGGGCCAGCTCTGCGGGAGAGGACAGCAGCCGGGCGAAGGCGGCGTGCAGCCTGGTGCGCTCGCCGGGCAGCAGGTCGGTGTAGACGGCCTCCTGCAGCAGCGCGTGGCGGAAGGTGTAGCCGTAGCCGTCGACCCTGAGCAGCCCGCGCGAGACGATCTCCCGCACCGCCTCCTCGTACTCCGCCAGCGGCAGCCCTGACACCTCCCGCAGCAGCTCGTCCTCGACCCTGCGCACGGCCACGGCGGCGGCCCGCAGCACGCGCTGCCCGGCCTCCGACAGCACCTCGACCCTGGACATCAGCAGGCCGGCGAGCTCGTCGGGCAGCTCGTCGCCCTCGGCCATGGCCGCGAAGAGCTCCTCCGCGTAGAACGGGTTGCCGTCGGCCCGGGACACGATGAGCCCGAGCTCCCGAGCACCCACCTCACCCATCGTGGCGACATAGTCAGACATGTCGCCCTCGCCCAGCGGCCCCAGCTCGACGTGCGTCACCGTCGGGAGCCGCTTCAGCTCCGCCAGCACCGAGCGCAGCGGATGGCGGCGGTGCAGATCGTCGGTGCGGTAGGTGCCGACGACGCAGACCCGCTCCGTCTGCACCATGCGGCTGAGGAAGACCAGCAGGTCACGGGTGGACCGGTCGGCCCAGTGCAGGTCTTCGATCACGAACAGCACCGGCTGCACGTCGGCCAGCAGCCCGAGCAGCGAGCCGAACAGCCGCTGCTGGGTGAGCCCCGCCGGCTGCGCGCTCTCCGTGCCGGGAAGCAGCTGGCCCAGCATCGGATGGGTGGCGGCGGCCTCGCGCACCTTCGGCTCCGCGCCGCGCAGCGCGTCGGCCAGCGGCAGGTAGGGCAGCGCGTCGCCCAGCTCGGCGCACTGGCCGGCCAGCACGTGGAAACCACACTCGCGGGCCTCGGCGACCAGCTCGGTGACCAGCCGGGTCTTGCCGATCCCGGCGTCGCCGCCGACGAGGGCGACGCCTGCCGTGCCGTCGGCGGCCGACCGCACCACCCGCACAAGCCTGGCCAGCTCAGCAGCGCGCCCGACGAGGAGACCCTTCACGCCAGAAACGATGCCACGCCCCTCCGACACTTTATTGGTCCGGGGAAACGGCCTCCGATTGGCCCTGATCTCCCTACCAAAAGCATCTTACGCTGCTCTTTTGTGATTCCTCCAACAACGTACGCCCTCTTCGTGACCGCCTCGCTCGCCCTGATCCTCATCCCGGGGCCGAACCATCTCTACATCACCGCCAGAGGACTCGCCCAGGGCCGGGCGGCCGGCCTGGCCAGCGCGCTCGGCGTGGAGATCGGCACACTCGTGCACATCGCGGCGGCCGCCGCGGGCCTGTCGTACGTGATCTCGCAGTCGGCGACGCTCTTCGCGATCGTCAAGTGGGCGGGCGTCGCCTACCTCGTCTACCTGGGCATCCGCGCGTTCATGGGCAAGGACGCCGAGACCGGGGCACCGCGGCGGCAGCCGCTGCGCAAGGTGTTCCTCGAAGGCGTGCTGGTCAACGTGCTCAATCCCAAGGTGGCGCTGTTCTTCCTGGCGTTCCTGCCGCAGTTCGTCGACCCCGGCGCGGGCTCCCCGACCCTGCAGGTGGTGGTGTTCGGGCTCACGGCGCTGCTCCTGGGGCTGGTGTCGGACGTCGTGTACGCGTTCGCCGCCGGCGCGCTGGGCCGCCGCCTGCGCCGCAGGGCCAGGGCGCTCCGGTACGTCAGCGGCGTCGTCTATCTCGGCCTGGGAGTGGCCACCGCGTTCGCCGGGAGAAGGTGATCCGCGCCGCTCGACGGGTCCGGCGGTTCAGAGGTCCAGCGCGGCCGGGATGCGGTCGAGCACGGGGTGGGGCGCCAGCCCGTACGCGTAGAAGTCGACCGCGAGCGCGCCCGCCGCCTTGGCGCCGCGGGCCTTGGCCACCAGCCGGTCGGCCGAGTCGCTGTCGGGATGGCCCGGCCGCAGCACGGCACGCACCTCGCGATCCTTGCCCACGGACCGCAGGTAGGCGCCCACGTCGTCGGCCACCCTGGCCGCGTCGCGCGCGTAGGCCAGCACCCCGAAGGCGGGCACCAGGTCGCCGAGCGCCACCAGGTCGACGCCGAGCTGCCAGGCGTCATGGGCGGCCAGCCCCGGCGTGGGCAGCCCGTCGGTGTAGCCCTTGACCGCGCCCGTGGAGTCGATGAACACCAGCTTGGACCCCTCGTCCGCCACGGCGGAGGCCACCTCGGACACCAGCGTGGTCACGGTCTCCGACCGGGCCCTGGCGTAGGCCACGACCTCCGGCCCCGCGTACGCGGTCAGCGCCGCCCTGGTCACCTCGCCCTGCGCGGCCGGGTCGCCGTCGAACACGCCGCCCACGATCCTGGCGCACTCGTCGCGCGCCACGTCGGCGTTCACGCCCAGGTCGGTGGCCCTGCGCATGCAGTAGTCGCAGAAGCAGAGGCCGAACAGGTAGGTGTCCATCGGGCCGAGCGGCACGAACGAGCGCTGCGGCCTGAGCGGCCTGAAGTGCAGCGACTCGGCCACCACGCTGTCGACCCCGAGCCTGGCCACCGCCCTGGCCAGCGCGACCGCGTATTCGCGCACGTCGGGGTGGGCGGGGCACAGGTCGGTGAGAGAGCCGCGGTCGCCGAAGCAGTCGCGGACCGTCACGTCCGGATGCTTCATGCCTAGCGTGGCGTTACGCAGGAAGACCGTCCATCCGTGGAGCTTCATGGAGCGTTGCGCACAGGCTTCGCGAAGCCCGTCGAACGCATCCTGATAGCCCGGAACGGGAGCGAGCCGGAGCCCGGCGAACAGGTCGGGCGGCGGGGTGAAGTGGGCGCCGTCGTGGCGGATGGTCAGCCGGGACAGTCCGTGCGGGGTGACGTCGCGGGAGGCGTGGTGCACGGCGCCGACGGTGACGCCGCGCACGCCGTACGCGCTGATCCTGTCGAGCACCCGCTCGACGCCCTCGCCGCGCAGGTCCTCGACGAAGGCGTATACCGAACTGTCCACAAGCAGACCTTAAGCGCTCTTGTGCGCGACGAAGTCGATCTCCACCAGGATGTCCATCAGCTCGGACCCCACGGTGGTGCGTACGGGGAAGGGCGGGTTGAAGTACGACTTGTACACCTCGTTGTACGCGGCGAAGTCGCGCTTGAGGTGCTGCAGGTGGACCGTGGCCTTGACCACGTCGTCGAAGCCGAGGCCGTGCGCGGCGAGGATGGCGCCGAGGTTGCGCATGACCCGGTGGGTCTGGGTGGCGACGTCGTCGCCGTCGACCTCGCCGGTCTGCGGGTCGATCGGCCCCATGCCCGAGGTGTAGACGAAGTCGCCCACCACGAGACCCTGGGAGTAGGCGCCGATCGGGGCGGCGCCCTCGGTGGTCCTGAGCTCCTTCTTCACGATTTCTCCCTAGAAGTTGGTATGTATCGTGCCAACGACACGGTAGTCCTGGTCCACCAGAGGCAGCTCGCGCCACTTGTCGAACGCGGTGCAGGGGTGCGAGATGCCGAAGGCCAGCAGGTCACCGACCTCGAGCCCGTCGCCGCGCACCAGGGTGTGCTGGTCCTGCATCTTCGTGACGGTGACGCCGGCGCGCCGCGGGATGGGCAGCCCTTCGTCGTACGGCGCGTCCCGCTTGCCCATGCCGACGACCGCGAGCCCCCGCTCGGGCGTGGAGAGCACGTGCGCCCACACCTCCAGCGCCGGCCGCAGCCCGCCTTGGATGCGGTTGAACGGCGTGTGCTCGCGGTAGTAGCCGTCGTCGTGGGTGACGTAGGCGCCGCTGCGCAGCAGGATGCGGGCCTGGGTGGCGACGAGTTCGCGCCCGATCACGTCGAACCACTGGCTGCCGCCCACGGTCAGGATCGGGTCGCGGACGCGGAGGTAGGCGACCGCCTCCTGCAACGAGTCCAGATATTTCCGGACTTCGTCGGCGGTCTGGAGCGCACCCTCGTACCCCGCGATCCCCACCGGCTCGACCCCGGGCGTCTCCTGCGCGCAGGCCACCACCGCCAGCAGGTCGTCCAGCGACCGGCACCCGGCACGCCCGCCTACGTGCCCCAGCTCCACCAGCACCCGGAACGGCCGCGACCCCGCGTGGCGGGCCAGGATGCCGATCCCGGCCACGGAGTCGGCGAAGCTCAGGAACTCGAACGCGGGATCGCGCTCCAGCTCGCCGGCCGCCCAGGCCAGCCCCGCCGGGTCGACGACCTGGTTGGCGACCATGATCCGGCCCGCCCCGAAACCCCTGGCCGCCTCGGCCTGGCGCGGCGTGGCGACGGTCAGCCCCCAGGCGCCGGCGCCGAGCTGGAGCGCGGCGATCTCAGCGGACATGTGCGTCTTGACGTGCGGCGCCAGCTCAAGGCCGTGGTCGCGGGCGAAGGCCGCCATCGTCGCCACGTTGTGCTCGAGCGCGTCCTGGCGCACCACCATCAGCGGGAAACCGAGCGCTCCGTCGAAGATCGACCGCCCGAGTGTCGCCTGCACAGAGCCCCTTTCCATCAACGTCCGACGCTATCCTGACATCCCAAGCAAGACCCGGCCGCATCCCAACATCGCAAGCAAGACCCGGCCGCACCCTGACACCCCGCGCGCGACCCGGCCGCATCCCGACATCCCAGGGCAAGACCCGGCCGCGATCACGGTCGCAGCGCGCGCCCGGGCGTGGCGCCGGTCAGCTCTCCCCCGGCCAGCACGCGCACCCCCGACACGAGCACGTCGTCCACGCCGGACGCGAGCGTGCGCGGAGCGGCGTACGTCGCCAGGTCGGCCACCGTGTCAGGGTCGAAAACGACCACGTCGGCCGCGAACCCGTCCCGGACCAGCCCTCGGTCGGCCAGCCCGAACCGCCGGGCCGGATGCGCCGCCAGATGCACCGCGGCCTGCTCCCAGGTCCAGTCGCCGAGCTCCCTGACATGCCGGCCCAGAAACCGGGCGAACGCCCCGAAGCCCCGCGGATGCGGATGACCACCCACATAGATCCCGTCGGAGCCGCCGGTCTGCGACGGATGGCGCAACATCCGGCGTACGGACTCCTCACCCTCAGGGCCCTCGTCGGGGCGGGCGGACACCACGCCCGCCTCCAGCCGCGTCTCCGTCAGGAGGCGGCGGCAGAACGCGGCCGGCTCCAGCCCCGCCCGCTCGGCCGCCGCCACCATGGTCATGCCCTCCGCCCACTCCAGCCCGGGCGCGTGCGAGACGGTCAGCCTCGGCCAGGTGCCGGCCAGCGTCGGCCACCAGTCGTCCAGCCCGTCCGAGGCGATCATCTCCAGGGCCCGGTCGGTCTCGGCCCCGGGCACGGACGGCGGCAGCACGACCATGGCCAGGATCGTGTTGCCGCGCAGGTAGGGGTAGGTGTCGAAGGTCAGGTCGACGCCCTCGCCGAGCGCCTCCTCGACCAGCGGCAGCAGCACGCCGGCGGGACCGTGCAGGTGGGAGACGTGCACGGCGGCGCCGGAGCGCCGGGCGATGTCCACCACCTCCGCCATGCCCACCCCGGCACGCACACCGTAGGCGCGCATGTGGGTGACGTACGGGAGCCCGCCGAGCGGAGCGCACAGCGCGGCCAGCTCCTCGGCGGAGGCGTAGCGGCCCGGCAGGTATTCGAGCCCGCTCGACAGGCCGGCCGCGCCCTCGGAGAGCCCGCGCTCGACGTGCCGCACCATCGCCGCCAGGTCGCCCGCCGAAGCGGGGGCGGACGACGGGCCCATGACGTCGTAACGGATGGTGCCGTGCGGCAGGAGGTAGGCGGTGTTCAGCGCCACCGCCCGGTCGTAACCGTCGAGCAGCTGCCCCACGGACAGCGACCCGTCCTGCGGCGCCCCGCCGGACAGCGACCCGTCCTGCGGCGCCCCGCCGGGCAGTGGCCCGTTGACGGCGGCGAAATAGCGGGCGGCGTAGGCGACGGTCGCGGCCGAGCCGGGCGCGAAGGACAGGCCGTCCTGCCCGAGCACGAACGTGGTCACCCCCTGCCGCAGCGCCGCCCGCTGCACGGCCGGGTCGAACACGGCCGCGTCGCCGTGGGCATGGCAGTCCACGAAGCCGGGCGCGACGAACCGGCCCGTCGCGTCGATCACGGTCTCGGCCTGCGCGCCGTCCAGCCTGCCGACCGCCGCGATCCTGTCGCCGGCGACCGCCACGTCCGCCCGGAACGGCGGGGCGCCCGTGCCGTCGAGCACCCTGCCGCCGCTGATGACTACGTCGAACCTCACCCCAGGATTCAATCAGAGCCGCGGTACGGCTTCGGGCCGCACTCCACGGACTCGTTGACCGGATGTTCGGCCAGCAGGTCGCGGGCCTGCGAGCGGGCGAGGTTCCAGCCGTTCCACGGATCGGGACGGTCCAGCCCGTTGGCCTCGACCACGTCGGCGAGCACGCAGCTGCGCTGCGGCTCGGGCAGCCGGTCCAGGGCCGGCACCGCCTCCGCGCCGAGATCGCCCAGGTAGTCGGAGTCCAGCTGGGTGACGCCGCGCACCTCCACCTGCGAGTACGCGACCTGCAGGTCCGGGTTCACCACCGCGAACGCCCCCAGGCCCAGCCCGGTGACCAGCACGACCGTACGCGGCAGCCAGCCGGAGCCGCGGCCCGCGAACCGTACCGCCCCGGCCAGCAGCACCAGCGCGAACAGCGCCCCCAGCCACCAGACCGTGGCCTGCACCGACAACCGCAGCCTGGACAGGCCGTAGGCGTCGGTGTAGAGGTTCATGCGGTGCAGCGCCGAGACCAGCACCACCATCGTCAGCCCGCACAACATCCCCAGCAGCCCCGCCAGCAGCCAGCGCTCGCGCCGCTCGGCCCTGAGCAGCCCGCCGGCGACGGCCACGATGCCCAGCACGAACACGCTGACCACGACCAGCTGGAAGAACCCCTGCCTGGCGTACTCGGCGTAGGTCAGCCCCGCCGTCCTCAGCACCCAGGCATCGCCCCCGAACAGCGCCGTGATCTGCACGGCCACGAACGACGCGAACAGCAGGTTCACCGCCGTGAGCGGCACCAGCCAGATGCTCCTGCTCACCTTGAACTTCTTCTGCGGCCCCACGGGATCGTTCACCGGCCGCAGCGCGACCAGCACCACGGCGGCCAGCAGCACAGCGAAGAGCACGAAGAGGAAGATCCGCAACGGCGCGGACTCCGCCCAGTCCGGCGTGGTGGTCACCCGCTCCAGGAAGGCGGCGAACACCGCGTCCGCCGAGGCGAACAGCAGCCCGAACACCGCCAGCAGCACCGCCGTGATGCCCAGGGCGACCAGCGTCGGCATGACGCGCCGCCGGGCCGACAGCTTCTTCAGCGGCCCGGCCAGGAACCACTGCACCGGGCCGAGCGCGAGCACCACGGACACGCCGCCTCTGATCACGCCCAGCCAGCCCGTGCCCGCCCCGGAGACCGCC
>NZ_SMKO01000282.1 GCF_004348685.1 Nonomuraea deserti | reverse complement strand
GTTTAGGGTCTGTGCGTGGTCGCACTCATGGCGCTGCTCGGACTCCTGTGCGGACGCGCCATCCGGGCGCTGGCCGACGCCTATGACGACGGTGTCACCCCCGTTCCCCCGTGGCCGCCGGCCATCGAGGTGGTGTGCGCCGCCGTCACCGCGCTCGTCGCGTGGCGGGTGGGGCTGCCGTACGCGTGCTTCGCCGTGATCGGGGTGGCCCTGGCCGTGGTCGACTGGCGTACGAGCCTGCTGCCCGACGCGATCACGCTCCCGGCGTACCCGATCATGGCGCTGGCGCTCGTGCCGACGGGAGAGCTGCCCGCGGCGCTGGCCGGCGGGGCGGCGCTGGCGGTCGTGTACGGGCTGCTCTGGTTCGCCAGGCCGTACGCGATGGGGCTGGGGGACGTGAAGCTGGCCGGGCTCATCGGCATGGCGAGCGCGGCGCTGGGCTGGCAGGCGCTGGTCGTCGCCGCCTTCGCCGGACAGTTGCTGGGCGCGCTGTACGCCGTCGCCCTCCTCGTGACGAAGCGCGGGACCCGGCACACCGAGTTCCCTTTCGGGCCGTTCATGCTGCTAGGGGCGTTTAGCGTGCTCTGTCTCGGTTGGTGAACGCCGGTCCGGCCACTGGGCCGCACATGGAAGACTTGGAGGCATGTTGCGCTGGTTGACCGCCGGAGAATCCCACGGGCCCGAACTCGTCGCCGTCCTCGAAGGCCTGCCTGCCGGTGTCGAGGTGACCACGACCGCCATCGACGAGGCCCTGCGCCGCCGCAGGCTCGGTTATGGCCGTGGCGCCCGGATGAAGTTCGAGCAGGACCAGGTGACGATCGTGGGCGGCGTGCGCCACGGGCGCACGATGGGCAGCCCTGTCGCCATCCGCATTGGCAACACCGAGTGGCCCAAGTGGGAGAAGGTCATGGCGGCCGACCCGGTCGACCCGGCCGAGCTGGAGGGCCTGGCCCGCAACGCGCCGAGGTCCCGTCCCCGCCCCGGGCACGCCGACCTGGCGGGCATGCAGAAATACGGGTTCGACGACGCCCGGCAGGTGCTCGACCGGGCCAGCGCCCGCGAGACCGCGGCCCGCGTCGCGCTCGGCGAGGTCGCCAGGCGCTTCCTCAAGCAGGCCCTCGGCGTCGACATCGTCAGCCACGTCACCTCCATCGGCGGCGCCAGGACTCCGGCCGAGACGCTGCCCGGCCCCGCCGACCAGGCCCGCATCGACGACGACCCGGTCAGGTGCGCCGACCCTGAGGGCAGCGCCGCGATGATCGCCGTGATCGACAAGGCGCACAAAGACGGCGACACGCTCGGCGGCGTCGTCGAGGTGCTGGCCTACGGCCTGCCGCCGGGCCTCGGCAGCTACACCCACTGGGACCGCAGGCTCGACTCCCGGCTGGCCGCGGCGCTCATGGGCATCCAGGCCATCAAGGGCGTCGCGGTCGGCGACGGCTTCGAGACCGCCATGCGGCCCGGCTCGCGCGCCCACGACGAGATCGAATACACCGCCGACGACGGCGTCAGGCGCATCACCAACCGCGCGGGGGGCGTCGAGGGCGGCATGACCAACGGCGAGGTCCTGCGCGTCAGCGCCGCGATGAAGCCGATCTCCACGGTGCCCAGAGCCCTGGCCACCATCGACGTCAAGACCGGCGAGGCGGCCAAGGCCCACCACGAGCGCTCCGACGTGTGCGCCGTGCCGGCCGCGGGCATCGTCGCCGAGGCGATGGTCGCGCTGGTGCTGGCCGACACGGCGCTCGAGAAGTTCGGCGGCGACTCCGTCGAGGAGGTCGCGCGCAACCTGTCCGGCTACCTCTCTTCCATGGTGATCAAATGAGCACAAAGCCATCGGCGGGCATCGTCGTGCTGATCGGCCCTCCCGGGTCAGGCAAGACCACGATCGGGCGGCTGCTGGCCGAGCGGCTCGGTGTCGGGTTCCGCGACACCGACGCCGACGTCGAGGCCGTGGTGGGCAAGCCCGTCTCCGACATCTTCGTCGAGGACGGCGAGGCCCGCTTCCGCGAGCTCGAGCACCAGGCCGTGCGCAGGGCGCTGGCCGAGCACGACGGCATCCTGTCCCTCGGCGGCGGCGCCGTGCTCGACGAGGAGACCCAGGCCCTGCTCGACGGTCACCACGTGGTCTACCTGCAGGTGGGGCTCTCCGACGCGGTGCAGCGGGTCGGGCTCGCCTCGGCCAGGCCGCTGCTCGTGCTCAACCCGCGCAGCCAGCTGAAGAAGCTGATGGAGGAGCGGCGGCCGGTCTACGAGCGGCTGGCCGTGACGACCGTGGTCACCGACAAGCGCGAGCCCGCCGAGCTCGCCGACGAGATCGTGAGAGGGCTGCCCGCATGAGCGCGACGCGGATCCACGTACGCGGCGACAGCCCCTACGACGTCGTGGTCGGCACCGGCGTGCAGGCCGAGCTGGCGACCCTGCTCAAACCGGGTGTGCGCACGGTCGCCGTCATCCGCCCCGAGAGCCTGCCCGATCTCGCCAAGCCCGTCACCGCGACCCTGTCGGAGCGCGGCTACGAGGTGGCCGAGCTGCCCGTGCCCGACGGCGAGCAGGCCAAGTCCGTCGACGTGGCCGCGCGCCTGTGGTCCGCGCTCGGCCGGCACGGCGTGACCCGCTCCGACGCCGTGATCGGCGTGGGCGGGGGAGCGACCACCGATCTGGCCGGGTTCGTGGCGGGCACGTGGCTGCGCGGCGTGCAGGTCGTGCTCGTGCCCACGACGCTGCTGGCCATGGTCGACGCGGCCGTCGGCGGCAAGAACGGCATCGACACGCCCGAGGGCAAAAACCTCGTCGGCACGTTCCTTCCGCCGGCCGGGGTGTTGTGCGAGCTGTCGACGCTCGGCAGCATGCCCAAAGCCGACTACGTCGCCGGCCTCGCCGAGATCATCAAGGGCGGCTTCATCGCCGACCCGGCCATCCTCACGCTCGTCGAGGCCGACCCCGAGGCCGCCACCACGCCAGGCGGCCCGCACACCCGCGAGCTGATCGAGCGCAAGATCCAGGTCAAGGCCGACGTCGTGGGCGCCGACCTGCGCGAGTCCGGCCTGCGCGAGGTCCTCAACTACGGCCACACGCTCGCCCACGCCATCGAGCGTGAAGAGCACTACACCATCCGCCACGGCGAGGCCGTCGCCGTCGGCATGGTCTACGCCGCCGAGCTGTCGCGGCTCTCCGGACGCGCCGACCTCGTCGAGCGCACCAGGTCGATCCTCGCGAGCGTCGGCCTGCCCGTCTCCTACCGCGCCGACGCCTGGCCCCGGCTGCGCGACCACATGCGCCTGGACAAGAAGAACCGCGGAGCCAAGCAGCGCTTCGTCGTGCTCGACGACCTGGCGCGACCCGGTCGCCTCGAAGGTCCCGCAGAAGAGCTGCTCGAAGCCGCCTACAAGGAGATCTCCGCATGATCCTCGTGCTCAACGGCCCCAACCTGGGCCGGCTCGGCGTCCGCGAGCCCGACGTCTACGGCGCCGAGACGTTCGAGGACCTCGCCACCCTCTGCCGCGACACCGGCCGCAAGCTCGGCGAGCACGTCGAGGTGCGCCAGACCGACGACGAGGCCGAGCTGATCGGCTGGATCCACGAGGCCTGCGACGGCCGCATCCCCGTCGTGCTCAACCCGGCCGCCTTCACCCACTACTCCTACGCCCTGCGCGACGCCATCGCCCAGCGCACCGCCCCGCTCGTCGAGGTGCACATCTCCAATCCCGCGGCCAGGGAAGAGTTTCGCCATACCTCCGTCGTGGCCGGGGTGGCGACGGGCACGATCGCGGGCTTCGGGCTACAGTCATACGTCCTTGCGCTGCACGCTATCGCGGAGATGAAGACGACCTCATGAGGCATTACAAGTCCTTCGTCGCCCTCGGCGACAGCTTCACCGAAGGGCTGAACGATCCCGGGCCGGACGGCCACTACCGTGGCTGGGCCGACCGGGTGGCCGAACGGCTCGCCACCGACAACCCCGGCTTCCGCTACGCCAACCTGGCCGTGCGCGGCAAGCTGATCGACCAGATCGTCGCCGAGCAGGTGCCGCTGGCCGTCGAGATGGCGCCCGACCTGGTCAGCTTCTGCGCCGGAGGCAACGACCTGCTCAGGCCCGGCAGCGACCCCGACGTCATGGCCAAACAGGTCGCGCGGGCCGTACGCGACCTGCGGGCCGGGGGCGCCGACGTGCTGCTGTTCACCGGGGTCGACCCGCGCGACACGCCGGTGATGCGGCGCCTGCGCGGCCGCTTCGCCATCTTCTACCTGCACCTGCGCTCCATCGCCGACCTCTACGGGTGCCGGCTCGTCGACCAGTGGTCGATGCAGGGGCTACGTGACTGGCGGGCATGGAGCGCCGACCGCCTGCACATGAACGAAGACGGCCACCGGCTGGTCGCCGCGCGCGTGCTCGACGTGCTGGGGGTGCCGTTCGACGACTGGCGCAAGGGCTGGCCGGAGCGGGCGGTGGACCCCCGAGCGCGCCGGCGCGAAGACGCCCAATGGATGCGCGAACACCTCGTCCCCTGGGTCTCCCGCCGCCTCCGCGGCGTCTCCTCCGGCGACGGGGTCTCTCCCAAGCGTCCCGATCTTTCCCCCTTCTAGGGTTACGGCTTCGCGGTGTTCAGCCACCCGCCGTACGTGGTTGATGGCCCTCCAGGAAACGCCCGCTGACCCGTGGCCAGTTCGCTTTGTTACGGCTTCGCGGTGTTCAGCCACCCGCCGCAGGTGGTTGATGGCCCTCCAGGAAACGCCCGCTGACCCGTGGCCAGTTCGCTTTGTTACGGCTTCGCGGTGTTCAGCCACCCGCCGCAGGTGGTTGATGGCCCTCCAGGAAACGCCCGCTGACCCTTCACCGGCTGACCGCCGTGACGGGGCGCGCACTTGACCCTCACCGTGGTGAAACCCGTGACCGAGCACGCAACGTTACGTGGAGAACCGGTCGCGTGCAGGAGCCCTTCGGATGGCGTGGCCGGGGACGCCCTGGTGGTGTGATCCTCGTCAGGCGTCAGGCGTCAGGCGTCAGGCGTCAGGCGTCAGGCGTCAGGGGCCGTTTCCGTGAGGCGTTTGAGTGCCGCTCGGGGGATGGCCGGGTCGTTCGTGCGCCAGAACGGGGGAAGGGAACCCAGGAGGAAGCTGCTGTAGCGGGCCGTGGCCAGGCGGGGGTCGAGGACCGCGATCACGCCCTTGTCGTCCTGGGCGCGCAGCAGGCGGCCGGCGCCCTGGGCCAGGAGCAGGGCGGCGTGGTTGGCCGCCACCGCCATGAACCCGTTGCCGCCCTTGGCCGCCACGTGGCGCTGCCGGGCCGAGGTCAGCGGGTCGTCGGGGCGCGGGAACGGCACCCGGTCGATGATCACCAGCCGTAGCGACGGGCCGGGCACGTCGACGCCCTGCCACAGCGACAGCGTCCCGAACAGGCACGTCGGCTCGTCTTCTGCGAACTGCTTGACCAGCAGCATCGTGGAGTCGTCGCCCTGGCACAGCAGCGGCACGTCCAGCCGGTCGCGCAGCGCCTCGGTGGCCGCCTTGGCCGCCCGCATCGACGAGAACAGCCCCAGCGTGCGGCCTCCGGCCGCCTCGATCAGCTCGGCGATCTCGTCGAGGTAGGCCTGCGGCAGCCCGTCGCGCCCCGGCTGGGGCAGGTGTTTGGCGACGTAGAGGATGCCCGCGCGCGGGTGGTCGAACGGCGAGCCGACGTCGATGCCCTGCCAGCTCCTGCCCTCGCCCAGCCCCCACTGCGCGGCCAGCGGGTCGAACGTGCCGCCGAGCGCGAGCGTGGCGGAGGTGAGCACCACCGTGCGCTCCCCGAACAGCTTGTCGCGCAGCATGCCGCTGACGCTCAGCGGCGCGACCCGCAACATCGGCGGCCGGCGGTCGGTGCCGGCGTCGAGCCAGACCACCTCCGCCCGGTCGGCCTCTGAGGCGTGGCCGTAGGCCTCCAGCATGCGCACCGCGGTGTCGTGCACCTCGTCGAGCGCCGTGAACGCGGCCTTGCGCTGCCCCGCCTTGTCGGGGTCGTCCTTGTCGGCGTTGCGCGGGCCGAGTGCGGTGATGCATCGCCAGGCCGTGTCGCGCACCAGCGCCAGCGTCAGCCCGAGCACCTGCGGGAGCTCGTCGATGCGCCCGGGCGGCGCGGCGGCCAGCAACGCCTTGAGGTCTTCGCCGGCCTCCATCAGCTGGTCGGCGATCGGCTGCTCGATCAGCCGGCCGACCCGGCGGACCGCCAGCATCACCGAGGTGTCGGACAGCTCGCTGGTGACCACCGACGTCACCCGGTCGACCAGCTCGTGGGCCTCGTCGACGACGACGACCTCGTGCTCGGGCAGCACCGGCAGCTCGCCCATGGCGTCGATGGCGAGCAGCGCGTGGTTGGTCACGACCACGTCGACCTCGCCCGCCCGTGCCCTGGCCAGCTCGGCGAAACATTCGGCGCCGCTGGGGCAGCGGGTGGCGCCCAGGCACTCCTGCGCGCTCACCGAGAACTGCCGCCACGCCTGCTCGCTCACGCCGGGCACCAGCTCGTCGCGGTCGCCGGTCTCGGTCTCCTCGGCCCACTCCTGGATGCGCTGCACCATGCGGCCGGTGGCGCTCACCTCGCGCGGGTCGAAGAGCTGGTCCTGCTCGTCCTCCTCGGGCCAGCCCGCCGTCGCCTTATAGCGGCACAGATAGTTACGCCGGCCCTTGAGGATGGCGAACGTCGGCTCGTGCGGCAGCTCCTTGCCCAGCGCCTCGGCGAGCCTCGGCAGGTCGCGGTCGACGAGCTGGCGCTGCAGCGCGATCGTGGCCGTGGAGATCACGACCGGCTTCTCGCTGTCCATGGCGTGGCGGATCGAGGGTACGAGGTAGGCCACTGACTTGCCGGTGCCCGTGCCCGCCTGAACCGCCAGGTGCGTGTTGTCGTCGAGGGCCTGCCGTACGGCCTGGACCATGGTGATCTGGCCCTGCCGCTCGCTCCCTCCGAGAGCGTTTACCGCGATGCTGAGCAGTTCGTCCACTGACGGGAGATGGGAGTCCGGCACGGCAGTAAACGCTACCCGCATTCCAGGGCCGCCGCGCCGAACGCGGTGTGATCGGCCAGACGCATCCCGGCATTCATGAATCGGCGCGACGGCACGCATGGCACACTGGTCGATCGGGACTCCAGCTGGCACCAGAAAGTCTCCACCGAGCGTGACCAGAGGGAATCCCGGTGTAGGTGGGAAGACCGGTCCCTTAGGGTTTTCCGGGGTTGAGTGGACGAATAAAGGCTGGTTAAAGCAATATGTCCTCCATGTCGGAAGTTGTCCCCTTGCCATCGTTCGGCGAAGTCTTCTTCGATGCGCGAGGTCAGGAACGGTGTCTCCGCGTCACCTGGCATGAGGGCACGCTGGTCCTCAGCCTCTGGCGGGGCGAGATGTGCACGGCGAGCTTCCGCATGCCCATGGAGGACGTCGGGCGGCTGCTCGACACCCTCGACGACGGCTACGCCGAGGCCACGGGCGAGCAGCCGGCCGTGGCCGCGCAGGAGCCCGGCACCGAGGTCATCCCCGGCACCGGCCAATACCACCGGCCGTCCCAGCACGCCCAGCAACCGCCGCAGCAGCCGCAGCCGGACGACCGGCCCACGGCGGCGCTGTCGCCCAACGACGTCCTCGTGGCCAGGGGCGCGCCGCCGGCCCCCCAGGACAAGCTGGTGGCCTCGTACGGTGAGACCGCGGCGCCGAGAGAGCAGCACGCGCCCGCCTACGGCGAGACCGCGGCACCCAGGGAGCAGCGCACCCCCGCCTACGGCGAGCGGGCCCCCTTCACCGGCCCTCAATACGTCGACCAGACCGCCCCCCAACAGGCCTACACCGGTGACCCCTTCAGCGGCTCTCAGTACACCGCCGACCCGATGAGCGGCCCCCATTACATCCAGCAGGGCCAGGCCGAGCCCTTCACCGGCCCCCAGTACGTCGAGAACGAACCGGTCTACCAGATGCCCGGCGATCAGCGCCGCCAGGCGCCGGCCAGCACCGACCCGCTGGGCTTCCCCTCGCAGGCCGCCGACCCCTACCAGCCGGCCCAGCAGCACCGGCCCGACCCCTACCCGTCGGACCCGTACCAGTCCGACCCTTACGGACGCCGCTCCGACACCTACCGGCAGCCCCAACCACCGCAGCCGCAGCAAGCCCAGCCTCAATCTCAGCCGAGCACGGCCGGCCTGGGCACCCCCATGCACGGCATCCCGGGGGCCGGCCGGCCCCGCCCGGCCCCGCAGCAGCGTCAGGCGCCGTCCCTCCAGAACCCCGTTGACCCGCTGCTGGCCCTCGGCCGCCAGGAGCACGGTGATCCCGAGATGACCCGCCCGTACGTCGGGGACCCGATGTTCTCCACGGGCGAGCGCCTGCGTCCCGAGCAGCCGGACTATCACGAGAGAAGCGACCGCAGGGAGTGGTGACGGGCACCCGCCGCGCGCTCGCCACGACCCGTCCACCTCGCGCGTAACCGAGCCCGCGCCATGGTGCGCCGCATCTGGTCCGTCTCGCGCGGGTCGGTTTGTGGGGGATCCGTCTGCGCGGCATCCGTTCCCGCGCCATGGTGCGCCGCTCCTAATCCGCCTCGCGCGGGACCGGTCCGTGTGGGATCGGTCCGTGTGGGATCGGTCCGTGTGGGGGTTCCCGCGCCACCGTGCGCTGGTCACCCCCCTTTCGTGGGTACGCTCACGGCGGGGTGATCGGGCCGTAGGGGGAGGGGCGCCGGTGAATCCCACCATGGGCCTGCAACTGCTGGTGGTGGCCGGGGGCGCCGTCGGGATCGCGGCCGTGGCGCGGCGTAAGGGCTGGCCGGCGCCGCTGCTGCTGGTCGCCGCGGGTCTGCTGGTGTCGCCTCTGGTGCCTCCGGTGCCGCTGGATCCCGATCTGGCGCTGTTCGTGTTCCTGCCGCCGCTGCTCTACTCCGCCGCGCTGGACAGCTCCTACCTGCGGCTGCGCGAGGTCAGGCGGCCCGTGGGGCTGCTGTCGGTCGGCGCGGTGGTGTTCACCGCGGCCGTGGTGGGGCTGGTCGTCCACCTGCTGCTGCCGGGCCTGCCGCTGGCGCTGGCGTTCGCGCTCGGCGCCGTCGTCGCCCCGCCCGACGCGGTGGCGGCCGTCGCGGTCGGCCGCCGGCTGGGCCTGCCGCGCCGGACGCTGACGATCCTCGTGGGCGAGAGCCTGTTCAACGACGCCACCGCGCTGACGCTCTACCGGGTGGCCATCGGGGCGGCCGTGGGCGGTTCGGTCGACCTGGCCGAGGGGGCGGGCCTGTTCCTGCTCGCCGCGGCGGGCGGCGTGGCGATCGGGCTGGCGCTGGCGTACGCGCTCTCGTGGTTGTTCGAGCGCACGCGCGACTCGATGGTCGAGAACGCGCTGATGTTGCTGATCCCCTTCGCCGCCTATCTCGCGGCGGAGTCCGTGGAGGCCTCCGGCGTGATCGCGGTCGTGGTCGTCGGCCTCCACCTGGGGCATCGTATGCACCTGCGCGGGTTCGGGACGCGCCTGGTGTCCGGCGCCGTGTGGAAGGTCACCGCCTTCATGCTGGAGTCGATCGTGTTCGCGCTGATCGGGCTGCAGCTCGAGACCGTGGTCGAGGGCCTCACCGGCGTCAGCGCGTGGCAGGTCGCCGGCTATGCCGCCGCGGTGCTGGCGGTGACGATCGCCAGCAGGTTCGTGTGGTTGTACGCGGTGACGTCCCTGTTCAACCTCCTGCACAGGGGCGATCGGGCGCCCGCCGGGCCGCAGCGGATGTTGCTCGGGTGGGCGGGGATGCGG
>NZ_SMKO01000281.1 GCF_004348685.1 Nonomuraea deserti | reverse complement strand
CGCCCCCGGAGACGACCGGGCGTTCGTCATCCAGGAGCACCACGCACGGTCGCTGCACTGGGACCTGCGGCTGGAACGCGACGGCGTGCTGGTCTCCTGGGCCGTGCCCAAGGGCCTGCCCGCCGACCCCGCCACCAACCACCTGGCCGTGCACACCGAGGACCACCCGATGGAATACCTCACCTTCCACGGCGAGATCCCCAAGGGCGAGTACGGCGGCGGCACCATGACCATCTGGGACACCGGCACGTACGACACGGAGAAGTGGTCGGAGCGCGAGGTCAAGTTCGTCCTGCACGGCACGCGGACCTCCGGCCGGTTCGTGCTGTTCCGGACCCGGGGCAAGAACTGGATGATCCACCGCATGGATCCCCCGGTCCGCGACCCGTTCCCGGACGTCGAGCCCATGCTGCCCACCGAACGCGCCAGACCCCCGCGCGACGCCTCCGCCTACGCCTACGAGTTCGCGTGGGGCGGGCGCCGGCTGCTGGTGCCCGTCGAGGGCGGCCGCACCACGGCGTCCCGCGAGCACCCGTGGCTGCGCGAGCTGGCGGAGTCGTTCGGCAGCCGCACGGCACTGCTCGACGGCGAGCTCGCCACCCTCGGGCGCGCCGAGATCCTGGTCTTCTACGACCTCCTCTACGACGACGGGCAGTCGCTGGTGGACCAGCCCTACACGGCCCGCAGGACCGCGCTGGAGACGCTCGATCTCGCGGGCGCCCACTGGCAGACCGCGCCGTCCTGGCCGGGCGAGGCGGGGCCGGTACGGCAGGCGGCCCGCGAACAGGGGTTGCCGGGGGTGGTGGCCAAGCGCCTGGACGCGCCGTACGAACCGGGGCCGTCGAAATCCTGGCTCTTCATCCCCTCGTGACCGCCCGACCCGCGCGGCGACCCCGTGGACGTCGCGTTCGATCCTCCACCCGGCGGCGACCTGATCGCGGAGATCGTCCCCCGCACACCGGCGCGCGGATGTTCGGCGACCGGACGCGAGCGGGCGCGGTCAGGCCGGCAGCAGCCCTTCCGCCTCGAGCTCCGCCCAAAGCGTGTCAGTGACCGGCCGCGACCACAGGGCGGCGTTCGTGTGGACCTCTTCGGGCGCGCGGGCGCCCACCACGATCGACGCGATGGCCGGGTGGCGCAGCGGAAAGGCCATGGCCGCCTGGGGCAATGTGACGCCGTGGCGCTCGCAGACGGCGGCGATGCTCCTGGCCCGCTCCACCAGCTCGGCCGGCGCCGGCCGGTAGTCGTAGGTGCCCGACGGCTCGTGGGTCGCCAGGATGCCGCTGTTGAACACCCCGGCCGCCAGCACTCTGACGCCGCGCTCGACGCACTCCTCCAGCAGCGGCAGGCCCGACTGGTCGAGCAGGGTGTAGCGGCCCGCGAGCATGACGACGTCGATGCCGGTCTCCCGGACGAAGCGCAGCGGCGCCTGCCACTGGTTCATCCCGACGCCGATCGCCTTCACCACGCCCTGGTCCCGCAGCTCGGCCAGCGCCGGGTACGCCTCCGCGATCGCCTGGTCGACGTGGTCGTCCGGGTCGTGGATGAGCACGATGTCGACGGCCGGCAGCCCGAGGCGGTCAAGAGACTCCTCCAGCGACCTGCGTACGCCGTCGCCGGAGAAGTCCCACACCCGCTCGATCGCGGCCGGCACGTCGAAGCCCTCGCCGTCACGGTCTTCGCGCGACGACGTGGGCACCAGCAGGCGGCCGACCTTCGTGGAGAGCACGTAGCCCGAGCGGCCGGCCAGCGCCGCGCCCATGCGGCGCTCCGACAGGCCGAGCCCGTAGTGGGGCGCGGTGTCGAACAGGCGCACGCCCCGATCCCACGCGGCGTCCACCGTGGCGCTGGCCTGCTCGTCCGTGACCGACTCGAAGAGGTTGCCCATGGGCGCCCCGCCGAGCCCGTGACGCGGCAGCTCCATCACATTCAATCTTGTGCCTTTCCGCCCGCGATTCTGCTGATCATCAGCGCGATGAGGATGATCGCGCCGTAGATGACCGGCTGCCAGAAGCCCGACACGCCGATCAGCGTGAGGATGTTCTGCACCAGGCCGATCACCAGCACGCCCGTGAGCGCGCCCAGGATGGTGCCCTTGCCGCCGTCCATGCTGACGCCGCCGATGACGGCCGCCGCGAACACCATGAAGATCCACCCGACGCCCTGGTTGTTGCCGATCGCCCCGAGGCGTCCTGTCTCGAGGATCCCGGCCAGCGCCGCCAGCGTGCCACCCAGGATGAACACGCCCCAGAGCACCCGGTCGACGCGGATGCCGGCCGCGCGGGCGGCGTCGGCGTTGCCGCCGATCGCGTAGAGAGCGCGGCCGGCCCGGAGATAACCGAGGGCGAAGATGCCGGCGGCGAACAGGGCGCCGGCGATCCAGATGGCCGCGGGCAGGCCCAGCCACAGCGCGCTGCCGAGATAGAGGATGGAGTCGGGCAGCTGGAACAACGTCTTGCCCTCCGTCGGGCCCTGCAGGAAGCCGTGTACGACGATCAGCATGGCCAGCGTGACGATGAACGCCGACAGCTGGAACCTGATGATCAGGAAACCGTTGAACGCTCCGATTGCGGCGCCGACCAGCAGCGCCAGCGGGATGACCAGCGTCCCTGGCAGCCCGATGCCGAATCCGCCGGCCGACACCGGGATGATGAGCATCACGGCGATCGCGGGCGCGGTGCCGACCGTCGACTCCAGCGAGAGGTCGAACTTGCCGGCGATGAGGATCATCGCCTCGGCCAGCACGAGGAGCGAGATCGCCGCCTGCTGCTGGAGCACGTTGGTCAGGTTGCCCGCCGTCAGGAAGGTCGGGTCGAGGAACGCGCCCACGACGAGCAGCAGCACGATCACCGGCACGAGCGTCAGGTCGCGGAACCGGGCCAGCCGCGCCCGGGGGGCCGGCACAGTCAAACTGGTCACTCTTCCATGCCTTCCATCACGGCCACGAGCTCGTGGTCGGTCCAGCCACGTCGCATGTCCTTGACGACCCTGCCGTGGAACATCACCAGCACCCTGTCGCAGATGCGCAGGTCGTCGAGCTCGTCGGAGACCACCACGGCACCGGCTCCCCGCTCCACCGCGTCCTCGACGGCGCCGAGCAGCGCCTGCTTGGCCTTGACGTCGACGCCCGCGGTCGGGTTGATCACCACCAGCACCGTCGGGTCGTCCACGAGTGCCCGCGCGAACACCACCTTCTGGGCGTTGCCCCCGGACAGGTCACCGACCGGCTGATCGGCTCCTTCCGTCTTGATGTCCAGACTCTCGATCATCTCCTCCGCCCTGGCCCGGCGGCGCACCGGCGACACCAGGCCGTAGCGCCCCAGCTTGCGGGCGATCGGGAACGTGGCGTTCTCCGCCACGGACAGCAGCGGGACGAAGCCCTCGCGATGGCGGTCCTGCGGCACCCAGCCGAGCCCGGCCCGGAGCGCGGCCGGCACGTCGCCCGGCCGGATCCGCCTGCCGTTGACCGTGACCGTGCCGGAATCGGCCTTGTGCAGCCCGACCAGCGTCTCGGCGAGGCCGACCTTGCCGCTGCTCGCGGAGCCCGCCAGGCCGACGACCTCGCCGGACCTGACCGAGAGGTCGACGTCCTGGTAGCGGCCGGCGAGCGACAGGCCCGCGCCCGACAACACGACCGTGTCGCCGGGCGTGCGCGAGCGGGACGCGTACGCGACCGTGGCCTCCCCCGTCATCGCGGCGACCAGCTCGTCGTGCGGGAGGCCGGCGACCGGGCTGGTCACGATGTGGCGGGCGTCGCGGAACACCGTGACGCTCTGGCAGATCTCGTAGACCTCGTCGAGGTGGTGGGAGATGTACATCATCGTGACGCCCTGCTCGCGGAGGGAGCGCATGCGGGCGAACAACCGCTCGATGGCCGGCCCGTCCAGCCTCGCGGTGGGCTCGTCGAGGATGATGAACCTTGCCCCGAACGACAGCGCGCGGGCGATCTCGACGAGCTGGCGCTGCTCCACGGTGAGGTCCCCGGCCAGCGCCTGCGCATCGACGTCCACCTCGTACGTGTCCAGCAGCTCGCGCGCCCTGCCCCGCAGCGCCCGCCACCTGATCACGCTGCCCCTGCCCGACTGGCGGTTGAGGAAGAGGTTCTCGGCGACCGACAGCGCCGGGATGATCGTCGAATGCTGGTAGACGCAGGCGACGCGCCGCCGCCAGGCGTCGCGGTCGGCGAGGGGCGGTGCCGGCTCTCCCGAGAACAGCACCTCGCCCCGGTCGGGCCGCAGCAGCCCGGTGAGGATCGACACCAGGGTGGACTTGCCGGCGCCGTTCCTGCCGACGAGCGCGCGGGTCTCGCCCTCGGCGATCTCGATGCCCGCGCCGTCGAGCGCGGTGGTGGGGCCGAACCGCTTGACGACGTTCCGGGCTTCAACGTGAAGGTTCATCAGCCGGCCTGGTTGCCCCAGAGACTCTTGTCGTCCACGTTGTCCTTGGTCACGAGCGGCGCGGGAAGCTGGTCCTCCAGGCCGTTCGGGAGCTGGATGATCGTGCTGCCGTGGTCGGTCGGGCCGGGTTCGAACGTCTTGCCGTCCGCCGCCGCCTTGGCGTAGAAGAGCGCGTATTTGGCGTACAGGTCGGCCGGCTGCGAGACGGTGGCGTCGATGTCCCCCTTGCGGATCGACTCGAACTCCTGCGGGATGCCGTCATTGGAGACCACGAAGATGTGCTTGGGGTCGCTCGGCGGCACGAGCAGCCCCTTCTGCTTGAGCACCTGCAACGTCGGGGCCAGGTGCACACCTCCGGCGTGCATGTAGATCCCCTTGATGTCGGGGTTCTGCTCCAGGCGGGTCTGCAACATGGACGCCGCCTTGCTGCCCTCCCACTCGGTCGGCTCGCTGAAGACCGTGATGCCGGGGAACTTCGCCTTCATGCACTCCAGGAACGCCTCCGACCTGTCACGGCCGTTGATCGAGCTGAGCGCGCCCTGGAGTTGCACGACCTTGCCCTTGCCGCCGAGCTTCTCGCCGAGGAACTCGCACGCCTTGGTGCCGTACGCGCGGTTGTCGGCGCGTACGACCATGTAGACCTTGCCCTTGTCCGGCCGGGTGTCGACGGTCACGACGGGGATCTTCTTGTTCTCCAGCTGCTGCAGCGTGTTGGCGACCGCGCCGGTGTCCTGCGGGGCCATGACGATCACCTTGGCCCCCTGACCGATCAGCGCCTGCACGTTGTTGACCAGCTTCGCCACGTCGTTCTGCGAGTTGGTGGCGGGCATGAGGTCGACCTTCAGCTCGCCCGCCATCTGCGGAACGTACTTGATGTAGGAGTTCCAGAAGTCGGAGTCGGCGCGCGGGTGATCGATGCCGATCCTGGTGCCGCCGTTCCCTCCTCCCGCCGTGGTGCCTGAGCCACACGCGGTGACGATCGCCAAGAGGGCCGCCGCCGCGACCGCCGATCCGAGCTTCATGGGGGGTGTCACCTTTCTCGATCAGTTGCGTCTGAGCCGCAACCCCTGCATGCCACCGTCGACCGCGAGCACGGTGCCGGTTGTGGCGCTCGCCTGCGGGCCGGCGAGGTAGGCGATCGCCGCGGCGACCTCCTCCGGTGCGACCAGGCGGCCCATCGGCTGCCTGGCGTTCAGCGCCGCCCGCTCCGCCTCGGGGTCGTCGGCCACGTCGAGCAGCCGCGCGACCCACGGTGTGTCGGCGGTGCCCGGGTTGACGCAGTTGACCCGGATGCCCTCGTGGATGTGGTCGGCGGCCATGGCGAGCGTCAGCGACTGCACCGCGCCTTTGGTCGCGCTGTAGAGCGCCCGGTTCGGCAACCCCGCGGTGGCCGCGACCGAGCAGACGTTGACGATGGCGGCATGCTCCGACCTCCTGAGATACGGCAGCGCCGCCCGTGCCACCCGGACCATGCCCAGCACGTTGACGTCGTAGACCTTGTGCCACTCGGTGTCCGGGTTGTCCTCGATGGTGCCCTGAGCCCCGATGCCCGCGTTGTTGACCAGCACGTCGATGCCGCCCATACGCTCGGCGGCCTCGGCCACCGCGGACCTGATCCCCGCGTCGTCGGTGACGTCCGCCTTGATCCCGATGTACGGCTCGCCCGGCGGGTTGAGGTCGAGGCAGGCGACCTTCATCCCCCGCCCGGTCAGCTCGGCGGCCGTGGCCAGGCCGATGCCGGAGCCGCCACCGGTCACGATCGCTTTCAGCGTCACGCGTTCCTCCAGACCTCGCCGTCGGGGAAGCTGTGCGCGGCGATCGACTCCGCGTGCATCTCCGCGCTGAAGCCCGGTGCGGACGGGGCGACGTACCGGCCGTTCCTGATGACGACGGGGTCGACGAAGTGCTCGTGCAGGTGGTCGACGTACTCGATCACGCGGCCGTCCATGGAGCCGGTGACCGCCACGTAGTCGAACATCGACAGGTGCTGCACCAGCTCGCACAGCCCGACGCCGCCCGCGTGGGGGCACACCGGGACGCCGAACTTGGCCGCGAGCAGCAAGATCGCGAGGTTCTCGTTGACCCCGCCGACGCGGGCCGCGTCGATCTGCACGTAAAAGACGGCTTCGGCCTGCAGCAGTTGCTTGAAGACGATGCGGTTCTGGACGTGCTCGCCGGTGGCCACCGGGATCGGCGCGATGCCCCGGGCGATGGCGGCGTGGCCGAGCACGTCGTCGGGGCTGGTCGGCTCCTCGACCCAGTGAGGACCGAACTCCCGCAGCGCGTTGACCCACGCGATGCCGGAGCCGACGTCCCAGCGCTGGTTGGCGTCGATCGCGATCGGGTAGCCGGCCCCGCACACCTCGCGGGCCACCCTGAAGCGGCGCCGGTCGTCTTCGAGGTCGGCGCCGACCTTCAGCTTGATCTGCCCGAAGCCCTGGTCGATGGCCTCCTTGCAGAGCCTGCGCAGCTTCTCGTCATCGTAGCCGAGCCAGCCGGGCGAGGTCGTGTAGGCGGGGTAGCCGGCCTCGACCAGGTGGCTGATCCGCTCAGCCTTCCCCTTTTCCGCCTTTTTCAGGATGTCGAGGGCTTCGTCCCGAGTCAGCGCGTCGCTCAGGTAGCGGAAGTCGATGAGGCCGACGATCTCCTCGGGCGACATCTCGGCCAGCAGCCGCCACAAGGGCTTGCCCGCCCGTTTGGCTTTGAGGTCCCACAGGGCGTTGACCACGGCGGAGATCGCCATGTGCATGACGCCCTTCTCCGGCCCCAGCCACCGCAGCTGCGAGTCGTTGACCATGTTCCGGTAGAGAGCGCCGAGGTCCTCGACGTCCCTGCCGACGACGTACGGCTCCAGCGCGGTGATGGCCGCGGTCTGGACGTCGTTGCCGCGCCCGATCGTGAACGCGAACCCGTGGCCCTCGTGCCCGTCGTCGGTCGTGAGGACGACGTAGGCGGCGGAGTAGTCGGGGTCGGGGTTCATCGCGTCCGAGCCGTCGAGCTCACGCGAGGTCGGGAAACGCACGTCGTGCGTCCTCATGCCGGTGATGCGGTAGCCGCTCATGCCTGACCCACCATCTGGCGCTGCCGGCCCAGCCCTTCGATCTCCAGCTCCACCACATCGCCGGCCCGGAGGTACGGCTGACCCGGCATCCCCATCGCCACCCCGGCGGGCGTCCCGGTGTTGATCACGTCGCCCGGCTCCAGGACCATGAACTGGCTGAGGTAGCGCACCACCTCGGCCACATCGAAGATCATGTTCTTGGTGTCGCCGTCCTGGCGCACCTCGCCGTTCACCCAGAGGCGCAGGGGCAGTCGCTGCGGGTCGCCCACCTCGTCGGCCGTCACCAGCCAGGGACCGAACGGGTTGAACGTCTCACACGACTTCCCCTTGTCCCACTGGCCACCGCGTTCGAGCTGGAACTCGCGCTCGGAGACGTCGTTGGAGATCGCGTAGCCGGCGATCACCCCCCTGGCCTCCTCCGCGCTTCCCAGATAGCGGGCCTCCTGGCCGATGACGACGGCCAGCTCCACCTCCCAGTCGGTCTTCACGCTCCCCCGCGGGACCAGCACCTCGTCATGGGGCCCGATCATGGTGCTGGAGGCCTTCATGAACACCACCGGCTCGGCCGGCACCTCGGCGCCGGACTCGGCGGCGTGGTCGCTGTAGTTCAGGCCGATGCAGACGATCTTGCCGGGGCGCGCGAGAGGGGCGCCGATCCGCAACCCCTCGGCGTCGACGACGGGCAGATCGCCGCGTTCGAGCGCCTCGCGGACGCGTGCCACTCCTCCGGAGGCGAGGAAGGCGCCGTCGATCTCGGGCTCCCCGATGTCGCGCAGCTTTCCGGCGTCATCCAGCACCACCGGCCGCTCCTGGCCGGTAGGTCCTACTCGCAGCAGCTTCACACCGCATCCTTCATCTATACATCGGATGTCTCAACCCCTGATGCTCGTGCGAGCATGCCGAGCATGTCAAGGGGCACCGACCCGGATACATCCGATACGTGACTTGTGGAAGATTCCTGGGCAGGGTCATGGGCTGTGAAACGCGTTACCGCTCCGATGGCTACGTTCACATAGCCAGAATTCCACCACCCCAAACATCGGAGGTAAAACGTGCGCCACGGAGGGCGAGCGGCGCGAGCACCCCGACAGGCCTGACGGGAACGATCTAACGGCTTCGACGACAGGCGTCCTTGACGGCCGTACAGTGACGTAATAGAACACGTTTCAGTACCGCGTAACCAAGCGCTTGATCAAGAGGGTGATCCGGGTGCACATCGACCTCGTCGACAGGGACGTTTACGCGACCGCCGGACCTCCGCACGACCAGCTGGCCTGGCTACGCGCGAACTCGCCGATCCACTGGCACGACGGTGAGCCCGGTTTCTGGGCCGTCACCACGTACGACGAGGTCGTCCACGTCTCACGGCACTCCGACCTCTTCTCCTCCCACCGGCGGCTGGCCCTGTTCGACGAGATGGCCGACGACCAGATCGCGCTCCAGCGGCACATGATGCTCAACCAGGACCCGCCCGAGCACACGAGGCGGCGTTCCCTGGTCAACCGGGGCTTCACCCCCCGCACGATCGGAGCCCTCGAACAGCACATCCGCGACATCTGCGACGACCTCCTCGACAAGTGCTCCGGAGAGGTCGACTTCGTCACCGAAGTGGCCGCGCCCCTGCCCCTCTACGTGATCTGCGAGCTGCTCGGCGCGCCCGTGACCGACCGCGACAAGGTCTTCAACTGGTCGAACCGCATGATCGGCGCCCAGGACCCCGACTACGCCGCCTCTCCCGAAGAGGGCTCCGCCGCCGCCATGGAGGTCTACGCCTACGCCAACCAGCTCGCGGCGCAGCGCAGGGCCAACCCCAAGAACGACATCGTCACCAAGCTCATCCAGCCCGACGAGCAGGGCGAGACGCTCGACGAGAACGAATTCGACCTGTTCGTCCTCCTCCTGGTCGTGGCGGGCAACGAGACCACCCGCAACGCCGCCTCCGGCGGCATGCTCGCCCTCTTCGAGCACCCCGACCAGTGGGAGCGCCTGGTGGCCGACCCCGCCCTCGCCAGGACGGCCGCCGACGAGATCGTCCGCTGGGTCTCCCCGGTCAACCTCTTCCGCCGCACCTCGACGACCGACCAGGTGCTGGGCGGGCAGCAGATCAAGGCCGACGACAAGGTCGTGGTCTTCTACTCCTCCGCCAACCGCGACACCGCGGTCTTCCCCGACGCCGAGGTCTTCGACATCGGCCGCGACCCGAACCCGCACATCGGCTTCGGCGGCGGGGGCGCCCACTTCTGCCTCGGCAACCACCTGGCCAAGCTGGAACTCCGCATCCTCTTCGAACAGCTCGCC
>NZ_SMKO01000280.1 GCF_004348685.1 Nonomuraea deserti | reverse complement strand
CCCCCAGCCCTGCACCCGTCCCCGGGCCCGATCCGGCACCCTGAGGCAGGAGAAGGTTCAGCCGCCCAGACCGAACCCGTCCCTCCGTCGGGGCGAGTCAGGAGAGCGGCGCATCACCACGACACGGCTTCCGCCGTCGTCACCGGATGCTCCGGCTTCGGTCCACACGCCCACGGGTTGTGTCCGTCATAGCTCGCCATCACCTAGCGAATCGTTTCCCGGCTCCTGCCCACGGGATACGCCAAGCTGAGGGCTTCCCATCGCACGATCAGCGCTTGTCCGGTCTCGGCTCACGGCTGCCCGGAGGGCGGAGCCGACCAAGTCAGGGGACGGGTCGTGCGCGCTGAGCGCTCACATGAAGGAAAGGAGCTCTCGACTGCGCGCTCGGTACAATCCCTGATCACCGTGCTGCTTGTGGATAAGACATCGCCGTCCACAGAACGACTTTCGGCTCGTCCGGCCCTCGCCTGCCCCCGGCACCCTTGGGCCCATGACGACCGACAGCTCCACCCCCGCTCCCGCCTTCACCGACGAGCCCCGCCTCACCCTGGCCAGCCCTTCCGACGTCCTCGCAGCCGTCCCCTACCTGGTGGGTTTCCACCCGAAGACCTCCCTCGTGGTGATCGGCATCGACCACGGGGCGACCAAGGTCGTGGCCCGGTGGGGCCTCCCGCTGGAGCCCGGCACCCTCGACCCGCTGGCCCCCCTCCTGCAACGGGAGGGCGTCACGGAGATCGTGATCATCGGCTACGGTCCCGGCGAGGTGGTCACCCCGGCGGTCGACGAGGTCAGGCGGCTGGCTCCGCGGGCCGGCGTCCACGTGGGGGAGGCGCTACGTGCCCACGAGGGCCGTTACTGGTCCTACATCTGCGACGTCCCCAGATGTTGTCCCGCGGAAGGCACCCCCTATGACCCGTCCACCAGCCAGATCGCCGCGGAGGCGACGGTCCGGGGCCTGGTGGCCCTGCCCGACCGCGAGGCGCTGGAGCGCACGCTGGCCCCTGTCACCGGCCCGGTGCGCATGGCGATGCAGCGGGCCACGTCCGACGCGATCGCGGAGGTCAGGGCCGGGCTCACCGCCACTCCGGACCTCGACGCCTACGCCCGGCAGTTCGTCTCGGAGGGCCTGGCCAGGGTCCGGTCGGCGGTGCGGACCCACGCCGAGGGCGGCCGTCTGGACGACGCCGAGGCCGCCAGGCTCGGCCTGGACCTGGCGATCATCCGCGTCCGCGACGAGGCCTGGACCCTCATGGACGCATCCCACGCGTCCCTGTGGAAAGATCTGACGCGCAGGCTGGAGCCCCGCTTCACGCCGCCGGCCGCCTCCCTCCTGGCCATGGCGTCCTGGCGAGGAGGAAACAACGTCCAGGCCACCATCGCCCTCGAGCGCGCCCTGACCGTCGACCCCGGCTACTCGATGGCCAACCTCCTCATGCACGCCCTGCAGAACCTGCTCTCCCCGAGCGTCCTCCGAAACCGTCTCCCCACCCCGGCCGAGCTCGACGCCGCCATGGGGCCCGTACACGCGGCGTGGCTGCTGCCCCTCGTCAACGTGCTCGACGACGAGGCTCCGCCACCACCACTCGAATGATCCGCGCCGGTCGTTCGCCACAGGGCGCTTCGACGACGACGCACTGCCCCGCCGCCGGCCGACGCACGTTCGGTGACCACCGCCCGTCACAGCGGTCCAGCCGTTGATCGAATACCTCCGAGGAAACCTGCTCGGGCTGGTCGTCGGTGCCGTTGTGGCAAGCGTTGTGGCACGTGCAGGCGCGGAATCGCGTGAGAGCCGGGGTTTCACGCGGACCAGGTCTTACCCGGACAGGCCACCGATCTCCAGCGTGGCCTGCGGGCACGAGTGCTGGTCTGTGAGCCCGTGGTCGCGTGGCCGCGCTGCCGGAAACGGTGTGGAAACAGCCGCGGGTGCATAAGTGACATGAATGTTCGAAAACCACTGCGCCGCATGGTGGCTGTTTGGCGAGGCCGTTCCCTGCAGTGCGAATCCCTCCAGGAAAGGATCGCGACTCGTGAATCGCCGGACGACGGCCCGCGCTGCCGGCATCGTCCCAGGAGTTCTGTTGACGGGATCCCTCACCGCCGGCACCCCCGCCGTCGTGGCCCACGGCGAGACCGGGTCCGAGGCCGAGAAGCCTGCCATCACGTGGCAGGAGTGCCGGAACACTCTGACGAGGACCTGCGCGGGCTGGGCCTGAGGGAGGAATCGTTCGCCAGGTTCAGGCAACTGCTCGGCCGTACCGAATGCGGGACGATCAGCGTTCCCCAGGACTACGCCGATCCGAAGGGAAGGCAGATCAGCATCGCCCTGACCCGGTTGAAGGCGACCGACCAGCAGCGCCGTCTGGGCAACCTGGCGTTCAACCCCGGAGGGCCGGGCGCTTCCGGCTATCTGATGCCCCACCTGATCCTCATGATGAGGGCGGAGCTGGACGAGCCGCTTCCCGGCCCAGCCCCGAGTGGCCCAAGATCGCCCAAGGATTCAAGGAACTGGCAGAGGCCGAGGGCCCGGCTGCGCCCCCGGCGGTCAAGGAGGTGTTCGGCCGCTCGCGTCAGGGCACCGATTTCACGACGGCCCTCGCGTTCCAGTGCAACGAGGACTCGGGCTCGCGCACGTTCGAGTCGGCGTGGAACGCCTACCGGAAGCGCGTGCAGCGCTATCCGGTGACCGGACGGGGAAACTTCTACCACTCGATGCCCGGCTGGACGACCGCCTACGTCGCACCGTGCGCGGGGTGGCCGTTGCCGGTGCAGAAGACGAAGTTGCGGCCATCCGGCGGCTCGCTGATGCTCGCCGGGCACCTGTACGAGGTGCTGTCACCGTACGAGTTCACGCCCGCCATGCGCGAGGCCATCGGCGGGACCGTGGTGACCGTCGACGACGACGCGCACACCTCCACCTACCGGATGTGCCCCGACAAACTGACCGACTAGTTCGAGACCGGCAAGCGCACCACTGCGTGTCCCGGAGTGCTGCCGCCGACATAGACCAGGACCGCTGCCACCAGCCGCGACCACTTCATGGCCATGCGACACCGGTCCCAGAGACCGTCCAGCACCGTGCGGACGGCTTACGGCTCCCTTCGGTTCTCCCTCGACCATGATGGAAGCCTGTCCGAGAGATGAGGAGCGCCGCTTCGGAGCCCGAGCCGGATCCGGTTGTCACGTGTCGTCTTCGACCGGCGGCCAGTGCGAACGTTCATCCGCCGCTGTGACCAGCTTGAACACGTGAAATCGCCAACTGGGTCCGGCCTTCAGCCGCCTGACAAATCAGGGGAAAAGGGGGAATTCCGGTTATTTCGGTTATTTCGGTTAGGGGGTGTCCTCCTCACGACGGCGGCGCTCGTTGTAATCACGCATCCGCCGCGGATATCCAGTGAGCTGAACGTCGTACACCGGCAGGGCAAGATTTCGAGCGACCTTGCGAATGACTGCCGGTGAGCCGACCCTCCGCCTGGTCCACTCGCCGTCGTCGGCCACCGCCACAGCGGTCGTGTCGGTGGCGAAAGTCTCTGGCTCGACATAGAACTCGACGCCACGCCGCGAGCGGGCAAAGGCGATGAGCGCTTCGATGTCGGCGTCTGTCGCCTCACGGTCGAACTTTGCGACTTTGGGGCCGCGCAGCCGACGCAGGCCGTAGCGGTCGCGCCATCTCATGATTCCTTTTTATACGATCTGGAGGCTACGCGTCGGGGATGATCTAGGGGACAGATCGGGGATTCTCCGGATAGCACCCTGGGCCTCGAGGACGCAGTATGGGGGGAGACCGTTCGATTCTCACCGAGGAGAGGCATGGCCATGATGGCTGGGGTACCGACAACCCCTGGGCCGGGACAGGTGCCGCCAGCTCAACTGCGCGTCACCAACCAGGACCGAGAGCACGTGGTGGAGCACGTCAAGGCTGCCTATGCTGAGGGCCGCTTCGACAAGCTCGAGTTCGACGACCGGCTGGAGCGCGCGATGACGGCGCGCACGCACGGTGATCTGATGCCCATCATGACCGAGATCTACGGCACCCAGGTCGTGCCCAAGCTCGCCTCTCCTCCCGCGGCTGAAGCTCGTCACGAGCGCGCGCCGGAGAGCAACGAACGCCTCGGCGCCGCCATCGGTCACATGGTGCTGCTGCTCGGCGTACCGATCGTGGCCCCGCTGATCCTGCTGCTCACCGGGGGCAAGACCTCCCCCTACATCCGCCGGCAGGCGCTGGAGGCGCTCAACTTCCAGATCACGCTCGTAGGGGCGTCGATCTTGCTGCCCTTCACCATCATCGGCGTCGTGCTGGTCCCGATCATCTGGGTCGTGGCCGTGGTCCTCGCGATCGTCGGCGGCGTCTCGGCCCTGACGGAGGGCAACTTCCGCTACCCGATGACGCTCCGCCTGGTCAAGTGACACGACGTCTCATCTCACTTCGTTCGCGTCCGCCCCGCCGAGGCCCCGACCTCTGCGGGGCGCCCTGGCATTTTCCCGCCCGTACGCCCGTTCCAGAGCTTCCCGGCCGTGGCACCGGCCTCCGGAACTGGCCGATCACCGCTCTACCGCTGGTCGCCAGTTCCCCGCCGCGTGGCCCTGGGCGTTCGGATGCGGCCGTTCGTGGCTTCGCCGCCGGTCGGTAGCTCCCCGGCCCGTGACACCGGCCGAACCGGGCCGGCTGATCACCGCCCTGCCGCTGATCGGCTGTAGCCAAGGTCAGCGGGCCAGGACCTGGTACTTGACCTTCATCACACCGGCACTGATGTTGCCGATGGCGGCGAAGGCGGCTCTGGACAGGTCGAGGCAGCGCCCGCCGATGTACGGACCGCGGTCGTTGATGCGGACCGTGACCGCCTCCCCACTGGCCGGGTTGATCACGCGGACCTTGCTGCCCAACGGGAGGGTCTTGTGCGCGGCGGTCATCGCCGAGGGGTCGAAGCGCTCGCCGCTGGCCGTCATCTGAGGGTCGCCATAGTACGAAGCGCCGCACCTGCCGGACGACAGCACGCGGAATCCAGGCTTCGAGGAGTGCGTCTTCGGCTTGGGGGATCCGGGCTTCGCCGTCGCCTGGGATTCGATTTTCGCTCCCGACCCTCGGGCTTCGGTCTTTTCCCTGGGGCCCTGGGACTCCGTCTTCGCGCGTGGGCTCTGGGCTTGTGCCTTCGCGTCAAGGCCTGGGGTCGCCGTCACCGACCCGGATCCCCGGGAGCTGGTGCTCGCGCCGGAATCAAGGGATGTCGTCGGCTTCGGGTGGGCCGCCGGGGTCTTGGAGGCGGGGGACGGGCGCGGGCTGTGCCGGCGGCCGGCTTCGTTCGGGGTGGTGGCCTGGCCGGGAGCGGTGCCCATCGTGCGCCGGTAGGAGTCGTCGTTGCCGAAGGCGGCCCAGGCGGTCGTCGAGGCGGCGCAGACTACGGCGGCGCCGGCTGCGACGGCGGTCCATCGCGTGGCGGGAGAGAGCTTGCGGTCATGCGGAGACGGCTTGCGGGAATGCTGGCCCAACGTAAACCACGGTCCTACATAGGGGATAGGGCAGGGAAAGGCCGGGCCGCCAGGGGGCGAGGGCGTACGGCGGCCGATCCGCGGGCTGGCTGGGGGATCCCGCGCGACGAGGACGAACATATGCGACAAACGGCGAGTAAAGACAACTTAATGGGACATTAAGTGACTCATCTCACGAGCTCGGCCCAGCCCGGCGATCTAGCAGCCGGCCGAGAGGACCGGCACGTGTACGTCATCGAGGACGCCGCTCGCGCCGGAGGCGGTATGAGCATGATCTGGGTGGATCAGGTGTCGGAGGTGGACCGGATCGCAGGGCGCGGGCTGCGGCCGGTGGATATGGAGCGGCCGTGGTGTGGGCCTGGACGGCGGGGTGGGCCTGCGCGCCGCACAGGTTGGGACGGCGGGCGTCAGCCCGCGCGCCGCACAGTTCTGAACGGCGGGGTGGACCTGCGAGTGGTGCGGGCCTTAGCTGCAGCGCGGGCATGGAGCGGCACGGCATCGTCCGTCTTTCGTGACGACGACCGCGACGAGCGGGCCGGACTACTCTTCGACCGTTCCTGACGGTTGCCTCCACGCGGAGCAGATCACTACTCTGAAAGGAGCGTTGCGAGGGCGCACCCAGTCCGCGGGCAGGGACTTTCCCACCTCGAGCAGCACGTCAACGCACTGGACAAGACCAACCTCTTTCCGGCCGGGCAAGCGGACCTCGGCGACGAAGGAGGTTGCGATGTCCGATCGTCATTTCGAGTTGCCGGTCCATCCGAACCTGGACTATTACCGCAAGCAGGCCAAGCGCCTGCATCACGCGTACGCGGCGGGCGATGCGGAGGCCGAAGCGCGGGTCGCCGACGTGCTGGGGTATCGGGCCGCCGAGCGGTTCCTGCTCAGTGACGCCCAGTTCGTGCTCGCTCAGGAACACGGATTTCGGACCTGGGCCGAGTTCCGCGCTCACATCGACAGCCGCAGCACCACCGAGGATCGGCCGGTCTCCCGCCTCATGGGGGTCAGCCCGGGCATCTACGCCTCGATGGCCGATGCTCTCCTCGTCGAGTTGCGCCGCGGCGATCCTGGCGCGCTGCAACGGTTGCGGGCCTACGTGCCGCGGCACGCCCCCGCGACCTCCGCCGCGTCCCCCGCCACGACCTCTGCCGCCGCCGCGTCCTGCGCGGTGAGCTCGGCCGCCTCCGAGTCCTCCTCCTCCGCCGCCGCGACCGCGGAGCTTCGCGACGCGCGGCTGATCATCGCGCGGGAGCTCGGCTTCCCGACCTGGCAGGAGCTCGTGTCGTTCACCGAGAAATCCCGGCGCGATCTCGACGACCGCCGGGAGAAGCGGCGGCAGCTGCGCCGTGAGGCCGAAGCACTACTGGCCGGCGACACCGATCGGCTGGCCGGTCTGACCGCCGAACAGGCCGACACCCTGCTGCACATGCTCGCGGGTCCCGAGACGATCCCCGGTGTCCGGCTCGGGAAGGCGCTCGGCGTGCCGCGCGGCGCGGTAGATGTCCTGCTCGGCAAGGCCACCAACCTGGATCTCCCGCTCACCTGGGCTGCCCGTTCCAACCGGGTCGAATACGTGCGCCTGCTGCTCGACGCCGGCGCCGACCCCGGCACCCGGAAATGGGGCGTCACCCCGCTGGAGGACGCCATCTACCACGGCAACACGGAGGTCGTCGACCTGCTCGCCGGGCACGGGATCGTCCCGCGGGCGCTCTGGACGTATGCCGCCTGCGGCCGGCTGGATCTGGTGCGGGCCTGTTTCGACGCGGACGGCAGGCTGCGACCGGGCGCCGTGTCGGCACGTCCCGACCTCGCCGACACCGGCGCAGGCTTTCCGTCCCGGCTGCCGGCGACCGATGATCCGGCGGAGGTCGTGGGGGAGGCGTTCGTCCATGCCTGCCAGCACGGCCGGATCGAGGTCGTGCGCTGGTTCCTCGACCGCGGCGTCCATCCCGACGTCGCGCCCTATCTCGGGCGGACCGGCCTGCACTGGGCGATCCCGGGCGGTCGCCTCCAAGTGGTCCGCCTGCTCCTGGAGCGCGGTGCCGACCCGTCGATCCGTGACGATCTCCTCCGAGCCGACGCCGACGGCTGGCTGCACATCGTTTTCGCCGCTCGCCCGCACGATCCCGTGACCCAGCAGCTCCACGATCTGATCGAGTCTCGATCGCGTTGAGTCGCCGCTGCGCCTCCGGACCGCTCTCGACGGTCCGGGTCTACGGTGTCCGGCCCGCCGGATCGACGCGCGTCCCCCGGTCGCGTACGGGCCTCGCAGGTCCGTGCGCCGAGCCTCGCGACCCTCTCGACGGCCCGAAGCCGGTGGGTCGCGAGGCCGTAAGGATCACAACATCAGAGCGCGTACGGTCTCCACCGTGTCGGCGTCCTCGACCCGTTTGTCGGGGCGGTAGCGCAGGACGCGGGCGAAACGGAGGGCCATGCCGCCCGGATAGCGGGGTGAGCGCTGCACCCCGTCGAAGGCGATCTCCACGACCACCTCCGGCCGCACCCTGACCGTCCAGCCGTCGGTGGGACCTTCGGCGAGCTCGAGGAAACGTTCGGTCTGCCAGGCGAGCAGCTCGTCCGTCATGCCTTTGAACGTCTTGCCGAGCATCACGAACCCGCCCTCGGGATCTCTGGCCCCCAGGTGGAGGTTGGACAGCTTGCCCTGGCGCCGCCCGTGGCCCCACTCGGCCGCCAGCACGACCAGGTCGAGCGTGTGACGCGGCTTGACCTTGATCCAGCCGGCGCCACGGCGGCCCGCCGCGTAGGGGGAGGCCAGGGACTTGACCACCAGGCCCTCGTGGCCGGCCTTCACCACGTCGGCGAAGAACTGCTCGGCCTCCGTCACCTCGTCCGAGACGAGCCGCGGGGTCAGCAGACCCTGGGGGACCAGTCGGGTCAGCGCCTCCTGGCGCTCGGCGTAGGGCTGGTCGAGCAGGTCGGCGCCGTCGACCCGCAGCGCGTCGAAGAAGAACACGCTGAGCGGCGTGCGCTCGCGCAGCCGCGCGACGTCGGTCTTGCTGGACACCCGGCTCGCCGTCACCTGGAACGGGTGCGGCCGCCCGTCGGGACGCAGGGCGATCACCTCGCCGTCGAGCACCAGGTCTTCCGCGGGCATCGCGAGCACGGCCTCGACCAGCTCGGGAACCTGCGGCGTGATGTCGTCGAGGGTGCGGGTGAAGACCTTGACCTCCGAGCCCGCGCGGTGGGCCTGCACGCGGACCCCGTCGAGCTTCCACTCCAGCGCCGCGGGTGTGCCCGCCTTCTCCAGGGCGGCCGCCACGTTGGGCGCGCTGCCCGCCAGCATGGGCGAGACCGCCCGCCCCACCTCCAGCCGGAACGCGTGCAACGCCGCCACCCCGCCGGCCAGCGCGGCAGCCCCGACGGCGGGCAGCGATCCGCGCAGCGTGAGCGCGCGGCGCACATCGCCCGAAGGGGCGCCCGACGCCTTGGCGACAGCCTCGATCATCACGCCGTCGAGTGCGCCCTGCCGCAGCTCGCCGTGGAGCAGCCGGCTCATGAACTGCTGCTCCTGGCTGGTCAGCCCCGCGAACAGCTCGGCCACCAGCGCCCTGCGCGCCACTTGCGAGCCCTGCCCGGACACCGCCTTGATCTTGCTCAGCAACGTGTCGACGGCGGTCAGCGTGGCCGTGGCGGCCAGCTTGGGCTGGGGGAGATCCTCCAGCGTGCGCCAGCCGACGCCCACCTGCCGCTGGGGCAGCTCACCCGACAGATAGGAGATCGCGATCCCGGCTTCGTCGGGGCCGACCCGGCCCAGCAGCTCCGCCAGATGGCCGATCTTGCCCAGCCGGGCGGACGTGCGCGTCACCGCCTCGGACACCCGGACCACGTCGATCAGAAGCACACGTTCATGGTGCCTCACGTGGCCGACATTTCCGTCCACCGGGTTCAAGGATTCTCAGTGATTCGCCCGGTGCACGGCCGACGTTTCCAGACCTCGCGGGGGACCACGCCGTCCTTCTCCCATTGAGCGTGGTGCGGCAACGCGTGTGAACGGCCGCGCCGAGTGCAGGCGGGGAGGTGGCTTCCGTGCCGGGCCCGAAGGGTGGCTCCGCTGGTGGTGCCGGAAGGTGGCCTTCGGGACCGGCTTCGACCGGGTGGCCATGGCAGGCCTCCAGGAAGGAGGCAGACGCTAGATCGCTGATGTGAATTTGGGTTAGTGGTCGTAGGCGGTCAGGGACCGTTTCACGGGTGCGTCGGTGTTCCAGTTGTGCCAGATTGCGGCGTTGAGGGCGAGGATGCGTTGGCTGATGCGTGCC
>NZ_SMKO01000027.1 GCF_004348685.1 Nonomuraea deserti | reverse complement strand
ACCCAGCCCGCCGCCCCCGGCCCTGTCAGGGTGCGGGGCAACGACTACCGGGTGCTCGGCCCTCCGGAGCACGTCACCCCGGAGCTCACGGTCAGCGTCGTCATCCCCGCCTACGGCGGCCAGGACAAGCTCGACCTGGTGCTGCAGGGCCTGGCGCGGCAGACGTACCCGGCGGAGCTGACCGAGATCATCGTCGTCGACAACGGCACCTCGCCCCCGCTGCGCCTGCCCGGGGGCACGGCCGCCCGGCTGGTCGTCTGCGACAAGCCCGGCCGGGCCACCGCCCGCAACGCCGGGCTCGCCGAGGCCACCGGTGACGTGATCTTCTGGCTCGACTCCGACGTGGTGCTGACGCCGGCGGCGATCGAGGCGCACATGCGCTGGCATCACGCCGCCCCCTACGCCGTCGTGACCGGCTACATCAGGTTCACCGGCGCGGAGCCGCCCGCCGAGCTGCCCCAGGACCTGGAGGCGGCGTTCGAGCCGGCCGAGCCGCACGCCTGGATCGTCGACCTGGTCGAGCGCACCGACGGGCTCACCGCCAACCCGCAGCGCCCGTTCAGCCTGCACGTCGGCGGCGCGACCTCCGTCAACGCCCGCCTGATCGCGGCGGCGGGCCCGATGGACGACGACCTGATCCTCGGCCAGGACACCGAGCTGGGCTACCGCCTCGCCCAGGCCGGAGCCGTGTTCGTCCCCGAGCCGCGGGCTCGCGCCTACCACCTCGGGCCCACCATGCGGATGCGCGACAAGCAGCCGATCGACCGGGTGAGCCACGCGTTCGTGGCCGACCGCATCCCGGCCTACCGCTGGTTGCGCGGCCATCCGGCGCGGCGGTGGAAGATCCCGTACGTCACCGTGGTGATGGACGGCACCGTGGGTTACGACACCGTGCGGCCGGCGGTGGACGCCGTGCTCGCCGGCACCGTCCCCGACCTCTCCGTGCTCCTCCTCGGCCCCTGGGAGCGGCTCGGCGGCGAACGCCGAGCGCCGCTGAAGGACCCCGACCTCGAACTCGTGCTGGTCCGCGGCCACTACGAGCACGAACACCGGGTGCGCCTGGCGTCCGCGGAGGAGATCGACCCGGCCGTGCCCTTCCTGCTGCGCCTGCCGCCCGGCTGGGCGCCCGGCGAGGACACCCTCGCCCGCCTGCTCGACCTCGCCCGCGACGAGGGCCTCGGCCTGGTGAACGTGCTGCTGCGAGAATCGGCGGACGGCGTCGTCGCGGCCCGGCTGGAACGCGCGCCGGCCTTCGCCAGAGCCCGCATCGTGGCGGCCCCGGGCGAGGACCTCGACGACGCGGTGGACACGGTGTCGGGAGTCGCCTGGGTAGAGGGCGAGACCTACGGTTTCACCGCCGAGCCCGAGCCGCCGACCGGGCGGCGGGCGGCGTACAGGGCCCGCCTCGAGGCGCAGACGGAGGCGGCCAGGCGGGCCGCCGAGAACGAGCGGCTGCGGGCGCAGGTGGCGAAGTGGAAAGAGGAGGCGGGGCGCTGGCGCAAGAGCACCGTCGAGCTGCGCCGCGAGGTCGGCACCCTGCGCCGCCAGATCGCCGCCGCCAACCGCGCTCAGCAGAGCCTGCGCGTGATGGTGTCCACCACCATGAGACGCGCCCTCCGCAAACGCCTCCGCGGCTGACCGCCGCGCGCCCACCGCCGACACGCCGCGGCGCCGTCAGCCGGGGCGCAGGGCCGACTTCAGGCGTCTCAGCAGGGTCTTCTCCGACGGCTCCGCTGGCGCCGTCACCTGGGCGGGGATGGTGACCGGCTCCGGCGCGGGCGCGGGCGGCGCGGGCCAGTAGCGGTCCGGGGGCTCGTGGCGTACCCCATGGGTAGTGTCGATCAGCTCGTCCAGGTCGGCGCCCGCCCAGTTCGTCGAAGGCGACAGGAGCACGGCGCGGCCGAGCGCAGAGGTGCGTTCGAGCCGGGCGGAGCGCCCGTCGGGGAGGTCCACGATCAAAATTCCCGCCAGGTCCTTCTGCACCGACTCGACCATGCGCTCCAGCGTCGCCCGGTGCAGCGGCACGTCCACCGGCCCCCGGTAGCGGAACGGCGTCGGCGCGGGCGTCGGGGCGGCCTCGTCGATGAGGCGGACGCGTTCGTCGTGCGCGAACAGATCACGCAACAGCCGCAGCTCGAAACACGGGTCGGACAGCGTCACGCGCTGCCCGTCGTCCAGCCGCGACCACGGCCCGACCAGCGTCACCACGACGTCCTGCAGCTTGCCGTCCAGCGCCGCCGCCACCGCCCGCCGCACCACGGATTCGGACGTGTCGGTCACGTCGAACACGATCTCGACGTACGGCACCAGCCACCGCCGCCCGCGGTCCTTGCGCAGGTCCCTGCGGAGCGGGATCCGGTGCGCCAGGTACGGCTCGACCGTCCGCACGGCCCGCTCCCTGTCACGATGTTGCGAGGGCAGCCCCAGGTGCACGGCCTGCGCCTCCATCTCGGGCACGAACACCACGCCGTGCATCGCCAGCCGGTAGGAGAACTCGGTGTCCTCGCCCCGCACCACGTTCGGGTCGAGACCGCCCACGGCGTGGAAGACATCCCTGGGCAGGGCGAAGGTCGGCCCCGTGCACACGTGGTAGGGGTTGCGGCTCTTGCGCAGTCCGTCGGTCTTGGCGATCGTCGCCTCGGTGGAGCTCGGCACGGCCTCGGCCAGGTCGAACACCTCGTCCAGGTGCCGCGCCGTGAAGACCTGGCGTGGCGTGACCGGCGGCGTGTCGACGAACTTCTTCATCCCGATGCTGACCAGATAGTCGGTCACGTGGTGCCAGCGGGCCATGGCCTCGATGTGCTCGCGGCAGGCCACCATGTCGGCGTCGAGGCGCTGGATGATCTCGCCGTCGGCGGCCTTGACGCCCGTGTTGACGGCGTTGGAGATGCCCCAGCCATCACGCACGCGGACGACGCGGGTGTTGACCGGCCTGATCTCGGGCAGCCGGATCGGCGGATCGCTGCCGTCGTCGACGACCAGCACCTCCATGAGATGGTCCGGGTACGTCTGCGCGGCCAGCGCGGCCAGCGTCAGATCGAGCCCCTGCCCGCCGTGAGCCGGTATCACCACGCTCACGGACAGGTCGGGTGACCAGGCGCCGAGCCGCGGGACCGCTACTGGTGAATAGTCGTTCTGCCTCAGAGCAGGACGCGCGTTCATGGTGGTGACCCCCTGGCCGAGACCTTATCGGGAGATGCTGAGAATTTCCTGAATAGTGCCCCTGTCCAACGACTGTTCGGGGCAGGGGTACGTGGCCTGCGTCCGTCCCGTGTCCGTCCCGTGTCCGTCCCGTGGACGCGGCTCCGCGACGGTCGTCCGCACCCCGTACACTCTGTGCCGAACACCGCAGGTAGGGAGTCCATCATGAGCAGGTCGTGGCGTGGCCTCATCGAGGAATACCGTGAGCGTCTTCCCGTGACCACGAAGACGCCCGTCGTCACGCTGCTCGAAGGCGGCACGCCGCTGGTGCCCGCGCACCGCGTCTCCGCCCTGACGGGGTGCGACGTCTACCTCAAGGTCGAGGGCGCCAACCCGACCGGCAGCTTCAAGGACCGCGGCATGACCATGGCCATCAGCAAGGCGGTCGAAGAGGGCGCCAAGGCGGTCATCTGCGCCTCCACCGGCAACACCTCGGCCTCGGCGGCGGCCTACGCCGTCCGCGCCGGGCTGACCTGCGCCGTGCTGGTGCCACGGGGGAAGATCGCCATGGGCAAGCTGGCCCAGGCGCTCGTGCACGGCGCCACGCTGCTGCAGGTCGAGGGGTCGTTCGACGACTGTCTCGAGATGACCCGCAAGCTGTCGTCCAACTACCCGATCGCGCTGGTCAACTCGGTCAACCCGTTCCGGCTGCAGGGGCAGAAGACGGCGGCGTTCGAGATCGTCGACACGCTGGGCGACGCCCCCGACATCCACTGCATCCCGGTGGGCAACGCCGGCAACATCTCGGCCTACTGGATGGGTTACCGCGAATACGCCGACGACGGGGTGGCGACGAAGCGGCCGCGCATGTTCGGCTTCCAGGCCAGCGGGGCGGCGCCCATCGTGGCGGGGGCGCCCGTGGCCCACCCGCACACGATCGCCACCGCGATCCGCATCGGCAACCCGGCCTCCTGGTCGCTGGCCACCTCGGCCCGTGACGAGTCAGGCGGGGCCATCCAGGCGGTGACCGACCGGCAGATCGCGGCGGCGTACAAACTGCTGGCGCAGGAAGAGGGCGTGTTCGTCGAGCTCGCGTCGGCGGCCAGCGTGGCGGGCCTGCTGCAGGCTCACGCGCAGGGCATGGTCGAGCCAGGGCAGCGCGTCGTCTGCACGGTCACGGGCAACGGCCTGAAAGACCCCGACTGGGCCATCTCGGGCGCGCCGGCGCCCGTGGTGATCCCCATCGACGTCCACGCCGCGGCTGCGGCGCTCAACCTCGCCTGACGCCACGCCAGGGCGCGGGGGCCGCGGGGGAAGTGAGGAATCATGAGGGAAACGTGAGCAGCACTGTTCAGATCCGCGTGCCCGCCACATCGGCCAACCTGGGGCCGGGCTACGACACGCTCGGGTTGGCACTGAGCCTGTACGACGAGGTCGAGGTCGCGCTCACCGAGCAGCCGGGGGTCGCCGTCACGGTCGAGGGCGAGGGCGCGGGCGAGGTCGACCTCGGCGAGGGCCATCTGATCGTCAAGGCCATGCGCACGACGTTCGCCCGCATGGGCGTGCCCCAACCGGCCGGGATCCGCCTGCGGTGCCGTAACAGGATTCCGCACGCCCGCGGGCTCGGATCGTCGTCGGCGGCCGTGTGCGCGGGCATCCTCGCCGCGCGGGCGCTGGCCGGCGTGACGACTTTCTCCGACGATCAGGTCTTCGCGCTGGCCGCCGAGATGGAGGGCCATCCCGACAACGTCGCCCCCTGCCTGGCCGGCGGGCTGACCGTGGCCTGGTGCGACCACACGGGGACGCCGCGTATGGTGAAACTGGCGCCCGACGAGCGCATCCGTCCGGTGGTCGTGGTCCCGTCGACCCGGCTGTCCACGGAGGCCGCGCGAGGGCTGCTGCCGAAGGACGTGCCCCACAAGGACGCCTCCTTCAACGCCGGCAGGGCCGCGTTGCTGATCGCCGCGCTGACCCGACGGCCCGAGCGGGAGGTTCTGCTCGCCGCGACAGAAGATCGGCTCCACCAGGCTTACCGCGCGCCTGCCATGCCGGAGAGCGCGCATCTGGTAGAACGTCTCCGTGCAGTGGGTGTGCCCGCGGTCGTTTCGGGAGCGGGTCCCGCGGTTCTTGCGTTTTCGACATCGGATTCGCAGGATTTGATCGCGCCAGAAGTGGGTAATGACTGGCACATCCAGCAAATGGACGTCGACCCGGTTGGTGCGAACGTTCAGTTCCCCGAGACACGCTGATGCCTCTTTAGACCTTCAGGGAATAGCCGTGTGCGCTGGTGATGTTAGGCTGATAGCCGCACCAGATGCCCCCTTGGTGGGTGCGTGCTTGTCAGCCACACATCGCTGCATCATGCTTCACGTCGCGAGGCGTGAGCAGCGCGGCTGTCTCCCCGGAATCCGTTGCCTCCGGTTGGCCCACACCCGGTTGGCTCAACGTGAGGTGGCGACGACGGGGACCTGCGCGTTCGAATCATCTCGACATCTGGTTGGCGACAGCAATCTGGGGGGTGTCAGCCACGCGCCACGGTCCTGTGGCGGCCTGGACGAGCCCCTCCCCAAGAGTGGCGGCCGTCTCCAGCGACAGCCGAAGATCGCAGAGTGCACCCCGACCCGGTCTGTCCCGCCGGATCGCAAGCACCTCCGGGACGCCCGGCAGAACAAAACCGGCGCCCGACCCCTGGGAAGGACCTTTTAGTTGAGCGACACCACCGAACTCCTCTCCGACGCATCAGGCGCTGAGCCCGCGTCCGGCGACACCCCCACCCGCGCCCCGGCCAAGCCGCGTGCGCGTCGCTCCGGCACCGGCCTGTCCGCCAAGGTGCTGCCCGAGCTGCAGAAGATGGCGGCCGAGCTGGGCATCAGCGGGACCGGGCGCATGCGGAAGAGCCAGCTCATCGCGGCCATCCAGGAGAAGCAGGGTGGCGGTTCCGGAGAAGGCGCATCGGCTCCCGCAGCCGCGTCCGAGGCTTCCGCTTCGGCCCCGGCGGAGGCGACGCCCGCCGCGGAGCGGCCCACGCGGACGCGCAGAGAGCGGTCGCGCAAGACCGCGGAGGAGCCCGCGCCGCAGGCCGCCCAGCAGCCCGCCGCCGCGGAGCCCGTGGCCGCGAGCTCCGCGAGCCCCGTGACCTCCGCCGCGCCCGAGCCTGTCGCCGCCCCGGCCGAGCCGGTCGCCGAGCAGCAGCAGGCGCAGCCCGTGGAGACCGGCCAGAACGACACCCGCCCCGAGCGTTCCGAGCGCGGCGAGAGCCGCCGCGAGCGCCGCAGCCGCGGCGAGCGGCGCGACAGGGGAGACCGCGGCGACCGGGGAGACCGCTCCGGCGGCGACCGGTCGGAGAGCAGCCGTGACGGCGGTCGTGACGGCCGTGACGGTCGCGACGGCCGTGACGGACGCGACGGCGGCCGTGGCGACCAGCGCGGCACCGACTCGGGCAACCGCAGCGATCAGCGCAGCGACCAGCGCAACGACCAGCGCGGCGGCGATGACGACGAGCGTGGCGGGCGCGGGCGCAGGGGCCGCTTCAGGGAGCGCAACCGCGGTCGTGGCCGCGACCGCTTCGACAGCGGCGAGCCGGTCATCGGCGACGACGACGTGCTCATCCCGATCGCCGGCATTCTCGACATCCTCGACAACTACGCGTTCGTCAGGACCAGCGGCTACCTGCCCGGCAGCAACGACGTCTACGTCTCGCTCGCCCAGATCCGCCGCAACGGCCTGCGCAAGGGCGACGTCATCACCGGCGCCGTGCGCCAGCCCCGCGAGGGCGAGCGGCGCGAGAAGTTCAACGCTCTGGTCCGCCTCGACACCGTCAACGGCATGGACCCCGAGCAGGCCCGCAACCGGCCCGACTTCAACAAGCTGACGCCGCTCTACCCGCAGGAGCGCCTGCGCCTCGAGACCGAACCGAACATTCTGACCACGCGGATCATCGACCTCGTGTCGCCGATCGGCAAGGGCCAGCGCGGTCTCATCGTCTCGCCGCCCAAGGCCGGTAAGACGATGGTGCTGCAGGCGATCGCCAACGCGATCACCCGCAACAATCCCGAGTGCCACCTGATGGTGGTGCTCGTGGACGAGCGGCCAGAAGAGGTCACCGACATGCAGCGGTCGGTCAAGGGCGAGGTCATCCACTCCACCTTCGACCGTCCCGCGGAAGACCACACCACGGTCGCCGAGCTCGCCATCGAGCGGGCCAAGCGCCTGGTGGAGCTGGGCCACGACGTGGTCGTCCTGCTCGACTCGATCACCCGCCTCGGCCGCGCCTACAACCTGGCGGCCCCGGCCTCCGGTCGCATCCTGTCGGGCGGTGTCGACTCCACCGCCCTCTACCCGCCCAAGCGCTTCTTCGGCGCCGCCCGCAACATCGAGAACGGCGGCTCGCTGACGATCCTCGCCACGGCCCTGGTCGAGACCGGGTCCAAGATGGACGAGGTCATCTTCGAGGAGTTCAAGGGCACCGGCAACGCCGAGCTCAAGCTCAACCGCTCGCTGGCCGACAAGCGCATCTTCCCCGCGGTCGACGTCGACGCGTCCGGCACCCGTAAGGAAGAGATCCTCATGGGCAAGGACGAGCTCCAGATCGTCTGGAAGCTGCGCCGGGTGCTCCACGCGCTCGACATGCAGCAGGCGCTCGAGCTGCTCCTGGAGAAGATGAAGGAGACCAAGTCCAACGCGGAGTTCCTCCTGCAGGTCCAGAAGACCACGGTGAGCAACGACCGCGACTGACGGCCTCCTGGCAGCGGTGCGTCACGAGAGGCGGCCGGGGTATCCCGCCGCCTCTCTTGGCGTTCCGCGGAGCCTACGATGGCCTTGCGAGAGGGCCGTACGACGGCGTTCCGAGGGCATGAGCGCGAGGGCCCCGGCTGACGGTCACCTGCCGCGCCCGCCGAGCCTGATCGGGAATGCCCGATGGCCTGGGATGGTTGCACGATCTGGCACACTGGTAGCTGACCATTTTGCGGTTCCGGTTCACGCCATGCGATCAGGGCGACCCGGCGGCCGCAGCCCGAAAGGACAGCGATGAAGCGCGACATCCACCCCGAATACCACGTGACGCAGGTGACCTGTTCCTGCGGTAACACGTTCACCACGCGGAGCACCGCGAAGAACGGCGTGATCCACGCCGACGTGTGCTCGGCCTGCCACCCGTTCTACACGGGCAAGCAGAAGATCCTCGACACCGGCGGCCGAGTGGCTCGCTTCGAGAAGCGCTTCGGCAAGAAGCCCGCGGGCAAATAGCTCCACCGACGCCGGCCCGGACGCACCCCGGTGCGCCGGGTCGGCGTTGTCGGTTGCGACGCCCCACCCCACGACGAAGGACGCACGGTGAATCTCGACGAGTTGCTCAAGGAGTATTCCGAGCTGGAGCTGCAGCTCGGAGATCCCGCCGTGCACGCCGACCAGCACAGGGCCCGCACCCTCGGCAGGCGCTACGCCCAGCTCACGCCGATCGTCGGCACCTATCGCGAGCTCGAGTCGGTCCGCGAGGACCTGACGGCCGCCAAAGAGCTGGCCGGCGAGGACGAAGCGTTCGCCTCCGAGGCGGCCGAGCTCGAAGGGCGCGTCCCCCAGCTGGAGGAGCGGCTCAGGCACCTGCTCATCCCGCGCGATCCCAACGATGACAAGGACATCATCATGGAGATCAAGGCGGGCGAGGGCGGCGAGGAGTCCGCGCTGTTCGCGGGCGACCTGCTGCGCATGTATCTGCGCTACGCCGAGCGGCTCGGCTGGAAGACCGAGATCATCGACAGCCAGCCCTCCGACCTGGGGGGCTACAAAGACGTCACGGTCGGCATCAGGGCCAAGGGCGACGAGGGCGTGTGGTCCAGGCTCAAATACGAGGGCGGCGTGCACCGCGTGCAGCGGGTGCCCGTCACCGAGTCCCAGGGCCGCATCCACACCAGCGCCGCGGGCGTGCTCGTCTACCCCGAGGCGGAGGAGGTCGACGTCCAGATCGACCCCAACGACCTGCGCGTCGACGTCTATCGCTCCAGCGGCCCTGGCGGCCAGAGCGTCAACACCACCGACTCCGCGGTCCGCATCACCCACCTGCCCACCGGCGTCGTCGTCTCGTGCCAGAACGAGAAGAGCCAGCTCCAGAACAAGGAGTCGGCTCTGCGCATCCTGCGCGCGCGGCTGCTGGCCATCGCGCAGGAGGAGGCCGACGCCGCCGCTCAGGCCGAGCGCAAGTCGCAGGTCCGCACCGTCGACCGCTCCGAGCGCGTACGCACCTACAACTTTCCGGAAAACCGCATCTCCGACCACCGGGTCGGCTTCAAGGCGTATAACCTCGACCAGGTTCTCGACGGCGAGCTCACCGCCGTCACCCAGGCCCTCATCGACGCCGAAATGGCGGAGAAGCTCGCACAACACTCATGACATTCCTGCTGGACGAAATCGCCCTGGCCACTGCCCGGCTGGCCGAGGCAGGTGTCCCCTCACCGCGCACCGACGCTGAGGAGATCGCGGCGTTCGTCCACGGCGTGCGCAGAAGCGAGCTCCACACGGTCAGGGACGCCGACTTCGACGCGCTGTTCTGGGAGGGCGTCGCGAGACGCGAGGCCCGCGAGCCGCTGCAGCACATCACCGGCCACGCCTACTTCCGCTACCTCGAGCTGGCGGTCGGGCCCGGCGTGTTCGTGCCGCGGCCGGAGACCGAGGTGATGGCCGGCTGGGCCATCGAGACGCTGCGCGCGATGGACGTCACCGCCCCCCTGGTCGTCGACCTCGGCACCGGCTCGGGCGCGATCGCGCTCTCCATCGCCCAGGAGGTGGCGCTGGCCGAGGTCCACGCCGTCGAGGTCGACCCCGGGGCGTACACGTGGGCCAAGCGCAACATCTCCGAGCACGGCCAGGGCCGCACCCACCTGCACCCGGAAGACCTCGCGGAGGCGCTGCCCGAGCTCAACGGCAAGGTCGACCTGGTCATCTCCAACCCTCCCTACATCCCGCCCGGCGCGATCCCGCGCGACCCCGAGGTGCGCGACTACGACCCCACCCGGGCCCTCTTCGGCTCCGGCGACGACGGTCTCGGCGAGGTGCGCGCGGTGGAGCGTACGGCCCGCCGCCTGCTGCGCCCCGGTGGCTGGGTGGCCGTCGAGCACGCCGACGAACAGGGCAGGGCCGTCTACCTGACGTTCCCCGAGGACAACGGCTGGCGTGACGTACGCCTGCGCCAGGATCTCACCAGACGAGACCGCTTCGTCACGGCCCGCCTGGGCCAGGATTAAGTTGCACGCCAGCGGCCCGGCCTTCTCCCGTACGACGAGAGAGAGCGAAGCCACCGAACGAGTTGAGGGGAGGAGGCCTCGAGAGCGCCGCTCGTAGCCGAGCGGAGCGAGGCAACAGAACCGTGGGAAGACGCTTTGACTGCTCCGACCTCGAGCAGCGGACCGAAGGACTGACGGAGGCGGCGGCCGCCGTACGCCGCGGTGAGCTCGTGGTGCTGCCGACCGACACCGTCTACGGCCTCGGCGCCGACGCATTCACCCCGTCGGCGGTCACCGAGCTGCTCGACGCCAAGGGGAGGGGCCGTGACATGCCACCGCCGGTGCTCGTGGGCACCGTCAGGGCCGCCACAGCGCTCATAGACGACCTGGGGCCCTATGGGCAGGACCTGATAGACGCCTTCTGGCCGGGGCCGCTCACGCTCGTCTGCAAGGCCAACAGGGCCCTTTCCTGGGACCTGGGCGACACCAAGGGCACGGTGGCCGTCCGCATGCCACTCCACCCGGTCGCCCTCGACCTGCTCAAGGAGACCGGGCCGATGGCCGTCTCCAGCGCCAACCGCTCCGGCGCGCCCGCCGCCACCACGGCCGAGGAGGCGGAGGAGCAGCTCGGAGAGTCGGTCGCCGTCTATCTCGACGCCGGCAAGACCACCGACCACACGCCCTCCACCATCCTCGACCTCACCACGGCCGTGCCCAGGATGTTGCGGCGAGGGGCGATCCCCGTGGAGAAGCTGCGCGGCATCATCGGCTACGTCGCCACCGACGACTGACGTATACCGGCTGCTTATTCCGGCTGCGGTCGCGCTCGCGCCAAATTACGGTGAGGCGCGGAGCGGCTGCCATCGAGAAACCTGCTCACCAGACTGCCGCCCCGCTGTCGTTCCTGGCCACCGCCGTGGCGGCAGTCCACGTGGCGGGTTTCTCATCGGACGTCGGGAGTGGCCATGGGCAAGTTCGACGGCATGGATCCCAAGCTGGTGCGCGACCTGCTGGCCGAGGCGAAACACGCGGCCGCGGAGATGCGCAAGGTCGAGGACCAGGTCCGGCTCACCATGAACCGAGCCGGGCTCCCCACCCAGACCACCCACCGTCCCGCCCAGATCGCCGACGCGGTCGACACCATGATCAAAGACGTCAACGTCCGGCTCGGGGTGCTGGAGAAGCGGGCCGATCCGCCCGGGATGGGGGCGGGCGCCTCCGACGATCCCAAGGGGGTTCGCGGGGATCGGGAGCGGTACGAGAATCCGCGCGCCGGCGACAAGACCGACGAGGTCCCCCCGAAGACGGCCGACGATCCACCGAAAACCGGTGACGCTCCCCCGAAGACCGGTGACACTCCTCCGAAGTCTTCGGATGACCCGCCGAAGACCGGTGATGCTCCTCCGAAGTCCGCGGACGATCCGCCGAAGAGGGGCGACGCCCCTCCCAAGACGGGCGACGAGCCGAAGACGGGTGATGCCCCGAAGACCGACCATGACACGGGCGCCGGCAAGGGTGACACCGACGTTCCGAAGGGCGAGGAAGCCCCGAAGAGCGACGACGTTCCCCAGGGCGATGACGGGAGGACCTGCGAGGAGCCCCGCGCCGGCGACCAGCCCAGGACAGGCGACAGCGCGAGAACCGGTGATGACCCCCGGACGGGTGACCAGCCGAGGACCGGTGACGACTCCCGGACGGGTGACCAGCCCAGGGCGGATGACCGGTCCGGTACCGATCCCGGCGGGAACGCCTGCGACGACGACAGGGGCACCGGCACCGGCACGGGCCAGGACACCGGCACGGGCCAGGACACCGGCACGGGCCAGGACACCGGCACGGGCCAGGACACCGGTACGGGCCAGGACACCGGTACGGGCCAGGACACCGGTACAGGTCAGGACACCGGTACAGGTCAGGACACCGGGACCGATCAGGATGCCCGGACCGATGATCAGCCTGTCGGCATGCCCAAGGACGACGACCTGGACAGCAGGCGCGACCGCGGTGCCGAGGCCGATACCGGCACGAGGGACGACCCGTCCGACACCCCGGCCCAGGACGGGCGGGACGTGAACCAACCGCAGGTCGTGGTGGTGGACGGGGTCAAGGTGTTGCAGGTGCCGCTCGACCCGCCCACCGCCGAGCAACTCGAAGACCTGCTGGAGAACACCGACCAGGTGGCCCCGGCCGAGATGCCCCAACTGCCGGCCGACAACATCACCACCGCCTCCGACGTCAGCGCCTGGGCGAACGACGGCAGCGACGTGGTCTCCGCCGGCACGGCCCCACCCGGCCAGGACGCCCTGAAGACCGTGGTGGAGCACCACCGCGACATCCGGCCGCTGGACATGCCGGGGGTAGAGGTTCCGGCGGGCGAATACGGCAAGGGCGAGTGGACTGAACGCGACATCCGCCCTGACGGCCCCGCGGGCTCCATCGACCCCAGCCGTCCGAGCACCGGCGAAGCGACGACTCCCCCGGCGACCGAGGCCGCGGGGACGATCCCGCCGGCAGTCGGGGACGCGGGGGCCGCTCAGCCGGTGACCAGGGATGCGGGGACGATCCCGCCGGCCGCCGGCGATGCCACCCCGCCGTCGAGCGACTCCATAGGGGGCAAGGACGGCACCTGCACCCCCGGCACCGACGAGCAGCCGGGCGGCACGGGCAGGACACCAGGCGACACAACCCCTGGCGACGGTGGGGCGACGCCCAGCAGACCGGCGGGGGACGAACCAGGCCAAGGTACGCGTGACGGTCAGGACACGGATGATCGTGCAACCGGAAACCAGGGTGACCGAGGCGCCGGTGATCGTGAGGCCGGTGATCGAGGAACTGGTGATCGTGAGGCCGGTGATCGGGGAACTGGTGATCGTGAGGCCGGCGACCGTGAGGCCAGTGACCGTAGGGTCGGCGACCGTGAGGCCGGTGACCGAGGAACAGGTGACCAGGAGACGGGAGGCCAAGGAACTGGCAGGAGGGGTGAGCAGGGCGAACCCGTCAGGATCCCGCCGACGAATCCCTCGGTCGACCTGCCCGATGGCAACTCCACCGGCACCCCGGCCACGACGGCCGTCGCCGACTCCGACTCCGGCCGCGCAACGGGACGGGGTGACGGGACGGCGACCGTGTACGGCGCGGAACCACGTCAAGCGGGTGGTACGGGCCCGGCGTACACGGTGCAGATCGCCTACGGCACCGAGCCTGCCTACGGCACCGAGCCTTCCCGACCCGATCCTGCATACGGCACCGAGCCTTCCCGGGCGGAGCCTGCCTATGGCAGTGAGGCATCCCGGACCGATCCGGCCGACGGATTCGCGCCCGGGCAGCGGGACGAGGTTGACGGCAGCGCGGGGGCGGGCGACGGCGGCGATGTGGTCTCCGTCAATGTCACCCCGCCCGACCTGGACGCCCTCAGGACGGTCATCGAGCACCACAGGGACATCCAGCCCGTCGACATGCCCTCCGTCGAGGTTCCGCCGGGCGAGTACGGCGAGGGCCGATGGGCGCCCGAGGACATCAGGCCGGACGGCCCGAGCGGGTCGGTCGATCCCGGTACGCCGGAGAGGAGCGCGTGATGTACGTGGACCCGCCCGCCCCCAAGGCCAGGCAGCGCGACGAGACCCCGCCCATCAGCTCCACGGGCCCCTTGGACAACCCGCAGCGGGCCTGGGAGTTCAATCCCGACTACCAGCGCCTGGTCGTCGCATGGAACACCGTCCTGCCCCAGCTGGAGGCGCTCAGAACGGTCCTGGACAAGGCGTACGCCCTGGCCAAGAGCCCGCAGACGTGGGACGCCCCGGTGGGCGAGCGCTACGTCAAGGACATCCGCGAGTGGCGTACCAGGCTGTCGGTCTACCGGCATGCCGTGCTGACCGCGATCAGCGACGAGGCCGCCGACACGCCGAGGTGGATCCAGACGACGGCCAACGCGCCGCACGCGTTCCAGTGACGGGGTGCACTCGCAGTCAGCCGCCCGTCTGTCACGACATGCGGCCAACGCGAGGAAGGGCGCGGTTCGTGCAGGCCTACCTGCCCCGAACCGGGCGCCCGCAGCCCGGACCGGATGGGGGGCTTACGCCCGGACCGGACGGGCCGCCCGGACCGGACGGGGGCTTTCGCCCTGGCCGGACGGGGACCTCTGCCCGGACCGGACGAGGCTTCCGACCGGACCGGGCGCATCACTGAGTAGCCCTGAAACGTGGTGAACGGATTCCGGGCATCACCTCTCTATGGGAGAACCGGACACCAGGTCGTACAGTGGGGAAATGGGTGCGGAACCCTACTACGGTCCCGACTTCGGGCTGCTGCGCCGGCAGGATCCCGAGCTCGCGCAGGTCCTGCTCGACGAGCTCGAACGCGTGCGCGGCGGGATCCAGCTGATCGCGAGCGAGAACTTCACCTCGCCCGCCGTCCTGGCCGCGCTGGGCTCCACGCTGACGAACAAGTACGCCGAGGGCTACCCGGGCAGGCGTTACTACGGCGGTTGCGAGGTCGTCGACCGGGCCGAGCGGCTGGCGATCGAGCGGGCGTGCCGGTTGTTCGGGGCGGAGCACGCCAATGTCCAGCCCCACTCGGGCGCCTCGGCGAATCTGGCCGCCTACGCGGCGCTCCTCCAGCCGGGCGACACCATGCTGGCCATGGCCCTGCCGCACGGCGGCCATCTCACGCATGGCTCCAAGGTGAACTTCTCGGGAAGATGGTTCGACGTCGTGCCGTACGGGGTGCGTCGTGACAGTGAACTCATCGACTACGACGAGGTGCGGGATCTGGCGCTGCGGCACCAGCCGAAGCTCATCGTGTGCGGCGCCACGGCGTACCCGAGGCTGATCGACTTCGCGGCTTTCCGCGGCATCGCGGACGATGTGGGGGCGTGGTTGCTGGCGGACGTGGCGCACCCGATCGGGCTGATGGCGGGCGGTGCGATCCCGTCGGCGGTGCCGTACGCGGACGTCGTGACCTTCACCACGCACAAGGCGCTGCGCGGGCCGCGCGGCGGCGCCATCCTGTGCACGCGGGAGCTGGCCGCCAGGATCGACCGGGCGGTGTTCCCGTTCGTCCAGGGCGGGCCGCTCATGCACGTGGTGGCGGCGAAGGCGGTGGCGTTCGGGGAGGCGATGCGGCCGGAGTTCGCGGGCTACACCAGGAAGGTGATCGCGAACGCGCAGGCGCTGGCGGAGGCGCTGGACGCGGAGGGCATGCGGGCCGTCAGCGGGGGCACCGACACGCACCTGGCGCTGATCGACCTGCGCGGGGTGGGGGTGCCGGGTGTCGAGGCGGAGCGGAGGTGCGCGGCCGCGGGCATCACGCTCAACCGCAACGTGATCCCGTACGATCCCGAGCCGGCGGCCGTGACCTCGGGGATCCGGGTCGGTACGCCGTGCGTGACGACGCAGGGCATGGGGCCCGAGGATCTGAAGGAGCTCGGGTCCCTGGTCGCCAGGGCCGTGCGCGATCCGGGCGGCGCGGAGGAGGTCAGGGCAAGGGTGACGGCCCTTCTCGCCATCCATCAGCCATATCTCAGCGAATTTTGAGCCGGTCTGTGTCGGTTTCCGGTCACAGCGGGCCGGAGCATCCGGGAAACTAGGTTCGTGCGCGAATACCTCTTCATGGCGCTCATCTCGGCAGCGGTGACCTACCTGCTGGTGCCTCTGGTGCGCCGCTTCGCCATCAGCATCGGCGCCATGCCCGAGGTTCGCGAGCGCGACGTGCACACCACGCCGACGCCCAGGCTGGGCGGCCTGGCGATGTACGGCGGCCTGGTCGTCGGACTGCTGGTGGCCAGCAGGCTCACCCACACGGGCGCGGCCCTGGCGGAGTCCGACGGCGACGCCGTCATCGCGCTGATCGTCGCCGGCGGGCTCATCACGGTCACCGGGTTCCTCGACGACTGGTGGGGCATGGACGCCTTCGTCAAGCTCGCCGGGCAGATCGCGGCGGCCGGCGTGCTGGTCTTCTTCGACCTGCGGCTCCTCTACATCCCGCTGCCGGAGGCCTGGGGCGGCTCCACCAGCCTCGACTACACGCTCAGCACGGTCATCACGATCATGGTTGTGGTCGTGACCATCAACGCGGTCAACTTCGTCGACGGGCTCGACGGCCTGGCGGCGGGGGTCGTGTGCATCGCGGGCATGGCCACCTGGGCCTATTCGATCTTCCTGGCCGAGGAGATCAGCGGGGGCCGCATCACGACGACGGCCGCCATCGCCGCCGTGCTCATCGGCGCGTGCCTGGGCTTCCTGCCGCACAACTTCCATCCGGCGAAGATCTTCATGGGCGACACGGGGGCCATGCTCATCGGGCTCGTGCTCGCCTCGTCGATCGTCACCGTGACGCCGCTCGACCCGGCGATCATCGAGGGCATAAACCGGTTCGGCGTGCTGCTGCCGCTGCTCGTCCCGGCGGGGGTGCTGGTGTTGCCGCTGGTCGACCTGGTCACCGCGGTGGTGCGGCGCACCTCGCGCGGCCTGTCGCCGTTCGCGCCCGACCGCGGCCACCTGCACCACCGGCTGATGGACATCGGCCACTCCCACCGCAGGTCCGTGCTGATCATGTACGCGTGGGCGTTCCTGTTCGCCTTCGGCATCGTGGGCATGTCCACGATCGGCGTGCCGGTCCTGCTGTTCCCCGTGGTCATCGTGCTCGCGCTGGCCGTGCTGGTGCTGATGGCCCTGCCGCGCTGGCGGGGCAGGGGCGGGGCGCACACGGCGTCGCGCGACGACCCCGACGACGACGGGCCGCCCACGGGCCCGATGCCGCCCATCCCGCCGGAGCCTGAGGTCAGACGGCGGATGCCGCCTCGGGGAGACGTCTCGCCGCAGGACCGCTCGACCGCCGAGGGCAATCCGGTCATTCCTGCCCATCCGGGGCGTTCTTGATCGCGAACTAGAAACGGCAGGTAAAAGCGGTCTTCCGTGAGCTTGTGATATCTTTCACGAGCAGGGACTCCAGACGCACTGGTTCTGGAGGTAGCAAACGCTCGCTTGACAACAGGCTGATGGAGCACCGATGCAGGCCAATGACGTGCGCGTACTCAAAAGCGCCGCGATTCCGACCTCTGCGGTTGGGGTGGTCACCGTCCTGGTCGCTTTCCTGGCGGCGGGAGGCAAGGGTGCGCTCGGCGCGGCCATGGGTGCCCTGCTCGTCGGGATCTTCTTCAGCATCAGCGTCGCGGTGGTGTCCTACGCCGCCAGGGTCTCCCCGCAGATGATGGCGATCGCCGCGATGGTCAGCTATCTCGTCAAGGTCCTGGCCATCATGGCCGTGCTGTCCGCCTTCCGTGACACCACGGCCTGGAACACGCAAGCTTTCGCCTGGTCTGTCGTGGTCTGCACCCTCGTGTGGACGGGCTTCGAGGTCCGTGCCTTCGTGAAGACCAAGATGCTTTACGTCGACCCCGACGCCGGAGTTCCGGGAAAGGGCGACGCATGACGCGCTCGCCCGGACGGGGTCCGATATGACTAGTCCTCTGTTCGCCTGCTATCGTCGGCCCCGCGATGAGCGCACAGGAACGCCGACCCGAAGAAGACGGTCGCGACTTCGCCGACGCCATGTGGTCAGTCCCCAGCTATCTACTCGCCGGGATGGCTATCTACGGCGGCCTCGGATGGTTGCTGGACCGGTGGTTGGACATGTCCGCGTTCTTCCCCATAGGCGTTGTCCTGGGGGTTGTGCTCGGCGGCTACCTGGTCTACCGGAAGTTCGGTCGCTAGCCCGGAGCAGCAACCGCTTCGCTGAGGAAACTCTTGTGATCCACTACGACGTTGAAGGGAACGCCGCGTGAATGCGCTGACGGTCCTCGCTCCCCCTGGCGACCAATTCGGGGCGCCTACGCCAGACGAGCTGTTCAACCTGCCCCCCATCATCCCCGGGGTCGACTGGTTCACCAAGCCGGTGCTGCTGGCCGTTCTCAGCGCCGTTCTCGTGATCGGGGTGTGCTGGGCGGCCTTCGCCAAGCCCAAGCTCGTGCCGAGGGGCGCCCAGAACGCCGTCGAGCTCGGCTACATGTTCGTCCGCGACCAGGTCGCGCGGCCCTTCCTGGGCAAGGACGCCGACCGGTGGATGGGCCTGCTGGTCAGCGTGTTCTTCCTGGTGCTGGTCTGGAACCTCATGGGCGTCGTCCCGGTGCTCCAGTTCCCCGTCGCCTCGCACATCGCCTTCCCGGCCGTGCTCGCGCTCCTGATCTACGGCCTCAAGGTCTACCTGGGCATCAAGCACCAGGGCGGCATCGGTTACTTCAAGAACATGATGTTCCCCCCGGGGCTGCCGAAGCCGATCTACTTGCTGCTGGCCCCGATCGAGTTCCTCTCGAACATGATCATCGCGCCCTTCACGCACGCGGTGCGACTGTTCGCGAACATGTTCGCCGGCCACATGCTGCTGGCCTTCTTCAGCATGGTGGGCTTCTGGTTCCTGTTCGGGAATCTGACCCCGCTCGGCGCGCCCGTCGGCGTCGTGGGTGTGGTGATGACCATTCTGCTCACGGGCCTGGAGATCTTCATCCAGTATCTGCAGGCGTTCCTCTTCGCGATGCTGGCCGCGATGTACATCGGCGGCTCGTTGCACCCGGATCACTGAGAAGCACAGACCGGCACAAGCCAGACCGGTGAGACTCCGCTTCACCGGCCGTCCAGTAAAGGAAAACAGTAATGAGCGTTCTCGCTGAGGTCTCCGGCAACGTCACCGCCATCGGTTACGGTCTCGCCGCCATCGGCCCCGGCATCGGCGTCGGCATCATCTTCGGTCAGGGCGTGCAGGCCATCGCGCGTCAGCCCGAGGCCTACGGCCTGATCCGCCAGAACATGCTCCTCGGGTTCGTCCTCACCGAGGCCCTCGCCCTGATCGGTCTGGTCGCCCCGTTCATCTTCCAGGCCATCTGACGGTCCCCACCTGACGAAAGGCTGCATCCATGACTATGGCAGCTACGCTCCTCGCGCAGGAGGAGGGCGCCAACCCCCTCATCCCGCACACGTACGAGCTCGTCGTCGGCATCTTCTCCTTCCTCGTCGTCCTCTTCGTCGTCGGCAGAATCCTCGTCCCGCGCATCCAGAAGACGCTGGCCGAGCGTACGGACGCGATCGAGGGCGGCATCAAGAGGGCGGAAGAAGCGCAGGCCCAGGCGCAGGTCCTGCAGCAGGAATACCGCGACCAGCTGGCCGAGGCCAGGCAGGAGGCGGCCAGGCTGCGCGAGGAGGCTCGCGAGCAGGCCGCGCAGATCAAGGCGGAGCTCCGCGAGGAGGCCCAGGCCGAGGCCCGGCGTCTCGTCGAGGCCGCGCACGCGCAGATCGAGGCGGACCGCCAGGCGGCCTTCGCCCAGCTCCGCGCGGAGATCGGCCGCCTGTCGACCGACCTGGCCGGCCGCATCGTCGGCGAGTCCCTCGAGGACGAAGCGCGGCAGAGCCGCATCGTCGACCGGTTCCTCGACGAGCTGGAAAGCTCCAACGCGCAGGCGGTGCGTTAATGAGGGGCCTGAGCAGGGCGTCGCTGGCCGAGGTCGAGGAGCGGTTCAACGCGGTCGCCGGCAGTGCCGACCTCGGCACGCTCTCCGACGAGCTGTTCGCGGTCGCGGACCTGCTCGACCGCGAGCACGGCCTGCGCCGTGCCCTGTCCGACCCGTCCAGGCCGGGCGAGCAGAAGGCGGGCACGATCCGCTCGCTGCTCGACGGCAAGGTCAGCGAAGCGGCGCTGGCCACTGCCGAGACCGCGGTCTCGGCGCGGTGGTCGCGCGCCGGTGACCTGGCCGACGTGCTCGAACGGCTCGGCGTCGCCGCCGCGGCCGCGGAGGCGGAGGGCCAGTCGCGGCTCGACGAGGTGGAGGACGAGCTCTTCCGCTTCGGCCGCATCGTCGCGGCCAACCCGGAGCTGCGCCGGGCCCTCACCGACGCGGGAGCGCCGGAGGCCGGCAAGCAGGAGCTGCTGAGCCGGCTGCTCGACGGCAAGGTCGCCCCCACGAGCCTGCGCCTGATCAGCCAGCTGGTGCTGCACCCGCGGGGGCGTAGCCTGGAGTCGGGCCTCGAAGGGGTCGGGCACCTCGTGGCAGAGCAGCGCCGGCGCCTCGTGGCGGTGGTGCGCACGGCGGTCGAGCTGACCGACGCGCAGCGCGAGCGCTTGATGGCGTGGCTGCGCACCTCCTACGGCCGTGACGTGCACCTGAACGTCGAGGTGGACAAGCGAGTGCTCGGTGGGTTCTCGGTCCGCATCGGCGACGAGATCATCGACACCACCATTGTGGGACGAATCGAAGAAGTCCGCCGCCGGTTGGCCGGCTAAGGCGAATAGGGAGACAGAGTAGAGATGGCGGAGCTTACGATCCGGCCGGACGAGATCCGGGACGCGCTTGAGCGCTTCGTCCAGGCGTACGAACCGGAAGGCGCCGCGCGCGAGGAGATCGGGACCGTCGTCGACGCCGGCGACGGCATTGCCCATGTCTCCGGCCTTCCCTCGGCGATGGCGAACGAACTGCTCGAGTTCGAGGGCGGCACGCGCGGTCTGGCACTTAACCTCGACACCCGCGAGATCGGTGCCGTTATTCTGGGCGACTTCAGCGGCATCGAGGAGGGCCAGACGGTCCGCAGGACGGGCGAGGTCCTGTCCGTGCCCGTCGGTGACGACTTCCTCGGTCGCGTGGTCGACCCCCTGGGCAACCCGCTCGACGGCAAGGGCGCCATCCAGGCCGAGCGCACCCGTGCCCTCGAACTGCAGGCCCCCTCGGTCGTCCAGCGGCAGCCGGTGAAGCAGCCGCTGCAGACCGGCATCAAGGCGATCGACGCCATGACGCCCATCGGCCGCGGCCAGCGCCAGCTGATCATCGGCGACCGCGGCACCGGCAAGACGGCGATCGCGGTCGACACGATCCTCAACCAGCGCGAGGCCTGGGCGTCGGGCGACCCCGAGAAGCAGGTCCGCTGCGTCTACGTCGCGGTCGGCCAGAAGGGCTCGACGATCGCGCAGGTCAAGGCCCGCCTGGAGGAGGCCGGCGCGCTCGAATACACCACGATCGTGGCCGCCCCCGCCTCCGACCCGGCCGGCTACAAATACCTTGCCCCCTACACCGGCTCGGCCATCGGCCAGCACTGGATGTACCAGGGCAAGCACGTTCTGATCGTCTTCGACGACCTGACCAAGCAGGCCGACGCCTACCGCGCCGTGTCCCTGCTGCTGCGTCGCCCTCCGGGCCGCGAGGCCTTCCCCGGCGACGTCTTCTACCTCCACTCGAGGCTCCTGGAGCGCTGCGCCAAGCTCTCCGACGACATGGGCGGCGGCTCGATGACGGGCCTGCCGGTCATCGAGACCAAGGGCAACGACGTGTCGGCGTTCATCCCGACCAACGTCATCTCCATCACCGACGGTCAGTGCTTCCTCGAGACCGACCTGTTCAACGCGGGTGTGCGCCCGGCCATCAACGTCGGCATCTCGGTGTCCCGAGTCGGTGGTTCCGCGCAGGTCAAGGCCATGCGTAAGGTCGCGGGCACGCTGAAGCTGTCGCTGTCGCAGTATCGCGACCTGGAGGCCTTCGCGGCGTTCGCGTCCGACCTCGACGCGGCCTCCAAGGCCCAGCTCGAACGCGGTCAGCGCCTGGTGGAGCTGCTCAAGCAGCCCCAGTACGAACCGTTCCCCGTGGAGCGGCAGGTCGTGTCGGTGTGGGCCGGCACCACCGGCGAGCTCGACGAGGTGCCGGTCGACGACGTGCGGCGTTTCGAGACGGAGTTCCTCGACTTCCTGCAGTCCTCGCACAAGGGCATCCTCGACACCATCCGCGAGACCAACGAGCTCACCGACGACACGGTGACCGCGCTGAAGGACGCCATCACGGAGTTCAAGAAGGGCTTCACCACCTCCACGGGCGAGCTGCTGGTCAAGGACGAGCCGGTGGCGCCGCTGGAGGCCGAAGAGGTCGGCCAGGAAAAGATCAAGAAGGTCGTCCGTCGGGCGGAGAAGTAGGTCATGGGTGCCCAGCTAAGGCTGCTGCGGCGGCGGATCAACTCGGTCAAGTCGACCGCGAAGATCACGCGTGCCCAGGAGCTCATCGCCTCTTCACGGATCGTGAAGGCGCAGCAGCGGATGCAGGCGGCGCTGCCGTACGAGCGTGAGATCACTCGCGCCGTCACCGGCGTCGTCAGCAACGCGGCCAGCGTCGATCATCCGCTGACCGTGGCGAAGGACAACCCCGTGAAGGCGGGTGTCCTCATCGTCACCAGCGACAGCGGGTTCTGCGGCGGCTTCAACGCCAACGTCCTGCGCGAGGCCGAGGCCCTGCGCGGGTTGCTGGAGGGCCGCGGCTTGGAGGTCGTGCCGTTCGTCACCGGACGCAAGGGTGTCACGTGGCACACCTTCCGCCAGCGCGAGATGGGCGGCCAGTGGGTCGGCTTCTCCAGGAAGCCGGCCTACGCCGACGCCAAGGAGATCGCGCAGACGCTGATCGACTCGTTCAAGGACGACAACGGGATCGACGAGATCCACATCGTCTCGACCGAGTTCGTCTCCATGCTGACCCAGAACGTCGTGGTCAAGCGGATCCTGCCGCTCGAGGTCGAGGAGACGGAGGCGACGGAGTCCACCGCGATCCCGCCCTACTTCGAGTTCGAGCCGACCGCGGGCGACGTTCTGGAGTCGCTGCTGCCGCGTTACGTCGAGTCCCGGATCTTCACGGCGCTGCTGCAGTCGGCGGCCTCCGAGGAGGCCGCGCGGCGGCGCGCGATGAAGTCCGCGACCGACAACGCCAACGAGCTGATGCGGCTGCTCACCCAGGAGATGAACCAGGCTCGCCAGGCGGAGATCACCCAGGAAATCAGCGAGATCGTCGGTGGGGCCAACGCGCTCGCTGACGCCGCAGCGGGGAAAGAGTGAAATGACTGCAGAGGCTGTTGAAACTGTGGAAGCCGCGGCGGCCGGCACAGGCCGCGTGGCACGTGTCACCGGCGCGGTCGTCGACGTGGAGTTCCCCGTCGACGCGATGCCCGAGATCTACAACGCGCTCAAGGTCGAGGTCACCCTCGGTGGCGAGACCAGGACCCTGACCCTCGAGGTGGCCCAGCACCTGGGCGACAACCTCGTGCGCGCCATCTCCATGCAGCCCACCGACGGCATGGTCCGCGGCCAGGCGGTGCAGGACACCGGCGGCCCGATCTCGGTGCCGGTCGGCGACGTCGTCAAGGGCCACGTGTGGAACGCGCTGGGCGAGACGCTCGACGTGCCCACCGCGTCGCTCAAGATCGAGGAGCGGTGGGGCATCCACCGTCCCTCCCCGGCGTTCGACCAGCTCGAGTCCCGCACCGAGCTGCTCGTCACCGGCATCAAGGTCATCGACCTGCTCACTCCCTACGTGCAGGGCGGGAAGATCGGCCTGTTCGGCGGCGCCGGCGTGGGCAAGACGGTGCTCATCCAGGAGATGATCCGCCGCGTCGCCCGTAACTTCGGCGGCACCTCCTGCTTCGCCGGTGTGGGCGAGCGCACCCGTGAGGGCAACGACCTCTGGCTGGAGATGGAGGAGGCGGACGTCCTCAAGGACACCGCGCTCGTCTTCGGCCAGATGGACGAGCCGCCGGGCACCCGTCTGCGCGTGGCGCTGTCGGCGCTGACCATGGCCGAATACTTCCGCGACGTGCAGAAGCAGGACGTGTTGCTCTTCATCGACAACATCTTCCGCTTCACGCAGGCCGGTTCGGAGGTCTCGACCCTGCTCGGCCGTATGCCGTCCGCCGTGGGTTACCAGCCCACGCTGGCCGACGAGATGGGCGTGCTCCAGGAGCGCATCACCTCGACGCGCGGTCACTCGATCACCTCCATGCAGGCGATCTACGTGCCCGCCGACGACATCACCGACCCCGCCCCGCACAACGCGTTCGCGCACCTCGACGCGCAGACCGTGCTCTCCCGGCCGATCTCGGAGAAGGGCATCTACCCCGCGGTGGACCCGCTCGACTCCTCCTCCCGGATCCTCGACCCGCAGATCCTGGGCGAGGAGCACTACCGGGTCGCCCAGGAGACCAAGCGGATCCTGCAGAAGTACCGCGAGCTCCAGGACATCATCGCGATCCTCGGTATCGACGAGCTGTCCGAGGAGGACAAGGTCACCGTGCAGCGGGCCCGCCGCATCGAGCGGTTCCTGTCGCACCCGATGTACGCCGCCGAGGCGTTCACCGGCCAGCCGGGCGAGACCGTCCCGCTGGACGAGACCATCGCCTCCTTCAAGGGCCTGTGCGCGGGCGAGTACGACCACCTCCCCGAGCAGGCGTTCTTCATGGTCGGTGGCATCGAGCAGGCCGTGGCCAAGGCCAAGGAACTCGAGCGCCGCTAAATCGCCCCCAGTCGAAGGGCGAGCTCTGCGAGCCCGGACCTACCTAGAGGGCGAGTTCTGCGAGCCCGGACCTACGGTGGTGGTACGGCCGCCCGCCGTGCCACCACCTGATCGGAAAGGAACCTACACAAGTGGCGAAGCTACGCGTAGGGGTTGTCTCACCCGAGCGTGAGATCTGGTCGGGCGAGGCCGACATGGTGATTGCCAAGACCGTGGACGGCGAGATCGGTATTATGCCGCAACACGCACCTGTGCTCGGCGTCCTCGTCGAGGGCGGCGTGCTGCGCATCAAGCGGGAAGGCGAGGGCGATCTCGCGGCGGCCGTGCACGGGGGCTTCATCTCCGTGGCCGACGACGAGGTGTCGGTGCTCGCCGAGGTGGCCGAGCTCGGTTCCGAGGTCGACGTCGCGGCGGCCCGTGACGCTCTCGACCGGGCCCAGGCCTCGATCGAGGCCAACCAGGAAGACGCCGACGCGGCGATCGAGGCCAAGCGCGCCAGGGCTCGGCTCCGCGCGGCGGGCGAAGAGGTTTAATATTCCAAACGGGGCGCAGGGGGCGGCATGATGGCGACGGTTGTGATTGTCCTGGTGCTGTTCGCCGCCCTCGTGGTCCTGCGCTGGGTCACGCTGACCCGCTCGCGTGGCAGCGTGCCCTGTCGACTGCGGGTGGGGGAGCGGGCCTGGCAGAGCGGCGTAGCCCGCTACGCCGACGGGGAGCTCCACTGGATCCCGCTTCTGGGTGTCCGACTGAGGCCGCGCCACGCTATCGCGAGGCGCGGCCTTGTTGTTTCTCCCCGCCGCGAGATCGAGGGCGGGATGTTCGCGGTGGATCTCAGCGGGAGCACGCACGGCGTGTCCATCGCGATGAGCGCCGACGCGCTGACGGGCTTTCTCGCCTGGTTGGAGTCGGCGCCGCCGAGCGCCTATCTGGACGTCGCCTGACCGCAGCGCCTGAGCGTCCAAGCACTCCAGCGCCTCAGCACTCCTGCGCCTCACGGCCTGACGGCTGCGTTCAGCGGGTGCCGCCCGGCTTCCAGAGGATCTCGTTGCCCCCGTGGGCGACCCGGCAGGCGATGAAGAGCAGGTCGGACAGCCGGTTGAGGTATTTCGCCGTCAACACGTTCATGTCGTCGTGCGCCTGGAGCGCGGCCCAGGCCGTACGCTCGGCTCTGCGCACCGTGACCCTGGCGACGTGCAGCGCCGCAGTGGCGGGGTCGCCGCCGGGCAGGATGAAGCTGCGCAGCGGCTTGAGGCCGGCGTTGTAGCGGTCGCACTGCGTCTCCAGCCAGTCGATGTACGACTGCTCCACCCGCAGCGGCGGGAAGTCGGGGTTCGCCACGACCGGCGTGGCCAGGTCGGCTCCCAGGTCGAAGAGCTCGTTCTGGACGCGTACGAGCACCTCCACCAGGTCGGCGGGCAGGGTGCCGTGCGAGAGCGCGACCCCCAGGTGGGCGTTGGCCTCTTCCACGTCGGCGTAGGCCGCGAGCCGGAGATCGGTCTTCGGGGCGGGGCTCATGTCGCTCAGCGTGGTGGTGCCGTCGTCGCCCGTGCGGGTGTAGATGCGGGAGAGGACGACCGGCTTGTCCTTGTCGGCGCGCGTCATGGCCTCAGCGTACTCGTGACAAATGTCATCGACATCGGACGCGGGATCCATATCGCACCTGTGATTCCGGCGACTGGCTCGAAGAAACGGGTGAAAGCCATGATTGACCCATGATGAAGGAGATGACCTGATGCTCGAGATCAACGAGCTGCGCAAGCGTTTCGCGGGCGGCCCCGGCGCCCCAGCCGCCAAGATCGCCTTGGACGGGATCAGCTTCGCCGTACGGCCGGGCGAGATGTTCGGGTTCGTCGGCGCGAACGGCGCGGGCAAGACCACGACGATGCGCATCGTGATGGGCGTGCTCCAGGCGGACTCCGGCTCGGTGACCCTGCGGGGCGCGCCGCTCTCGCCAGACGACCGCCGGCGCTTCGGCTACATGCCGGAGGAGCGCGGTCTGTACCAGAAGATGCGGGTCGCCGAGCAGATCGAGTACTTCGGCCGCCTGCACGGGATGAGCGCGACGGCCGTCACGAAGGCCACCGACGACCTGCTCGAGCAGCTCGGGCTGACCGAGCGCAAGAACGACGCCGTGCAGGCCCTCTCGCTGGGCAACCAGCAGCGGGTGCAGCTCGCCGTGGCCCTGGTGCACGACCCCGAGCTGCTCATCCTGGACGAGCCGTTCTCCGGGCTCGACCCGATCGCGGTCGACGCGCTGGCCACGGTGCTGCAGGAGCGGTGCAGGGGCGGCGTGCCGGTGATCTTCTCCAGCCACCAGCTGGAGCTGGTGGAGCGGCTGTGCGACTCCGTGGGCATCGTCTCGGCCGGGCGGATGGTCGCCGAGGGCGCGGTGGCCGACCTGCGGGCGGCCGAGCGGAACGAGCTGCGCGTGGTCGTCAGGAACCCCGCGCCGGGCTGGGCGGACGGCCTGCCGGGCACGGTCACCGTCGATGGCGACCGGCACACCCTGCGCGCCACCGGCGGTGACGACCAGGAGATCCTGCGTCGCGCCGTGAAGGCGGGGCGGGTCGAACACTTCGGGGCCGAGCAGCCGAGCCTCACCGAGATCTTCAAGGAGGCCGTGGCGTGAACGGACTGATGCTGGTCGCCCGCAGGGAGATCACGACGCAGGTGCGGACGAAGGGGTTCGTCATCGGCCTGCTCATCACGGCGCTCTTGGTGGCGGCGGTCTCGTTCGCCCCCAAGGTGCTGGGCGGCGACGACTCCTACACGCTGGGCACCGTCAACTCCCAGCAGCTGCCGCTGCAGGCCGCCGCGCCGGACACGACGTTCGAGTGGCGGGCGTTCCCCGACGAGGGCGCGGCGACGCAGGCGGTGCTCGACGGCGACGTGGACGCGGTGCTGGTCAACGGCTCCAAGGTGCTGACGGACGGGAAGATCGACGATGAGCTCGGCGTGCTGCTGCAGAGCGTGAACCGAGAGGTCAAGCTCGGCGCCGCCGGGGTGTCCATCCCGCCACTGCAGATGCAGTCCGTGGGCGCCGACACGCGGTACGAGTCCGCGCGCGCCGGCATCGCCGTGGTGCTCGTCCTCGTGCTTTTCATGCTCATCATGGGCCAGGTCATGATGGTGGCCATGGGCGTGGTGGAGGAGAAGGGCAGCAGGATCGTGGAGATCCTGCTCTCCACCGTGCGGCCGTGGCAGCTGCTCGGCGGCAAGATCCTGGGGTTGGGCACGCTCGGCCTGATCAACCTGGTCACGATCCTCGTCGTCGGGCTCGGCTCGGCGATGGCCTCGGGCATCGCCACCGACTTCCCGCCCGGCATCCCCGGCCTGGTGGCCGCGGTGCTGGTCTGGTTCGTGCTCGGCTACGCCTTCTTCGCGGCGCTGGCGGCGGCCTTCGGGTCGCTGGTCTCGCGGCAGGAGGAGGTGGGCTCGGTGCTGACGCCGCTGACCATGCTCGTCATGATCACGTACTTCGTCGCCTTCTACGCCACCAACGACGCGACGGGCACGCTGGCCACGGTCGTGTCGTACATCCCGCCGTTCTCGTCCATGGTCATGCCGGTGCGGATGGCGGCGACCGAGGTGCCGCTGTGGCAGGTGGGCGCGTCCATGGCGGCGATGGTCCTGGCCGTGCTCGCGGTGCTGGCCTTCGGGGCCAAGATCTACGAGCGCGCGGTGCTGCGGACGGGAGCCCGACTCAAACTCGGCGACGTGCTGCGCACGAAGTAGATGGATCCGATCAAACGGGCGCGGCGCCTCACCTGGGCGATGATCGCCTCGGGCCTGCTGACGATGTGGTTGCTCATCGCCGTCTCGTCCGTGACCGCCCAGGTGGAGGGTACGTTCTCGTGGTGGCGGGCCGCGCCGGCGCTGATCGCCGCCGGCGCGTTCACCTGGCTCTACCCGCGTATGGCCGACGCGATCCTGGACCGCCGTTACCCCACCAGGCAGGTGGTGGTGGCGGCGGTTCTCGCGTTGGTCGCGGCGGGCGCCGGCGGGGCGGACCCGACCGGATGGGGCTTCGTGCTCATGGCCTGGCTGGGGGTCGCCATGCTCGGCGTCTCCATCCGCACGCTGGTCCTGCAGATGATCGGGACGTGGGCGGCCGGCGTCACGCTGGGGCTGGCGCCGGGCGCCGTGGCTCTCGTGCCCACCGATCGGGGGTTCGCCTATTACGCCCTGCTCTACGGCCTCTGGTGCGTCGTCCTGCCGCCGTCCGGCCGGGTCTGGCTGCTGATCTGGAGGCTGGCCGTGGAGGCCCACGAGGGCCGCGACGCGCACACGCGGCTGGCGCTGGCCGAGGAGCGGCTGCGATTCTCCAGGGATCTGCACGACCTCGTGGGGCACCAGCTGTCCGCCATCGCGGTCAAGACGGAGCTGGCCGTACGGCTGTCGGACAAGGACGCCGGCGCGGCGAGGGCCGAGATGGCGGAGGTCAACACGCTGACCAGGAAGGCGCTCAAGGAGCTGCGCCAGGCGGTGCGCGGCTACCGCGAGCTTGACTTGGCCGCCGAGCTGAATAGCGTTGAAGGCGTACTCGAAGCGGCGGGGGTCCGCTGCGAGAAGCGTCTGCCCTACCGCGAGCTGCCGGACGGGGTGGCGCCGGTGTTCGCCTACGCGGTCCGCGAGGCGGTGACCAACGTGCTCAAGCACAGCGTCGCGACGTTCTGCCGCATCACGATCCGCTTCACCGATGATGAGGCGGAGCTGGAGGTGCGTAACGACGGGGCGGTCGCGCGCCAGAGCGTGGACCTGGGGAGCGGCCTGGCGGGCCTGAGGGAGCGGCTGGCCGCCGCGGGCGGGACGGTGAGCGCCCAGCCGGCAGGTGATGGCGAGTTCGTGCTGAACGCAGTCGTGTCACTTCCGATACGTGGGTAGGAGAGCTGTGCGGGGGGTTTCACCGGGCGCGGTTTCGCGCTGGCCGGTGACCTGCCCGCAGGCGTGACTGAGGAGGTGACATGCGCGTCCGGGGGAATCCGAGAGCCCAGGTGGTGCGGATAGGGGTCCGGCTTGACGCCGGGACGTCGGCCGGGGTGCGTGAGCGCCTGCACAAGGCTCTCGACACCGGTGAAGGCGACCTGATCCTCGATCTCTCCAAGCTGGAGATGATCGACGCGACCGGTCTCGGGGTGCTCGTGGGAGCGCATCGGCGCGCGCTGAGCGTGCAACGTCGCCTCGTTCTTCGGGGGGTGCCCCCGCGGATCATGCGGATACTCGCGGTGACCCGGCTGAATCGGGTGCTGCACGTGGAGGTTCCCGCTGCCGCGGTGGCCTGAGGTGACATATCGGAGCGGGCAACGATCAGCCGTCGCCCGCTCTTTCCTGGCTTAGACAAAAAGCAGATTACGGGTGTCCGTGATACCGCTTCGAATCCTCGCGCAAAAGACATAGTTATGCGGAGTCAGCCAGGGCCGAGGCTGCGGTTGAAGATGTGCACGGCGACGGCGACGAGTTCGTCGATCCCCGGTTGACCCTCGGAGAGCAGCCATTCGATGAGCAACTCCTGTAGCGCGCCAATGACACCCAGCGCGACCAAGCGCCGATTGAGCGGGGCGGGCTGCGGGAAATCGGCGGAAGCCTCCTCCACGAGCCGGGCGAACGAGTCCACCGCGCGCTGGCGCGACATGGCCAGCACATCCCCCGACCTGCGCACCTCCACGTGCATGATGCGGGCCCGGCGCCAGTCGGCCGTGGCGAACTCGACATACGCGCGAATCCCCGCCTCCACCCGGCCCTCCAGCGTGTCGGACGCCTCCTGTAACGCCTTGGCCACGAAGGAGAGGCTTTCCTCCACGCAGCGTTCGTGCAACGCCTGGAGGAGCTCCTCTCGGCCGCCGAAACATTCGTAGAAGGCCCGGTTGGAGATCCTCGCCTCCGAGCACAACCTTTCGATGGTCGTCGCCGCGAAACCCGGTTTCGCGTATAGCGTGTACGCGGCCGTCATCAGCCGCTCTCGTCTGTCCGCCAGCCTTTGCTCAGCCGACATTCCCCGGTAAGACCGGTTCACATTCCACCCGTCCAACATGATCGTGGCCCCCAGAGCACACAATTATGGACGGATGATCGGATTTGGGAAAGAGCGCGGCGATTATCTCTTACGTCGCCCGTGCAAGAACGTGACAAGCCTGATCAGCCGCTCAAGTTCGGCGGGCCCCCGAGAGAACGACGTCAGGTTCATCCCGGGCATCGCGAAGCGCTGCCGGGAGATCGCTTTGGGCCTGGCGAACTCGCGCAGACCGTCGGCTCCGTGGATCCGGCCGAACCCCGAATCGCCCATCCCGCCGAACGGCAGCGCCGGCACCCCGGCGAACGAGATCACCGAGTTGATGGCGGTCATCCCCGTGCGCATCCTCCGTGCCAGGTCGGTCGCCCGCCGCGCGTTCCCGGAGAACACCGTGCCGCCCAGCCCGTAGGCCGAGGCGTTGGCCAGCTCCAGCGCCTCGTGCGCGTCACGGGTGCGCCGCACGGTGATGGTCGGCCCGAACGTCTCCTCCCGCACCGCGGGGGAGTCCTCCGGCACGTCCTCCACGATCACCGGGTCGACGTACGGTGCCCGCACCGCGTCGGCGCCGCCGGCCACCACGCGTCCCGCCTTGGCGGCGTCGTCGATGTGCCGCTTGATGATGTCCACCTGACCAGGCATCGTGATCGGGCCGTAGTGCTCGCCCGCCCGCACACCGGCCACCCGCTCGGACAGCTCGCGCATGAAGCCGTCATAGACGGCGTCGACGACGTAGACACGTTCGACGCCCACGCACGTCTGGCCCGCGTTGGACATCGCGCCCCACAGGCAGGCGTCCGCCGCCGCCCGGAGGTCGGCGTCGGCGTCCACGATGAACGCGTCCTTGCCGCCGCACTCGGCCACGATCGGCGTGAGGTTCTCGGCGCAGGCCGCCATGACGCGCTTCGCCGTGGCGGTCGAGCCGGTGAACGCCACCTTCTTCACCCTCGGGTCCGCGGCCAGCGCCGCCCCCGTCTCCCCCAGCCCTGTCACGGTCTGCAACACCGGGTGCTCCGGGACGGACTCCTCGAACAGCTCCGCCAGCCGCACGCCGATGCCGGGAGTGAGCTCGCTCGGCTTGAAGACGACCGCGTTGCCGGCGGCGAGCGCGTAGGCGATGGAGCCCATCGGGGTGAAGACCGGGTAGTTCCACGGGCCGATCACGCCGACCACGCCCAGCGGCAGGTATTCGAGGGTGGCGGTCAGGTTGAGGCCGATCATGCCGGTGGCGACCCGGCGGCGGCCCAGCACCTTCGCCGCGTTGCGGGCGGCCCAGTCGAGGTGCGTGATCGCCAGGACGATCTCCAGCGTGGCGTCGCCGACCGGTTTGCCCGTCTCCTCGTGGACCAGCTTGGCGAGGGCCCTGAGCTCCCGGGTGACGACCGCCTTGTGGTCGAGCAGCCGTCGCCTCCGCTCGGCCGCCCCGATCGCGGCCCACCACCGGGCGGCCTCCTCCGCCCGCCCCACCGCCTGGTGCACGGCCTCGGGGGCCTGGTTGGGGTGACTGCCGACGATCTCGCCGGTCGCCGGATTGAGTGAGTCGAACGTCACGGTCGCCATGGCGTCACCATAAACCGCTCACCCCCCGCTTACCACAGCCCCCACCCGCGCCTGAAAGCTCCTGAGGGGAGGCAGGGGGCGCCGGCGAGGTCACCACTTACCGGGCCCACAGGGCGCGCCGTAGCGGCGGGTCACCGCTGAAGGGTCAGAGGCCGTTTCCTGGAGGGCCGTCAGCCACCTGCGGCGGGTGGCTGGGCTCCGCGCAGCCGTAGAGGATGATCAGAAAAGAGTGGGATTCTCGGGCTGGATGCCGCGCAGGGCGTCGTAATCCAGGGTGACGCAGGCGATGCCGCGGTCGGAGGCGAGGACGCGGGCCTGGGGTTTGATCTCCTGGGCGGCGAAGACGCCGCGCACGGGTGACAGCAGCGGGTCGCGGTTGAGCAGCTCGAGGTAGCGGGTGAGCTGCTCGACGCCGTCGATCTCGCCCCGGCGCTTGATCTCGACGGCCACTGTCGCTCCGTGCCCGTCGCGGCACAGGATGTCGACGGGGCCGATCGCCGTCATGTATTCGCGCCGGATCAGCGAATAGCCGTCGCCCAGCGTGGTGATGTGCTCGGCGAGCAGCTCCTGCAGGTGGGCTTCCACGCCGTCCTTGATCAGCCCGGGGTCGACGCCCAGCTCGTGGCTGGAGTCGTGGAGGATCTCCGCCATGGTGAGGACGAGCTTCTCGCCGGTCTTGCCGTGCGTGACCGTCCAGGTCTCGCCGTCCTCTTTGAGCTTGCACGGCGGATTCATCCAGTTGAGCGGCTTGAACGCGCGGTCGTCGGCGTGGATGCTCACGCTGCCGTCCGCCTTGATCAGCACGAGCCTCGGCGCCATCGGCAGGTGCGCCGTGAGCCGTCCGACATAATCCACGCTGCACCGCGCGATGACCAACCGCATGACGCCCCACCTTAGCGGCTCTGGAAAACTGGTCGCATGGCGTTTGAACGGGTGGAAGCGGCCAGGCTCGGCAAGGTGGGCACGGCGCGGACGGCGGATATGGGTGTGACGGGTTTCCCCCGCGGATGAGCCCGCGTCGCGCCCGCCGCCGGGAGTCCTCCCGCCCTTTCGGCTTCCCGACCGGCCTGGACAAGGTGGAGGAGTGGCCGGACGGCTCGTGGAAAGTACGCATGCTGACCGGTTCGTCCTCCACGAAGAACTACCGGTGCCCGGGCTGCGACCAGGAGATCCGCGCCGGGCTGCCGCACGTCGTGGCCTGGCCCGCCTGGCCGGGCGGCGACGAGGAGCGCCGCCACTGGCACCAGGCCTGCTGGCGTAAGAGACTCGACCGCGGCCCAGGCCGCAGCCGTTACTGAGAGGACCCAAGGTGGAGATTCGCGCGGCCACGGTGCTGCCCGCCCGGCGAGAGCCCGTCGAGTTGCACACCGGCGACGGCCTGACCCTGGTCGGCGAGCTGGCCCTGCCCTTAGACCGGCCTCCCGTGGCCACGCTGGTCACGCTGCACCCGCTGCCCACCCACGGCGGCTTCATGGACAGCCACGTCCTCAAGAAGGCCGCCAACCGCCTGCCCGCCCTGGCCGACCTGGCCGTGCTGCGTTTCAACACGCGCGGCACCTCGTCGGAACGCGGCACCTCGGAGGGCACGTTCGACGGGGGCCAGGGTGAGCGGTTCGACGTGGCCGCGGCCCTCGAATACGCCGAGTTCCACGATCTGCCCCGCGTGTGGGTGGTCGGCTGGTCGTTCGGCACCGAGCTGACGCTGAAATGGGCGCACGATCCGCTCGTGGAGGGCGCGATCCTGCTCTCGCCCCCGCTCCACCGGGCCACCGACGACGACCTGGACGCCTGGGCGCGGTTCGGGCGGCCGCTGGTCGCCCTGGTGCCCGAGTTCGACGACTATCTGCGGCCCGCGGAGGCCTGCGAGCGGTTCGCCAGGGTGCCGCAGGCCGAGGTCGTCGGGGTCGACGGCGCCAAGCACCTCTGGGTGGGGGAGCCGTACGTGCGTGTCGCGCTGGACGAGATCGTCAAGCGGGTGAATCCGGGGGCCTGGCCCCTCCCGACAGAGGTCTGAGACCGCCTTGGCGGATACTTCCATGTGCTCAAGATCACTGAAGATTTTTTTGAGCAGAATGAGCAGAACTCTGGACCAAGCGAATTAACCGGGGTGAGAATCCGATCGTCAACCGAAGATCGTGGAGACGCCGGGTGCTTGAGTCCCGCGCGTAACCCCTGCTCAGCGTGGGCGAGGAACGTATGCGGGTGATGCGTGGAGTGGCTGCGGCGGCGTTATCGGCGACGATCTTAGTGGTTCCGCAGGCGGTGTCCGCACAGGAGCGAGCACCGCGGGTGGCCGGGCCGCCGGCGAACGTCCCGGCGGAGACCGAAAGGGCGGCGCTGGCGACGGCCCGGCGCGCGGGCAGGCCGGTCGAGGTCGAGTCGATGCGCAGCGAGACCCGCCAGGTGTTCGCCCAGCCCGACGGCAGGCTCACCATGGAGCTGCACGTGCGGCCCGTACGCGTGCGCAAAGGGGATCGCTGGGTCCCCGTCGACACCACGCTGCGCCTGCGCCCCGACGGTGCGGTCGAGCCGGTCGCCACGGCGGTCGGCCTGACGTTCTCCGGCGGCGGCAGCGGCCCGCTGGCCGGCATGTCGCGCGGGGGCAAGTCGATGCGGCTGGGGTGGCCGGGCACTCTGCCCAAGCCGGCACTGAACGGCGACACCGCCACCTACCCCGAGGTCATGCCGGGCGTGGACCTCCAGGTCACCGCAGACGTGGACGGCTTCTCGCACCTCCTGGTGGTCAAGTCGCGGGCCGCCGCGGCCGGGCTGACCGAGCTGACGTTCCCGCTCTCCGTCTCCGGCCTGTCGCTGAAGGCGGACGACGCGGGCAACATCGAGGCCGTCGACGGCGACGACGGCACGATCTTCGTCGCGCCCACCCCGAAGATGTGGGACTCCGAGGGCATCACGAGCCCGCAGGCGCTCAAGGAGGGACGCTCGCCGGAGGCCAGGGAGGCCACGATGGGCGTGCGGCTGGCGGGCGGCCGGCTGCGGCTCAGGCCCGACCGGAAGATGCTGACGGACCCGGGGACCCGCTTCCCCGTCTACCTCGACCCGTACTTCTCGGCCGCCCGCAACGCCTGGACGGCCGTCTGGAGCAACTGGCCCAACTCCAACTACCTCAACTCCAGCGACGTCGCCAGGGTGGGCCACGTCAACTCGCAGAAGAACCGCTCGTTCTTCCAGATGAACACCGGCTCGGCCATCCACGGCAAGCAGATCGTCAAGGCCACGCTGCGCACGTACGAGACGTGGTCGTACTCGTGCAGCGCCCGCAAGGTGGAGGCCTGGGCGACCAACACGATCAGCAAGAGCACCACCTGGAACAAGCAGCCCCAGTGGGTCACCAAGCTGGCCACGGTGAACGTCGCCAAGGGCTGGGGGCCGAAGTGCCTGCCGGGCGGGGTCGAGTTCGACGTCACCCCGCAGGTGGTCAACGCCGCCGCCAACAAGTGGCCCAACGTCACCATCGGCCTCCGCGCGACCAGCGAAACCGACCAGTACGCCTGGAAGAAGTTCAGGAACAACCCGAGCCTGGTCATCGAGTACAACTCGGTGCCCGCCGACCCCGTGGCCGCGGACCTGTGGTCGGATCCGGGCGGCGCCTGCGTCTCCGGCGACGGCAGGCCGGTCATCGGCACCGACACGCCCAAGCTGTGGGCCAAGCTGACGGACGCCGACAACTCGGTCAAGGGCCGGTTCGAGTGGTACGACGCCGGCGGGGTCAAGTCGGGCGAGTACGTCACCCCGCTGGGTTCGTCGGGCGGCGCCTTCTCCGCGACCATCCCGAACAGCCTGTACGCCGACGGCGCGATGATCCGCTGGCGGGTGCGCGCCGAGGACGGCACGGCCACCGGCGCGTGGAGCCCCTGGTGCGAGGCCACCGTGGACGCGACGGCCCCCGGCAGGGAGCCGCAGGTCTCCTCGCCCGACTACACGGAGAACGGCTGGAGCGACGGCGTCGGCCTGCCCGGCACGTTCGCGTTCGCCCCGAACGGCGTCCCCGACGTCGCCGCCTACGTCTGGGGCCTCGACACGATCCCCAAGGCGGAGTCCCAGCCCGCCGCGGACGGCACGGCCACGATCGCGCTCACCCCGCGCCACAGCGGCCCCAACGTGCTGGCGGTGCGCAGCAGGGACCGCGCCGGCCACCTCGGCCCGATCCGCACCTACGTCTTCAACGTCAACAGCGGCAAGCCGCCGAGCGGGCACTGGACGATGGACGAGGGGCAGGGCACCGTGGCCGCCGACGCCACCGGCGCCCACCCCGCGACGCTGCACGGTGCCACCTGGACGGCCGGCAGGACCGGGTCCGCGCTGGGGCTGGCCGGCGCGTACGCCCAGACGTCGGGCCCCGTCGTCGACACGGGCCGCAACTTCAGCGTCAGCGCCTGGGTCCGCCTCACCAGCACGGCCGCCTCCGCGACGGCCGTCACCCAGGAGGGCGGCAGGACGGGCGCGTTCGCGCTGCAGTACGCCAAGGCCGACGACCGCTGGGCGCTGAGCCTGCCGGGCGCGGACGCGGACGGCGCGGCGGTGACCCGAGCCCTGTCGCAGGCCGCGCCCCGGCTCGGCGAATGGACCCACCTGACCGGCGTCTACGACTCGGCGGCCGGCCAGATCTCGCTCTACGTGAACGGCCGGCTGGAGTCCACGGTCGCCGTCTCACCACCATGGAACGCCACAGGCTCCCTGACGATCGGCCGCGGAAGGGTCGGCGGGGCGGCTTCGGACCACTGGCAAGGGGACGTCGACGAGGTGCGGGTGTACGCCCGCGCCATGTTCGCCGACGAGGTCGCCGATCTGGTCAACAGCGCTGCCACGCTGGTCGGCCACTGGAGGCTGGACGAGGAGTCCGGCTCGTCGGCCGCCGATTCCTCGGGCCGCGCGACCGCCGCGTCGTTGTCCGGAGCCGCCTCGTGGACGGGCGGCTGGCTGGACGGCGCGCTCGCGCTGGACGGCGTCGGCGGGCACGCCCAGACGAGCGCGCCGGCCGTCAACACCAGGAGGGGCTTCACCGTCGCCGCCTGGACCCAGCTCGACCACCTTCCCACCCGCGACGCCGCGGCCGTGGCCCAGACCGGCAGCCGCGCCGCCGGTTTCCAGCTCGGCGTGGACCAGGGGCGGTGGGCCCTGGGCATGGCCGCCGCCGACACCGACGACGCCGCCCTCGTACGCACCCGGTCCGACGCCGTCCCCGTCCCCCTGGAGTGGACGCACGTGGCCGGCGTGTACGACCCCCTGGCCGGAGAGCTGCGCATCTACGTCAACGGCCGCCTGTCCACCACCACCGTGACCGACCACATCAGTGCCTGGAACGCCACCGGCCCCCTGCAGCTGGGCCGGACCAGGACCGCGGGAGTCCTCACCGGCTACTGGCCGGGTGTCCTTGACGACGTCCGCACGTACGACGGTGTGCTCAACGCCGAGCAGATCGCTCAACTGGCCGCCCAATAAATGCCGCAGTAAGTCCCGACTAACCCAGTAATTCCCCCTAGCAGCACCTCACTGGGAGAGATCCATGGACCCGCAGAGCGAGTTAGACCTGCCCGAATCCCGCTGGAATCGTTTTCAGCAACCCCGGGAACCGGGCAACCCAGACATCCCAGACCCCTCATGGAACCGGCTCATCGAGCCGAAGCCGGAGTCCCGCTGGCCGCGCCGGCTGGCCACAGTCCTCTCCATCGTCCTCGTCCTGCCCATGGCGTACGCCATGCCCGCCCACGCCGCGCCCCGCCAGGCCCCGCCCGTGCAGAAGGAGACGCCGGTCAAGGGCGAGAAGGTCCCCGTGGTCCCCCCGATGGCCGACCCCGTGCGGAAACAGGCATGGCAGGCGCCACCGGGCGTCTCCTGGCCCAAGCCGCAGAAGGCCGAGCTCGGAGGCGCGGGCGCGAAGACCCAGGCGGCCGGATTCCCGGTACGGCTGGCCGCGCGGAAAGGCGTGACCGCGGCGGCCCCGGTGCAGGTCGAGATCCTCGACGCCGAGGCGACCGGCCGGCTGGGCCTGGCCCTGCGCGTCACCCCCGGCGGAGGCGCCACGGCGAAGGCGGCCGAGGCCAGGACCCGCCTCGAGATCGACTACTCCGGCTTCCGCCACGCGTACGGCGGCGACTACGGCGCCCGGCTCCATGTCGTCGAGCTGGAGGAGTGCGCCCTCGACGCCAAGGCCACCGGCTGCGCCCAGCCGCAGCCGGTCAAGAGCGTGAACGACACCGAGGCCGGCACGCTGACCGCCGACGTGGCGACGACCGGCCTGTACGCCGTGACCGCCGCCGCCTCAGGCCAGTCAGGCGACCACTCCGCCACCGGCCTGGCCCCCTCCGCCAACTGGAGCGTGGGCACCCAGTCCGGCGACTTCAGCTGGACGTACGAGCTGCGCACGCCTCCCGCGCTGGGCGGCGAGGAGCCGGACCTGTCGCTCGTCTACTCCTCCCAGAGCGTGGACGGCCGCACCGCCTCCACCAACAACCAGCCGTCCTGGGCCGGTGAGGGCTTCGAACTGAACCCCGGCGGCTACGTCGAGCGCCGTTTCAAGTCCTGCATGGTCGACGGCAAGAAGACCGGCGACCTGTGCTGGGACCAGGACAACGCCACCCTGTCGCTCGGCAACTCCTCCATGGAGCTGGTCAAGGACGCCACGACCAAGCAGTGGCGGCCCAAGCGCGACGACGGCACCAGGATCGAGCAGCTCAAGGGCGCCACCAACGGCGACAACGACGGCGAGTACTGGCGCGTCACCACCGCCGACGGCACGCAGTACACGTTCGGGCTGAACCGCCTGCCCGGATGGGTCTCCGGCAAGCCGGAGACCAAGTCGGTGCAGACGGTGCCGGTGTTCGGCAACAACAGCGGCGAGCCCTGCTACTCCAGCACCCCGGCCAACGCCTGGTGCCGGCAGGCGTACCGGTGGAACCTGGACTCCGCGGTGGACCCCCACGGCAACGCCACCACGTACTGGTACGCCCAGGAGACCAACTACTACGGCCGCCACATGAAGCCCGAGCTGGGCACCCAGTACGTGCGCGGCGCCTACCTGACCCGCATCGACTACGGCTACCTGAAGGGCGAGCTGTTCACCAAGGCGCCCGCCGCCCGCGTGGTCTTCGACGTGGCCGAGCGCTGCCTGCCCAGCGGCACGGTCACCTGCACCCCCGACCAGCTCAAGAAGGACACCGCCAAACACTGGCCGGACGTGCCGTTCGACCAGATCTGCGACTCGGGGCAGAAGTGCACCGACCGCCTGGCGCCGACGTTCTTCAGCCGCAAGCGGCTGGCCAAGGTCACCACGCAGATCCTCAACGGCTCGGGACAGTACTCGGCGGTGGACTCCTGGGCGCTGGACCACCAGTTCCCCGCCACCGGCGACGGCATGAGCCCGTCGTTGTGGCTGGCCTCGATCCAGCAGACCGGCCACGTGGGCGGCACGATCACGCTGCCCAAGACCACGTTCACCGGCGTTCAGCTGCCCAACCGCGTCGACTCCGACGAGGGCCGCGCCCCGCTGGTCAAGTGGCGCGTGCAGGCCGTCAACAACGAGTCCGGCGGCGAGCTGCGCGTCCACTACTCGGCCGCCGAGTGCGAGCCCGGCGCGCTGCCCGCCGCCGACAGGAACGACAAGCGCTGCTACCCGCAGCGCTGGGCCCCGCCGGACGAGGCCCAGATCACCGACTGGTTCCACAAGTACGTGGTGACGCAGACGGTCGAGGTGGACCGCGTCGCGGGCTCCCCGAGCGTGGTCACCGACTACGAGTACCTGGGCGGCGCCGGCTGGCGCTACGCCGACAACATCCTCGTCAAGCCCGAGCACCGCACGTGGGCGGACTACCGGGGGTACGGCCGGGTGCGCGTCCGCCAGGGCGACGGCCAGGACACCGAGCGCACGCTCACGGAGTTCCGCTACTTCCGCGGGCTGCACGGCGACCGGCAGGCCGACGGCTCCAAGCGCAGCGCGCAGGTCGAGGACACCGAGGGCGTCAAACTCGACGACCTCGACCAGCTGGCCGGGTTCGAGCGGGAGGAGATCCTGTACGACGGCGCCGGCGGGCCCATCCTGACCTCGACCGTCGAGGAGCCGTGGTCGCTCAGGACCGCGGAGTCCACGCACGACGGCGTCACCAAGGCCGCGTACGTGGTCGAGCCGGAGTCCATGGTGACCCGTACCGCCCTGGGCGGCGGCAAGTGGCGGCGGACCGGCGAGGAGCGCACGTACGACGCCAAGGGCCTGCTCACGCAGGTGGAGGAGAAGGGCGACCTGGCCGCCGCGGACGACGACCAGTGCACCCGCTACACCTACGCCCGCAACGACTCGGCCTGGATGCTCGACTACACCAGCAGGATCCAGAAGGTCGCGGCGAGCTGCGGCACCGCCGTGTCCACGCTCTCCGCCGGAGAGGTGATCTCCGACGAGCGGGTGCAGTACGACGGCAAGGCCTTCGGCCAGGCCCCGAGCAAGGGCGACGTGACCCAGGTCCAGCAGCTCGTGTCCGGGGACGGCGCGACGATCACCGACCGCGTCCACACCTACGACGCCTACGGCCGCGAGACCAGCGAGACCGACGCGGCCGGCACGAAGTCCGTCACCACCTACGTCCCGGCCGCGGGCGCCCCCGCGACCGAGGTCAGGCAGACGAACCAGCTCGGCCACGTCGAGCGCACCCTGCTCGAACCGGCGTGGGGCGAGCCGGTCGCCGAGATCGACGCCAACAACCGCCGTGTCGACATGGAGCACGACGCGCTCGGCCGCCTGATCAAGGTCTGGCAGCCCGACCGCAGCAAGGCCGCCGGGCAGTCGCCCAGCACGGAGTACGCGTACCTGATGCGCAACGACGGCCCCAGCGTCGTCACCACGAAGACGCTGCGCGCCGACGGCGGCTACACCACCAGCCACGAGCTGTACGACGGCCTGCTAAGGGAGCGGCAGACGCAGGAGCCCGCGCCCCGCGACGACCAGGCGGACGACCCCGCGCTGCGCGAGGGGCGCACGATCACCGACACCTTCCACAACTCGCTCGGCGAGCAGTACAAGTCGAACACCGGCTACTTCGCCACCGGGACGCCCGCCACCGAGCTGCTGGCGGTGGCGGACGCCGACGTGCCGACGCAGATCGTGTCGTCCTTCGACGGCTCGGGCGACGTGACCGCCCAGGTGCTCAAGGCGAAGGGTGTGGAGAAGTACCGGGTGAGCGCCGAGCAGGAGGGTGACAGGATCCACATGACGCCGCCGCCGGGCGGCACGGCGACCACCCGCATCGGCGACGCCGAGGACCGCCTGATCGAGCTGCGCCAGTACAAGGGCGCGACCCCGACGGGCGACTACGAGTCCACCAAGTACACCTATGACCACGCGGGCCGGCTGGCCACGGTGACCGATCCCGCGGGCAACGTGTGGCGCCACCACTACGACATGCGCGGACGGGAGATCAAGACCGAGGACCCCGACAAGGGCGTCACCACGATGACGTACAACGACGCCGACGAGGTCGTCAGCACCACCGACGCCCGCGGCAGGACGCTCTGGTACGTCTACGACGAGCTGGGCCGCAAGAAGGAGCTGCGCGACGGCTCGGCGAGCGGCCCGCTGCTGGCCGAGTGGAAGTACGACGGCCTGGCCAAGGGCCACATGAACGCCACCATCCGCTACGTGGGCGGGCAGGCGTACAAGGCGGAGATCAACGCCATCGACTCCGACTACCGCACGCTGCGCCAGACGGTCACCATCCCCGAGCGTGAGGGCAAGCTGGCCGGCGCGTACGTCCTCAACACCCGCTACACGCTCGACGACCAGGTGCAGTCGATCAGCTTCCCGGCCGCCGGCGGCCTGGCGCAGGAGTCGGTCGTCTACAGCTACGACGAGCTCGGCCAGCCGGTCAGGCTCGCGGGCCTGTCGACGTACGTGAACACGACCCGCTACTCCAAGCTGGGCGAGACCCTGCAGTACGAGCTGGGCTCGGGGAGCAAGAAGACCTGGCTCACCTACACCCACGACGAGTCCACCCGCAGGCTGACGAGCATGCGGCTGGACAGGGAAGGCGCCGCCGACACCGATCTCGACCTCCACTACTCCTACGACGCCGTCGGCAACATCACCAAGATCGCCGAGCGGGCGGGCGGTCAGGACACGCAGTGCTTCACCTACGACCACCTGCGCCGCATGACGTCGGCGTGGACGGCCACCGACGACTGCGCCTCCGGCTCCCCGCAGTCCGGCACGATCGGCGGCGTGGCCCCGTACGCGGTCAGCTACGCCTACGACGTGACGGGCAACCGGATCAAGGAGACCAGGCACGCCTGGGGCGGCGCGCCCGAGACCGTGCGCACCTCCACCTACCCGAAGCCGGGCGAGCAGCGGCCGCACGCGCTGCTGAGCGCCGGATCGGACCTCTTCGAGTACGACGCGACCGGCAACACCACCAGGCGCAAGGTCGGCGCCTCCGACCAGACCCTCGTCTGGGACGCCGAGGGCAACCTGGAGTCGGTGACGGAGGCGGGCAAGACGACGTCCTTCGTCTACGACGCCGACGGCGAGCGGTTGATCCGCAGGACGCCGGCCGACGCCACGCTCTACGTCGACGACATGGAGCTGCGCCTCGACTTCGCCGAGGACACCGTCGAGCAGACCCGCTACTACACCATCAACGACCAGCCCATCGCGGTGCGCACGCCGGACGACCAGGTCTCCTTCCTGGCCAACGACCATCAGGGCACCGCGCAGGCCGCGGTGAACGCCGGCAACGGTGAGCTGGCGATCCGCAGGCAGACGCCGTTCGGCGAGGACCGGGGCTCGCCACCGCCATGGTGGCCGGGCCAGCGCGCCTTCGTCGGCGGCACCAAGGATCCGACGACCGGGCTCATCCACCTCGGAGCCCGCGAGTACGACGCGCGCAACGGCCGTTTCCTGTCGGTCGACCCGGTCATCGACGATCTCGACCCGCAGCAGCTCAACGCCTACGCCTACGCCAACAACAGCCCTGTCACCATGAGCGACCCCGACGGCCAGCTGTTCTGGTTCGCGGCCGGCATCGCGGCCCGTCTCGCGATCCGGTGGGCGGCCAGGAGGGCGGCCCAGGCGGCCGCCAGGCGGGCGGCGCTGGCCGCGGCCAGGCGGGCCGCGGCCAGACGCGCGGCGATCGCGGCGGCCCGGCGCCGTGCCGCGGCGCTGGCCAGGAAGAAGGCCGCCGCGGCGGCCAGGAGGAGAGCGGCGGCCGCGGCGCGCAAGCGGGCACTGGCGGCGGCCAGGAAACGAGCGGCAGCCAAGGCCAGGAAGGCGCGGGAGGCGGCGGCGCGGCGCAGGGCCGCGGCGGCGGCACGGAGGAAGGCGAGGAAGGAGGCTCGCGAGGCGGCGGCCAGGAGGCGCGCCGCGGCGGCGGCCAGGGCCCGGAACAGGCGGGCCGGCCGGGTGCCGCGCGGCATCCAGCGGGCGCGGTCGCGTCCGGCGAGCCGGCCGACCAGCCACAGGTCGACGCAGCGGCAGTCGCCGCCGAAGGTGAACCGGCAGCCGGCCCGGCCACGGCCGAGCCACATCTGGCGCAACGACGGCACGCAGCAGCCGACCCAGTCCTACACCGTCTACGGCAACGGCCGGATGTACCCCCAGGGCCGGCCGCCGTCGAACCTGGGCCGGGGCAGCGGCAGCGGCCAGGGTGAGAAGCAACTGTTCAAGCCGGAGCGGATCGAGCCGGAGAGCACGCGGGCCGGCACCATCGCCGAGACCGGCGGCCGGTTCACCCGCTGGATCGACAAGGGCGGCCTGGGAGACGCCCTGGACATTCTGTTCGGCGGCTTCTGACCCGTGATCCGGTGCGAGGGCCGGCCCTGCTTCGGGGACGCCCTCGCACCGGCATGCTCCGCGGCGGGTCCTCGCTTTGGCCGCCCCGAAACCCTAGAATGCTGTTCGGTTTCTTAGACGGAGGAGGGCGGCGTGGGCGCGTTCGATCTCAGCGGGAAGCGGGCCCTGGTCACCGGAGCGTCCAAGGGGATCGGCCGGGCCATCGCGCTCGCGTACGCCGAGGCCGGGGCCGACGTGGCGCTCGTGTCCCGCTCGGCCGATCTGCTGGCCGAGACCGGCAAGGAGATCGAGGCGCTGGGCAGGCGCGCGCTCGTCGTCCCCGCCGACCTCACCGACCGCGACGCCGCCGCGGCGGCCGTGGCCGCTGCGATCGACGGCCTCGGCCATCTCGACGTCATCGTCAACAACGCCGGCGGCTCCAACTTCATGGTCGAGTTCAAGGACCTGCGGCTGCGCGGCTGGGACAAGATCATGCGGCTCAACCTCGACTCCGCCATGGCCGTCTGCCACGCCGCCGCGCCGCACCTGCTGGCACGGGGTGGCGGCTCGGTCGTCAACGTGGCGTCGATGGCGGCGCTCGGCGCGCCCTTCCTGGCCCCGTACGCGGCGGCCAAGGCCGGGCTGGTGGCGCTGACGAAGACGCTGGCCGTGGAGTGGGCGTCGGCCGGGGTGCGGGTCAACGCCCTGTGTCCGGGGTGGACCGCGACCGACCTCAACCGCAACCTCTGGGCAGACGAGGCCGCCAACGCCGCCACGGTGTCCGGCGTGCCCATGCGGCGGTGGGGGACGGCGGAGGAGATGGCGCAGCCGGCTGTCTTCCTGGCGAGCGCGGCGTCGGCGTACATGACGGGGCAGGTGCTGTTCGTCGACGGGGGAGCCACCGCCGTCGCGGGGTAGCGGCGTACGCGCTATGCCAGATATATGTCCGTATGGCCATTTATGGGGTTATTGGGGGAGAAGCGGTCGCGGTCAACGGGGATATCGTCCTACGACATTGAGTGATTGTCGCCGTGAACCGGGTTACCGTGGGGCCCGTGCAGCTCTATAAGAGATCGGCCGGGACGGGGATCCCGGTTGTGCTGCTCCACGCGTTCCCCCTGTCGTCGGCCATGTGGCTGGCGCAGCGGGAAGGGCTGGCCACAGTCTGCCGGGTCATCACGCCTGACCTGCGCGGCTTCGGCGGTTCGCGGCTGGGGGACGACGAGCCGTCACTCGACCTGATGGCCGACGACGTCGCCAGGCTGCTCGACGATGAGGGCATCGACAGGGCGGTGATCGGCGGGTTGTCCATGGGCGGCTACGTCACCATGGCTCTCTGCCGCCGGCATCCCGACCGGGTGCTCGGCGTGATCCTGGCCGACACCAAGGCGGGCGAGGACCCGCCCGCGGCCAAGGACAACAGGGAGCGCATCGCCAGGGCCGTGCTGTCGGAAGGCAGCGAGGTGCTGGTCAGCGAGGTGCTTCCGGCGCTCATCGGGCCGACCACCAAGGAGCGGCGGGCCATGGTGTTCGGGCGGGTCAAAGGGCTGGTGCAGTCGGCTCCGCCGGGCGCCGTCGCCTGGGCGCAGCGGGCGATGGCCGCGCGGCCCGGCTCGTTCGAGACGCTGCGGGCGCTGAAGGTGCCGCTGCTCGTCGTGGTGGGGGAGGAGGACGAGCTGTCACCGCCCTCCGACGCCGAGGAGATGGTACGCACCGTGCCCGAAGGGAGGCTGGAGATCATCCCGAAGGCCGGCCACCTGAGCGCCGTCGAGCAGCCTGAGGCGTTCAACGCCGCGGTGACCGAGTTCCTCAGAGCAGAGCTCGGCGGGGCGCGCTGAGGTCCACTCAGAGCAGAGCCGGCCGGGGAGCGCTGAGTCCCTCCAGGACAGGGCCCGGCGGGGAGCGGTGAGGTCGCTCAGGCCGCGCTCCACGGGGGTTTCAGCAGGGTCCGAGCCCAGGGCTCAGGCCCGGGCCTGGCGGGGCAGTACGACCTCGCGGATGATCAGCGAGATCGCCGCCGCGACCGGGATGGCCAGCAGCGCGCCGACGATGCCGAGCAGCGCGCCCCCGAACAACGCGGCGATCACCGTCACGGCCGGTGTCACGTCCACCGAGCGTTTCATCACCCGCGGATAGATGAAGTAGTTCTCGACCTGCTGGTAGAGCACGAAGAAGATCGCGCAGGCGATCCCCGCGGGCACCGACTGCAGCAGCGCGACAGCGCTCACGAACACCGCGCCGATCGTGGCGCCCACCAGCGGAACCAGGTCCAGCAACGCCACGACCAGAGCGAGCGCCAGCGCGTACCGCACATCCGCGATCGACAGGAAGATCCAGGCCACCACGCCCGCGATGACCGAGATCAGCACGTTGCCCGCCACGTAACCGCCGATGCCGGTGAGGATCTGCTCGCTGATCGCGCGCGTACGCTCCCTGCGCGAGGCGGGCACCAGCTTGAGCAGGTAGTCCTTGATCGTGTGCAGCGAGCCGAGGAAATAGAGCATGAGCACCAGCAGCGTCACCGTGGTGAACACGCCGTTCAGCACCACCAGGCCCGCACCCATGATCCCGGTGGCCAGCGACGGCCCCAGCGTGCTCGTCACGAACGTGCGCAGCTGCGGCAGGATCTGATAGTCGGCGTCGAGCTGGCGCAGCGTCGGATGGGTGCTCAGCTCCGTGATGTAGCCCGGCACCGCCTCGATGAACTCCGACAGCTGCTTGCTCACCGGCGGCACCACGGCCAGGCCGAACAGCACGAACGCCACGATCACCCCGGTGAAGACGATGGAGATCGCGGCGCGTCTGGCCAGCCCCCAGCGCTGCAGGGCCTCCACTGCCGGGTTGAGCCCGACCGCCAGGAACATCGCCACCACGACCAGGATGATCGTGCTCAGCGAGTTGACGACCATCTGGGCGATCGCGATCGCCGTCAGCACCCCCAGCCCGCCGACCAGCCCGAACAGGAACGGCCCCCGGGCCAGCGGCTTGCCGGGCAGCCCGTACGGCTGGGCGCCCGCCTCACCCCCACCCTCAGGTCGTTCCCCGGTCGGGGCCTGGAGTCCGTCGCCCTCAGGTCGTTCCCCGGTCGGGGCCTGGAGTTCGCCGCCCTCAGGCCGTTCCTCGGGCGCGGCCACGAGCCCGGCGGCGGGCTCGGCCTTGGCGGGCTCGGCATCTGTGGACATGGGAACTCCATGGGGGTCGTCGACGTGCCATGCCGAGCCCGCGCGGGGGCATGTCGGCCCGGCAACAAAGAGAGAGCCTAGCGACGATCAGGTCGCCAGGCTCTCTCAGCCGTCACTCAGCCCCCGTGCGAACTTCGGCTATTCCTGCCACCACTCCGCGTCGTCCTCCGCCTTGGCCTTGGCGGCGGGCGCCTGCACCGGCTCCGCGGGAGAGGCCTCGACCACGGGCGCGGCGATCGCCGGCTTGGCCGGGGCAGCCACGACCGCGGGCTCCGGCGACTCCTGGCCCGGCAGAGCGGCGCCGCCGAGCAGCTGGCGCAGCTGGGCCAGGTGGCTGGTGATGCTGTCACGCTGGCGGGTCAGCTCGTCGACCTGGCGCTGCATCGCCGTGCGGGTGCGCTCGGCTTCGTTCTTCGCCTCGGTGACGATCGTCTCGGCGCTCGACTTGGCGTCGGACACGATGGTCTCGGCGCTCTTGCGGGCGTTGGCGACGAGCTGCTTGGCGTGCAGGTCGGCCTCGCGGCGGGTCTGGTCGGCCTGCTGGGTCGCCTTCGTGGCCCTCGACTCGGCCGTGGCGGCGCGCTGCTCGGCCTCGGCGACCAGCTTCTGCGTGGCGGCCTGGGCGGAGGCGTGGCGCTCGGCCTCCTGGCGCTCGGCGTCCTCGCGGCGGGCGGCGAGCTGGATCTCGAACTCGGCTTCGTCCTGCGCCCTCTTGGCCTCCGACTCCTCCAGCACCCGCTGAGCCTGCGCGCGCATCTCGTCGGCCTGCCGCTTGGCGGTGGTCAGCACCTCGTCGCGCTCGCGCTTGGTCGAGGCCCGCAGCTGGGCGACCTCGCGCTCGGTGGTGGTGCGGAGCTTGGCGATCTCCCGCTCGGCGTCGGCCCGCTTCTCCGCCACCTCGTGGTCGGCCGTGGCGCGCAGCTTGGCGGCCTCGCGCTCGGTGGTGTTGGTCAGCTCGTCGGCCTCGCGGCGGGCCGTCGAGCGGATCTCCTCGGCATCCCGCTCAGCGGAGGTGCGCATCTCGTCGGTCTCGCGCGTGGCCTGGGCGCGCTTCTCGGCTGCCTCGGCCTCCGCGGCGGCCCGCAGGTCGGCGGCCTCGACCTTGGCGGCGGCCTTGATCTCGTTGGCCTCGGACCTGGCGGCCTGCACGAGCTCGGTGGCCTGCTCCTCGGCCAGACGGAGCAACTGCTCGATGCGGGCGCCGAGACCGGAGTAGGTGGGGCGCTCCTGCTCCTGCAACTGGCGTTGGGAGTCGGACAGATCGCGCTGCAGGCCGGCAACCTGCTCACGCGCCTGGCGTAGCTCTCCGTCGAGCTGCTTCAAGTGATCATGGACCTGATGCCGGTCGTAACCACGGAGCACCACGTCGAACTCGCGCGCTGGGGCGTCCTCGAAAAAGTTGTTGAGCTGGGCGTCGATGTCGGACTGCATGGAGGCTCGATCCTGGGTTGTCGAGACGGCTACACGGGCCGGACGGGGGGTTCGGGGCATCCGATCCAGGAGCCTGTGCCTCGCGGCAGGCTCCATGTCCGGTGGAAGGTCAAGCGTACTCCGCTGGTGCCACCTGCGAAGCCCCGTCCGACTTTCTGCGTGACTAGTTACATATGCGCGTTATATGGCTTTTTCTAGCGTCTGGCCGCCTGGACCAACTCGGTCAGCATTCCCCCCACGTCTTTGGGATGCAGGAACGCGATCCGTGAGTCCATCGACCCGTGCCTGGGACGCTCGTCCAGGAGCCTCACTCCTCTCTCGCTGATCTTACCCATGGCGTCCGCCACGTCTCGTACGCCGAATGCCACGTGATGGACGCCCTCGCCACGCTTGGCGAGGAATTTTCCCACAGGGGAGTCCTCGGAGAGAGGCTCCAGGAGCTGAATGTAGGAGCCCCCACCTTCGCCGTCGGAGATGTGCAACATGGCCTCCTTGACACCTTGCTCCTCGTTGACCTCGCGGGCAACTACGGTCAGGTCGAACGTGTCAGAAAAGAGACGAATCTTCTCTTCGAGGTCCCGGCACGCGACCCCGATGTGGTCGATCCGCAGGAACATATGTGGCCCACCTCCATAGCGAACGGACACCTACTCGTGGGTATGGTGTCAAAGAACCAGATGGCGAGCACAGGAGGCCCGTGTCCATGTCCAGTTCCGTCATCGTCGCCGGAGCTCGCACCCCGATCGGCAAGCTGCTCGGCGCCCTGTCCGGACTGACCGCCGTCGACCTGGGGGGCATCGCCATCAAGGCGGCGCTCGAGCGGGCCGGCGTGGCACCCGAATCCGTCGAATACGTCATCATGGGCCAGGTCCTCCAGGCCGGCGCGGGCCAGATCCCCTCCCGCCAGGCCGCCGTCAAGGCCGGCATCCCGATGACCGTCCCCTCGATCACCGTCAACAAGGTCTGCCTGTCCGGCCTCGACGCCATCGCCCTGGCCGACCAGCTCATCCGGGCGGGCGAGTTCGACATCGTGGTGGCCGGCGGCATGGAGTCGATGACCAACGCCCCCCACCTGCTGCCCGGCCTGCGCAAGGGCGTCAAGTACGGCGGCGCCGACGTGGTCGACTCGATGGCGCACGACGGCCTGTTCTGCGCGTTCGACCAGTGCGCGATGGGCGAGTCCACCGAGCGCCACAACACCAGGCTGGGCATCGGCCGCGAGGAGCAGGACGCCCTGTCGGCCCGCTCCCACCAGCTGGCCGCCGCCGCCCTCAAGAACGGCGTCTTCGAGGAAGAGATCGTCCCGGTCCAGATCCCGCAGCGGCGCGGCGAGCCGGTCGTCGTCAAGGAGGACGAGGGCGTACGCGGCGACACGACGGTGGAGACGCTGGCCAGGCTGCGCCCGGCCTTCGCCGCCGACGGCACCATCACCGCCGGTTCCGCCTCGCAGATCTCCGACGGCGCCTGCGCCGTGGTGGTCATGTCGAAGTCCAAGGCCGAGGAGCTGGGCCTGCCGTGGCTGGCCGAGATCGGCAGGCACGGCAACGTGGCGGGCCCCGACGCCTCGCTCCAGTCCCAGCCCGCGAACGCCATCATGCAGGCCATGGCCAAGCAGGGCGTGTCGGCGGGTGACCTGGACCTGGTGGAGATCAACGAGGCCTTCGCCAGCGTGGTCCTCCAGTCCGCGCAGGAGCTGGGCGTCCCGCTGGACAAGGTGAACGTCAACGGTGGCGGCATCGCCCTGGGCCATCCGATCGGGGCGTCGGGCGCCCGGATCGTGCTCACGCTGGCGTACGAGCTGAAGCGGCGGGGCGGCGGCCTGGGAGCGGCGGGCCTGTGCGGCGGCGGCGGCCAGGGCGACGCGCTGCTCATCCGCGTCCCGTAAGCACGCATGCGCGCGGGCACCGGACCGTCGACACCGGCACGGACGAGTGGAGCCGGTGGGTGCGGCTGCCCGACGGGTCGCTCGACCGGGTGCGGCGCGAGGCGGTCGCCGGGCCCGGCGAGAGCGTGTCCGACCTCGCCGCCGCCATCGGCCACCCGCTCACGGGTCATGACGAGGGTGCCCCTGTTCGCGGCCGGCTGCCGCGGCGACCAGGGCCGGTTCTCCCCGGACTCCGGTCACGAACGCCCCGGGCACGGGTCCGATCGGGGCCGGTTCGACCACGTCGTGCTGCTGAGCGCGCCCGCCGAGGTGATGTTCGCCCGGATCCAGGCGCGGACCGGCAATCCCTACGGCAAGCGCCCTGAGGAGTGGGCGGCGTCCTGAACGACCTGGAGACCGTCGAGCCGCTGCTCAGGGCGACCGCGACCGTCGAGATCGACGCCATCGCACCGCTCGGCCAGGTCGTACGGCGGCTGGGGCAGCTCAGCACACCCATAGGCGGGGCCGGCGCACGCACCCGGGTTGGTCTCCGCTCATGACAGCCGAGGAGTACCGGCGTTTCGCGGCCATGGAGGCCCGCGGGCGGTCGCCGCTCTACGAGCAGCTCGCCGGCGGGGTGGCCGACGATCGCGAACTGCTGGACCTGCTGGCGGGCCTGCCGCCGGCCAAACGCCAGCCCAACCTGCTCTTCGCCGCCACCCGGCACGTCGCGGGCACGCCGTCCGGCTACGCGGAGTTCCGGCGGTCCGTCCTGGACCACCGGGAGGCGGTCGTCGCCACGATGCTCGCCCGCCGCACGCAGACCAACGAGCCCGCCCGGTGCGCGGCGCTGTATCCCCTGCTCGCCTCGCTCCCGCAGCCGCTGGCGTTGCTGGAGGTCGGCGCGTCGGCGGGGTTGTGCCTGCTGCCGGACCGGTACGGCTACGACTACGACGGGAGCCTGGCCGGAGACGTCGGCAGCCCGGTGCGGCTGCGCTGCCGCGTCGAGGGGGAGCCGCTCGGCGAGTGGCCGGGGCCGGGCGCGGTGACCGTCGCGTGGCGGGCAGGCATCGACCTCAACCCGCTCGACGTGACCGACCCCGATGACGTCAGGTGGCTGCGCACGCTGGTCTGGCCAGAACACCGTCACCGGCTCGACCGCCTGGACGCCGCGATCGCCGTGGCCCGCGAGGATCCGCCCCGCATCGTGCGGGGAGACCTCAACGCCCGTCTCGGTGAGGTGGCCGCCCAGGCGCCACCGCACGCCACCCTCGTGGTCGTCCACACCGCGGTGCTCTACTACGTGCCCGAGGACGACAGGAGGGCGTTCGTGGCACAGGTCGAAGGGCTCGGCTGCCACTGGATCTCCCAGGAGGCGCCGGACGTCCTCCCCGGGATCGCGGCCCGCCTCGGCCGGCGGCCCCCGGAGCAGACCACGGTTTACGTCGTCGCGCTCGACGGGCGTCCCGCCGCGTTCAGCGCACTGCACGGCGGGTGGCTGCGCAGGCCCGCCATAGATCCCGCCACGGACGCCTGACGGGCCCCGGACAGCGCGATGCCCCGGTCCGACCAGGAATGGACCGGGGCCCCGTAACGCACTGCCCAGGCCCTCACCAGGAATTCAGGGCCCGAGCGCGCCCCCTCAAGGGGGCTTTTCAGCCCGGCCGCGAGGGAGGTTGCGGCCGGGCTGCTTGTGGGCGGTCATGAGGCCAGGAACCTGGCGACGACCGAGCGGTGGCGGCGCTCGCCCCGCTGACCCCTGCGGGCCTCCATGACCTGCCGCTGCTCGGCGGCCGCGCGGCGCAGCTCCGACGCGCGGTGCTGCATCACGGTGTATTCGAGTTCGGCGTTCATCCGAGTGCTCCTCTGCTCTGTTGCCTGCACTCTCAAGACTCGTCCTAAGGCCCTCCCCGCCACATCGGGCGGATGCCTTATCTCTGGACTCAGGCAGGTACTTAAGCGGGCGCACAGGCGGCTAAGGCCCCCGAGACGCGGCTAGGGCTCGCCGGTGAACTCGACCGTCACCTTCTTGAACCCGAGAGACTTGAGCATGCCCGACAACATCGCCTTGGTGTTGGCGTCGGCCCTGGCGCGCAGGTCACTGGCCACCGCCGCTTCCGTGATCTTCTTCTCGGCCAGCAGGTACAGCTCCCGCTGGTCACCCGGCGAGCCCGACAGGAAGTCCTGCACCCGGTCGAACAGGCCCCGCTGGTGCGCGAACACGTACGAGCGGCTGTTGTCCAGGTTGGGCTTCTCGAGCTGGGCGTGCGGCAGGCGGATGGTCGCCTCCGTGCGGTCCGGCGAGACGGTGACCGCGTTGGTGCCCATGGCGGAGAAGTCGACGTACGCGTCCACGCCGCCCGCCCCGACGAACAACGTCCGGGTGCCCTTGACGGCGTCGGGCAGGAAGTTGGCGTCCTTCTCCAGGTCGACGACCACCTGGAAGGTGCCGGTCGCCGCCTCGAAGCGGCTCATGTCCTTGATCGACTGCAGCAGCGCCGGCTGGCTCCGGTCGATGGTCTGCCCGCCGAACGGGTCGAGCCAGGACCAGGCCAGGCGGCCGCCCACCACGAGCAGGACCGCCGGGACCAGGAACGCCGCGAGATATCGCCACCTGCGGCGCCGCCCCGGAGTCACCTCGGGCGGCGTCGTACGGGAAGTCGTCATGGGAGCATGACTACCCTCCCGGCGATCATCATCGCCAGCCGATCGGTGACATCTCCGGTCCCTTCGCGGCAGTGGACCTGCCCCCGGCCGCGACCGCCGGCGCCGCCCTGGCCCCACCGACCGGCGAGGACGTCCCCGGCCCCCGCCCGAACGGCGGCGGGCTCGCTCCGGGCGTGCCGGGGGCCGAGGTCGCCGCCGGGGTGCCGCCGGCGTCGGGGTAGACGGGGTAGACGTGGCTCGACGAGGGCGTGGGGCGCACGGGTGAGGGCGCCACCTGGGCGTGGGCGGGCCCGCCGCCGAAGTGCGTGCCGGCCAGCCGGCAGCTCTGGAAGTCGCTGTAGAACATGCGCAGCCACTCCCTGCGCTGGTGCTCGGTCAGCCCGGAGAACCACGACGCGGCGTACTGGTGCTCCGGCAGCGGCCCTCCGGGCAGCGGCTCGCCGCGCAGCCAGGCCATCACGATCTCCCGGTAGCCGTCCGCGACCGTGCCGGGGCACCGGGCGGCCAGCGACTCGATGTACTCGTACGCCGCCTCCTCCGCGAACCCGGCGGAGAGGTCGGGCACGTGGATCGGCGCGAGCCCGCTGGACGGTTTCAGCGCGTCGTCGAGCGGCCGCTGCTCCACCCGCGTGAAGGCGGCCGGCGTGCCCGCCAGCCTGGAGGCGATCTGCGTGAACGACGCCCCCAGCTCGGTCAGCCCCGCCCGCATGCCCGGATGCACGCACACCGTGATCGGCCACTCCTGGCAGCTGTAGGCGATCTCCTCGGCGGCGGCCGGCTTGGAGTGGGTCAGGACGCGGGACACGCCCATCCCCGCGGTCAGCACGGCCAGCAGCGCGCACGCCAGCACCAGCGCCTGCCTGGTCACCAGCGCCGCCCAGCCGAGCAGCAGCGCCGCCGTCAGGCCGAGCAGCCAGATCGTCTGGTCGAAGAACGCCGCCCCGCTCAACCCCTGGAACAGGTCGTACGGCTCACCGGTGCCCGGCGCCAGCTTGTCGGCCCAGCCGCGGTCGTCGGCCAGCCACGAGAACACCCCATAGCAGGCCAGCCCGGCGACCGGCGGCGTGAACGCGTGCGGCAGCACCCAGCCGGCCACCCACCCGATCACCGAGTAGAGGGCCAGGCCCGCCATGCCCATGCCCAGGCCCGCCAGGCTCAGCCGGCCCGCCTGGTCGGTGAGCACCGTCTTGACGGCCAGGACCAGCACCGTCGCCCCGAACGACCCCAGCACCACCACCACGATCGCCAGCGGTGCCTTGAGCGCCCGCCACGTCGTGAGCGAGCGCCCGCGCAGCGCCTTGCGCTTGCGCAGCGCCACCCACGCGGCGAAGGCCGCGGCGACCGGCCCGGTCAACCGCAGTGACCCGATGACCGCGGCCACGATGTTCTCCCAGGCGTCGACGCCGGGTATCAGGACGTTCCACGCCGCGACCAGGCCGACAGCGAGCAGCACGGCCACAGTGACGGCCGCGCTCTGCTTCAGCTCCTCCCGTGAAACGCCCCCGTGCTCACGCACCCGTTTTCCCGTTGAAGTTCATCAAGCACCCCCCGTGCCCCTCGGCAAGGCGGAAACGATCAGTCCGGCCGGTCCCCACAGGCTGATGGACTTGGCGTCCGCGTCACCATTCGTAGGAGAACCATAACTGAGCGTGATGATTGATGTCCGGACTCTTGGCCAAGCGGAGAGGCCTGTCGCTGTGAGTAGCCAGACGAACCGGGACGACCAGCGCGCTACCGTATCGCTGTGACGCAGCCCAAGCCGCTCAACCTGCCGTTCGACCCGATTGACCGTGCCGCGGAGAGCTGGCGCGCGCACTTCGGTCCGTCCGCGGCCATGGCCGCGGTGACGTCGATCATGCGAGCGCACCAGATCCTGCTGTCGCAGCTCGACGCGCTGCTCAAGCCCTACGGACTCACCTTCGCGCGCTATGAGGCGCTGGTGCTGCTGACGTTCAGCAGGGCGGGGGCGCTGCCCCTGTCAAAGATCGGGGAAAGGTTGATGGTCCACCCCACCAGCGTCACGAACACGGTGGACAGGCTGGAGAAGTCCGGGTTCGTCCGGCGGTTGCCCAATCCGCGCGACGGGCGCGGCGTGCTGGCCGAGATCACGGAGTCCGGGCGCGACGTCGTACGCCGTGCCACCGGTGACCTGATGGCCGCCGAGTTCGGCCTGTCGATGTACGCCGAGGACGAACTCCAGGCGATGTTCGACCAGTTGCGCACCCTCCGGGTGGCGGCTGGTGACTTCGCCGGGTCATCGATGCGGCAAGATGAGGAGCATGGCGGACTTCTCTAAACCCGGGTCGCTCTACGGAGCTGTGGACCTGGGCGCGCGCAAGCAGGCACTGGAGGCGCAGGCCCGGCGGGAGGCCGCAGGTCCCCAGGCGGCCGCGGCCTCGGTCGTCGACGTGACCGAGGAGACGTTCACGAGCGACGTCATCGACAAGTCCATGACGGTGCCCGTCGTGCTCGACCTCTGGTCGCCGAGGGCGCCGGGCAGCGCCCAGCTCAGCCCGGTGCTGGAGAAGGTGGTCGGCGACCTCGGCGGCAAGGCCGTGCTGGCCAAGGTCAACGTCGACGCCAGCCCGCAGATCGCGCAGGCGCTGCGCGTCCAGGCCGTGCCGACCGTGCTGGCGATCTTCCAGGGCCAGGCGGTGACCGGGTTCCAGCAGGTGCTGCCCGAGCAGGAGGTGCGCCGCTGGCTCGACGAGCTGATGGGCGCGGTCGAGCAGTTCTACCAGGCCAACCCGGGCGCCAGGCCCGCGGAGGCCGGCGAGCCCGGCGAGCAGGAGGCGCCGTCGGGGCCGCCCGCCGACCCCGACATGGTGGCGGCCGAGCAGGCGATCGACCGCGGCGACTTCGACGCGGCCATGCAGGCCTACCAGCGCCTGCTGGCCCGCGAGCCGGGCAACGAGGACGCGAAGATGGGGCTGGCCGGGGTCGGCCTGCTCAAGCGCACGTCCGAGGCCGACCCCGCCGACGTCCAGCGGCGCGCGCAGGACCCCGCCGACCTGGACGCGCAGCTGCTCGCGGCCGACCTCGAGATGATGTCGGGCGCGGTCGACCAGGCGTTCGAGCGCATCATCGCCGTGGTCAAGCGCACCTCGGGCGACGAGCGCGACAAAGCCAGGCGGCACCTGCTCGGTTTGTTCGAGGCTTTGCCCGCCGAAGACCCATCCTTGGCCAAAGCCCGTAGAGCGTTGGCGAGCGCACTGTTCTAACCTGAATTCATGCGGGTCGTCACCATATCGGCGACATACGGCACGGCCGGCAGCCAGATCGGCCCGGCCGTGGCCGAGCGCCTCGGCGTGCCCTTCGTCGACCGCGCGATCCCCAGTGCCGTCGCCGAGGAGCTGGGCTGCACGCTGGAGGAGGCGCTGGCCCACGACGACCGGGCCGAGCACGGCATCGGCCGGCTCTTCTCCGGGGCGATGCGGCTGCCCACGGTGACGTTCGGCGGCGTCGACATGTACGTTCCCGGCGCGATGCCGCTCGCGCCCGAGGAGTTCGTCAGCCGCACCGAGCGCGTGCTGAAAGACACCGCGCGCCTGCGGGGCGGGGTGTTCCTGGGCAGGGCGGGGGCGCTGGTGCTGGTCGATCACCCCGGCGCGCTGCACGTCCGGCTCGACGCCCCCGTCACCCGCAGGGTGCGGCAGACCGCCACACTGGGGCAGCTGAGCGAGCGCGAGGCCCGGCAGATCATCGAGGACAACGACCGGGCGCGCAGCGCCTACGTGCGCCACTTCTACCGCACCGACCCGGCCGACGCCTGCCTCTATCACCTGGTGATCGACAGCACCACGATCCCCGTGGCCACCTGTGCCGAACTGATCGTCATGGCCGCCGAGGCGCGGGATTGACCGAATGACCTCTAACATGGATGCATTCTTGGTCAGTCCCGAAGGAGCGATTGACGTGGCGACCGTCCCCAGTGTGTCGTACTCCATCACCGTGCGCCTCGAGGTGCCCGCAGGCGGCAAGGCCGTGAGCCTGCTCACGCACGCCGTAGAGTCGGCTGGGGGTGTCGTGACCGCCCTCGACGTCACCAACGCCGGCCACGAGAAGCTGCGCATCGACGTGACCTGCGCCGCCCGCGACACCGACCACGCCCAGGCCATCGTCGACCAGCTCGAGGCGATCGAGGGCGTCGTCATCCACAAGGTGTCCGACCGCACCTTCCTCATGCACCTCGGCGGCAAGATCGAGATGGTGTCGAAGGTGCCGCTGCGCAACCGCGACGAGCTGTCCATGGCCTACACGCCGGGTGTGGCGCGCGTGTCCATGGCGATCGCGCGCAACAAGGAGGACGCGCGGCGCCTGACCATCAAGCGCAACACCGTGGCGGTCGTCACCGACGGCTCCGCAGTGCTGGGGCTGGGCAACATCGGGCCCGAGGCGGCGCTGCCCGTCATGGAGGGCAAGGCGGCGCTGTTCAAACGGTTCGCGGGCATCGACGCCTGGCCGATCTGCCTCGACACGCAGGACGTCGACGAGATCGTCCGCACGGTGCAGGTGATCGCGCCCGGGTTCGGCGGCATCAACCTGGAGGACATCGGCGCGCCGCGCTGCTTCGAGGTGGAGCGGCGGCTGCGCGAGCTCCTCGACATCCCGGTCTTCCACGACGACCAGCACGGCACGGCGATCTGCGTGCTGGCGGCGCTCACCAACGCCCTGCGGGTGGTCGACAAGAACATCGAGGACGTCAAGATCACCATGGCGGGCGCGGGGGCGGCGGGCTACGCCGTGCTGCGGCTGCTGCTGGCGGCGGGCGCCCGCAACGTGATCGTGTGCGACTACCTCGGGGCCGTCCACAAGGGGCGTGAAGACCTCGACGACTCGCTGCGCTGGATGGCCGACAACACCAACGCCGAGGGCTACGCGGGCGACCTGCGGGGCGCGGTCAAGGACGCCGACGTCTTCGTGGGCGTCTCCGCGCCCGGCATCCTGACCGGCGACGACATCGCCTCGATGGCCAAGGACCCGGTCGTGTTCGCGCTGGCCAACCCCGAGCCAGAGGTGTCGCCCGACGACGCCCGCGAGCACGCCGCCGTGGTGGCCACCGGACGCTCCGACTACCCCAACCAGATCAACAACGTGCTGGCCTTCCCGGGGGTCTTCCGCGGCCTGCTCGACGCTCAGGCGTCCGTCGTGACGGAGGAGATGCTGCTGGCCGCCGCGGGCGCGCTCGCCGCCGTCGTCACGCCCGAGGAGCTGGGCCCCAACTACATCATCCCGAGCGTCTTCCACCCCGACGTGGCCACCGCCGTCGCCGCCGCCGTCCGCGAGTCGGCCGGCGGGCGCGCGCGGGGCTTCACCGAAGCATAAGATCATCATCTGTTACGGCACGGCCGAGGTCACGCCAGTCGCCGCGCGCGGCTGAGGGCCTCCAGGGAGACGCGGGCTGACCCGCACGTGGCAGCCGCCGCCACGGCGCCCGGCGGGCCGGTTACGTGGTCTCCCGCGTGCCGTCGGGCAGGGCGATGCTCTCCTGGCCCGGCTCCTCCCGGGTGAGGGCGGGCATCAGGCGATAACTTTCCTGGAAAACCAGGTTGTGGGCGTCGCCGGCGGCGATCACCCGCAACGTGCCGAGCTGCCCCGCCGCGTCCGCCGGGTCGAAGACGTTCAGCGGCCAGTCGCCGACCGTGTTGCCCCGCAGGTGCGGATGGTGGAAGTCGCTGCCGTAGTGGGCGACCACCGCGATCGGCTGGGCGTGGCACGCGCGCTGCTCCCGCCACGTCAGCGACCACATCGCGTTGAGCCCGCCCTCGCGTGACCGGGTGACGCCGCTGGCGACCACCTCCCCGGTGCCGAGCAGCAGGTCGGCGTTGAGCTCGTCGAGGGCGGTGCGCGCCACCGGGTCCAGCAGCCCGACCGCCGTGATGAACACGTGCTCCTTGTCGTCCCGCGAGACGGCCTGCCCATGGATGCCGTCGCGCAGGTCACGGAAGTGCCTGAGCAGGGCTTCGTTGATGGGAGTTCGCATGCCCTCCCCCTGCCCAGCCGGGTCGCCAGGCCACCTCCGGCGGGCCCCTCACCACCCCGCCGCACTCCTGCGATCAGCACCCCGGACCCACCGCGCCGACAGCGCCGAACAGCGACCCCCGCGCCGAACCGCATCCCCTATCGGGCCGAACCCGTGGCCCCGCGCCGAACCGCATCTGTCGGGCCGGGCCGCGGACCCGCCGTGCCGAACCGCATCTGTCGGGCCGGGCCGCGGACCCCCCGCGCCGAACCGCGTACCAGGAACGGAACCGTCAGCCGAGCAGTTTCTCGATCCTGGCGCGCACGTCGGGCGTGTCGAGGCCGCGCACCGTGAGCGTCGTGCGGCGGCGTACGACGTCGTCCACCGTGGCCGCCCACTCGCGGTCGCGGGCGTAGACCGCCTGGGCCCAGATGTCCGGCCCGTCGGGGTGGATGCGCTCGCCGAGCGCCGGGTCCTCGCGGATGAGCCGCGCCAGGTCGAACGCGATCGACCCGTAGTGGGTGGCGAGGTGCCTGGCCACCAGCGGGTCCATGCGCGTGCCCGGGTCGCGGTCGGTCCACAGCCGCATGGCCACCGCGTCGGGGCTGGCCAGCCCCGGCAGCGGCACGGCCGGCAGGATGTCGGCCAGGTCGTCGCCCAGCGGCTGCCCCGGCAGGTGGGCGAGCGTGTCGAGCACGTGCCTGCCGATGTGCCGGTAGGTGGTCCACTTGCCGCCGGCGACGGAGAGCATGCCGCCCGAGCCGCTGGTCACCACGGTCTCCCGCTTGGCCGCCGCGACCTGACCGGGGCCGCCGGGCAGCACCCGCAGCCCGGCGAAGGCGTAGGTGATGTCCGCGCGCCTGAGCTGGGAGTCGCGTACGGAGTGGCCCGCCTCGTCGAGGATCTGCGCGATGTCGGCCTCGGTGGCCCGCACCGCGGCCGGGTCGCCGTCGTACGCCTCGTCCGTGGTGCCGAGGAGCAGGTGGTCCTCCCACGGGATGGCGAACGACACGCGGTACTTGTCGATGGGCGTGGTCAGCGCGGCCTTCCACGGCTCCTGCCTGCGTAGCACCAGGTGGGCGCCCTTGGACAGCCGGATGCTGGGGGCGGCGGAGGGGTCTTCCATGCGCCGCAGGTGGTCGACCCACGGCCCGGTGGCGTTCAGCACGAGCCTGGCCGACACGCCGAACTCCGTCCCGTCGAGCCGGTCGCGCAGGTCGGCGCCCGTCACGGTGCCGCCCGTCCTGCGCAGCCCGACGACTTCGGCGTGGTTGAGCACGACCGCGCCCGCGTCCACCGCGGCCCGCACGGTCATGACCGCGACCCGGCTGTCGTTCATCTGGTGGTCGCCGTAGACGGCGGCGGCCCGCAGGCCCTCGGAGCGCAGGGCGGGCACCTTGGCCAAGGCCTGCTGCGGCGTGATCACCCGGCCCATGCCGTCGCCGAACACCGACAGCGCGGAGTACAGGAACACTCCCGCGCCGAGCTTGGCGGCGCCGTGGGGGCCGCCCTTGTAGATCGGCACCACGAATGTCAGCGGCTTGACCAGGTGCGGTGCGATGTCGGAGGCCAGGGCGCGCCGCTCGCGGTGGTTCTCCGCGACCAGCCGCACGTTGCCCGTCTGCAGGTAGCGCAGGCCGCCGTGGACGAGCTTGGAGGAGGCGCTGGAGGTGGCGCCGGCGAAGTCGCCCGCGTCGACCATCGCCACCCTCAGCCCCGCCTGCGCGGCCATCCAGGTCACCGACGTGCCGAGGATGCCGCCGCCGATCACGAGCAGGTCGTATGCGGTGCCGGCCAGTTCGTGCCTGGTCTCCGCGCGGTCGGTGCCGGTCGCGAGCGTCATGCTCTGCTCTCCTCCTCCTGGTCCACCCAGCCGAGGGTGCGCGCCACGGCCTTCTTCCAGTTGCGGTATTCGCGCTCGCGTACGGCTTCGTCGATCGCGGGACGCCACTCGGCGGCCTTGTGCCAGTTGGCCCGCAGGCTCTCGACGTCGGGCCAGTAGCCGGTGGCCAGGCCCGCGGCGTAGGCGGCGCCCAGCGCGGTGGTCTCGGCCACCATCGGCCGGATGACCGGCACCGCCAGCACGTCGGCGAGCGTCTGCATGAGCAGGTTGTCGGCGGTCATGCCGCCGTCGGCGCGGAGCGTGGTCAGGTCGAGCCCCGAGTCGGCGTTCATCGCGTCGACCACCTCGCGGGTCTGCCACGCCGTGGCCTCCAGCACGGCCCGCGCGAGGTGGCCCTTGTTGACGAACCCGGTCAGTCCGGCGATCACCCCGCGCGCGTCGGAGCGCCAGTGGGGCGCGAACAGCCCGGAGAACGCCGGCACGAAATAGCAGCCGCCGTTGTCGTCGACCGTCTTGGCCAGTGTCTCGATCTCGGCCGCGCTGGAGATCAGGCCCAGGTTGTCGCGCAGCCACTGCACCAGGGAGCCGGTGACGGCGATGGCGCCCTCGAGCGCGTACGTGGCCGGGCCCGAGCCGATCTGGTAGCCGACGGTGGTCAGCAGGCCGTGCTTGGAGACGACCGGCTCGTGACCGGTGTTCATCAGCAGGAAGCTGCCCGAACCGTAGGTGCTCTTGGTCTCGCCGGGGGCGAAGCACGTCTGCCCGAACAGCGCGGCCTGCTGGTCGCCGAGCGCGGAGGCGACCGGGACGCCGCCCGCCGTGCGGCCGTAGACCTCGGCGGACGGGCGGATCTCCGGCAACATCGCGCGCGGCACGCCCATCGCGGCCAGTAGCTCGTCGTCCCAGCCCAGCGTGTGGATGTTCATCAGCATCGTACGGCTGGCGTTGGTCACGTCGGTGATGTGGCGGCCCGTGAGGTTCCACAACAACCAGCTGTCCATCGTGCCGAACAGCACCTCGCCGCGCTCCGCCCGCTCCCGCAGGCCGGGGATCTCGTCGAGCAGCCAGCGGATCTTCGGCCCGGAGAAGTAGGTGGCCAGCGGCAGCCCGGCCCGCTCCTTGAACAGGCTCTCGTGCTCGGCCAGGGCCCGGGTCAGCGCGTCGGTGCGGGTGTCCTGCCAGACGATCGCGTTGCAGACGGGCCGGCCGGTCTCGCGGTCCCACAGCACGGTGGTCTCGCGCTGGTTGGTGATGCCGAGCGCGGCGATCTGGGCGTCCTCGATGCCGGCGCCGCTCACGGCCTCTCCGAGCAGGGCGCGCACGGCCTGCCAGATCTCGCCCGCGTCGTGCTCCACCCAGCCGGGCCTGGGGAAGATCTGGCGGTGTTCGCGCTGGGCGACGGAGATGATGTTGCCGGCGTCGTCGAAGACGATGCACCGGCTGGACGTGGTGCCCTGGTCGATGGCTGCGACGTAGTGCGGTCGAGGCACGAGCTTCCTCGCTTGGATCAGGGTTCGACAATGTCGAACGACGTGGGAAATGTTATGCGGTCGTCATGGGGGTGGACAAGTCAGCGGGCGAGGGCGCGCGTGATCGCGCGGGCGGCGTCGCGCACGTACGAGACGTACTCCATGTGCAGGGCTCCGTCCGAGGCCAGCCGCTCGACCGCGCCCCGGATGCCGATGGCGCCGACCACGATGCCGCGCGCGTCCTTGATGGGCGCGGCGATGGCCACCTCGCCCTCCGTCAGCTCCTCCGTCTCGGCCGCCCAGCCACGCGTCCTGACCTGGTCGAGCTCGGCCTCCAGGGCTTTGGGGTCGGTGAGCGTGGCCTTCGTGTACGCGCGCAGCGGCGCGGCCGGCGCCTCGCCGTAGGGGTCGTAGGCGAGCAGGACCTTGCCGAGGGCGCTGGCGTGCGTCGGCAGGTACGTGCCGACCTGGAGGGTCTGCATGCTGTCGTCCGGCCTGAACACGTGGTGGATCACCAGCACGTGCCCCTCGTGCAGGGTGCCGATCCAGGCGCTCTCCCTGCTGCGCCCCGCCAGGGCGTCGGCCCAGTTGATCGAGCGGGTGCGCAGCTCGTTGACGTCGAGGTAGCTGCTGCCGAGGTGGAGCAGCGTGGCGCCGAGGCGGTACTTTCCCGTGGCCTGGTCCTGCTCGACGAACCCCACGCGGACCAGCGTGCGCAGGATGCCGTGCAGTGTCCCCTTGGGCAGGCCCAGCGCCTTGGCCAGCTCGGCCACGCCGAGCTGGCGCGGGCCCGAGGCGAGCAGCCGCAGGATCGCGGCCGCCCGCTCGACCGATTGAATCGTCTCTCCCACACCTCGCACCCTAGTGCAGAGGAGTTCGATATTGCCGAACGGTGATCGTGCGGCGGCCGACGGGAGCGCGGATCGCGGAAAAGTGCCGGTCCACCAGCAGCGCGGCGGATGGAGTCGGCCTAGAATGTCTCCAGCGGTGAACCCGGCAGATCACAACGCCCCGTTCAGCCCCGTGCCCGACCCCGGAACGCCCCCTCAGCAACGACATGGTCAGCAGGGAGAGCCCGGCGGGCGTGCGATGGCGGCGGCGAGTCCCCGGGTCACCTGCCACGAGCACAACCCCGGCGAGGTCGCCAGCCCTCCCGTGAATGAGGAGAGCCCGAGCACGCCATGCCGACAAGGAGATGCCTGCGCCGCCTGACCAGGCCGGCGGACCTGCCCACGAGCGGGGACACCTGGTCCGCCGCGGGCCGTGAAAGGCCGGGGCCGTAAGAACGTGCGCCACTAATGGGATATGAGTCCCGTTAGCCGGGCATGCCGGTATGCGGTGAGGAGTGTAGATGGAACAACCTTCCCGTCTGGCGGGAACCGTGCGGCCGGGGGGCCGCACCGCGCGGGTACGCGCCGCCGTACTCGAGGCCACCCAGGACATCCTGGTCGAGCACGGCTTCCACGGCCTGACCATGGACCAGGTGGCGGCCAGGGCCGGCGTCGGCAAGACCACGGTTTACCGGCGCTGGGGGAGCACCCCAGGCCTGGTGGCCGACCTCATGAAAGAGCTGGCCAACCAGTCGTCGCCGCACGCCGACACGGGCGACGTCGAGAGCGACCTGCTGGCCAACGCCGTGTCGGTCTGGGAGGCGGTCACCGACGGGCGGCTCGGCGCCACGCTGCAGGCGGTGATCGCCGCGGGGACCTGCGACGAGGAGGCCGCCGACGCGCTGCGGGCCTTCTTCACCCGCCGCATCGACGAGTGGGCCACCGTCGTGGACCTGGCCGTCAAGCGGGGAGAGCTGCCCGAAGGGACCGACGGCGGTGAGCTGGTCAGGGCGATCTCGGCCCCGCTCTACTACCGCCTGGTGGTCACGAGGGAGCCGGTGACGCGGCGGGACGCCGAGCGGTCGGTGTCGCGCGGGCTGGCCGCCGCGCGGGCCGGCGCGTTCGTATCGGACCCCTAGATCGCTGATGTGAATTTGGGTTAGTGGTCGTAGGCGGTCAGGGACCGTTTCACGGGTGCGTCGGTGTTCCAGTTGTGCCAGATTGCGGCGTTGAGGGCGAGGATGCGTTGGCTGATGCGTGCC
>NZ_SMKO01000279.1 GCF_004348685.1 Nonomuraea deserti | reverse complement strand
GGCCGAGCAGGGCGGGGACGTTCACCGAGCGCCATCCGAGGTGGGCGATGTCCACCAGGCCGCCGAACCGCACCGGCCCCGCCAGGGCGACGCCGACGCCGACGACCCGGTGGCCGAGCCGGGACGTGTGGGCGGCGACGGCCTCGCCCAGCGGCACGAGCGCGCCCTCCGCGGTGCCGTCGTGCGGGCGCACGTCCAGGACGGTGACCCGGCCGCCCAGCTCGCACGCCGCCAGCTCCCACGCGTCCTCGCGCACGTCCGCCGCGAGCGCCAGCGGCCCGCGCGGATGGGGGCCGGGCACCTGGGTGGGCCGTCCCCGCCCGTGCTCGGGGGCCGGCTCCTCGTGCAGCAGCTCGTCCTCGGCCAGCCCGGAGACGAGCACCGACGCCGTCCCGCGCGCCAGCCGCAGGTCGCGGGTCAGCCGCGATCGGGTGCTGGTGGCCCCGCAGTCGTGTACGGCGCGCAGCAGCCGGACACGGTTGTGCGCGCGGAGTTCGCCGCTCGTCGTGGCTCCATTCACGAACACAGATTATGCTCTAGCCGTGAACAAAAGCCTCATTGAAGCCAGACGTGCTCGTGCCGGAGTTTTCGGGTTTTTCATCCTCTGCGGTTTTGTGATGGGCCTGTGGGCTGCCGGGCTGCCGTCCCTGAACGACCGGCTCGACCTCGGTTTCGCCCGGTTGGGCGGCATCCTGCTGCTGATCTCCGGCGGCGCGCTGGCGTCGATGCTGGTGGCCGGATCCCTGGTGGACAGGTGGTCCAGCAGGCGGGTGTGCTGGTTCGCCGGGCCGTTCTCGGCGCTGGTCCTGCTCGGACCGGCGCTGGCGCCCTCGTACGAGGCCCTCGTGGTGCTGGCGATCGTGTTCGGGATCGGGCTCGGGGTGACCGAGGTCTCCATGAACGCCCACTCCGTCGAGGTCGAACGCCGCTATGGCCGGCCGATCATCTCGGCCTTCCACGGCACGTGGAGCCTGGGCGGCGCCGCCGGTGGCGGGCTCACCGCGCTCGTTCTGCAGGCCGGGCTGGACGCCCAGTGGCTGCTGATCGTGGCGGCCCTGGTCGTGCCGTTCCTGTACGTGCCCGCGGCGCGGCTGCTGCTGCCCGACCAGCCCGGGCACGCCTCGCCGGAGCCGGGGGCCCGGAAGGGCGCCGGGCTGAAGTGGGGGCTCATCGCGATGCTCGGGCTGGCGGCGTTCGCCGGGCACCTGAGCGAGGGCGCGGCCATCGACTGGGCCGCGTTGCACGCCCGTACGGTGCTGGAGACCGACCCCGCCATGGCGCCGCTGGCGTACACGGTCTTCTCCGTGGCCATGACGACCGTCCGGCTGCTGGGCGACCCGATCAGGGCCAGGCTCGGCTCCGTGCGCACCATCCAGTTCGCCGGTCTCTTCGCCACCGTCGGCTACGTGCTGATCCTCCTCTCGCCCGCGGTCGGCGAGCCGCTCCAGGTCGTCTGCGCGTGGACCGGCTGGGCCCTGGCCGGGGTGGGGCTGGCCACGGTGGTGCCGGTGCTGTTCAGCGCGGTCGGAGCGGTCGGCGACCGGGTGGGGCGGGCGCTGGCCATGGTGACCGCGTTCGGCTACAGCGGACTGCTGCTGGGGCCGGCCGTGCTCGGCTACGTGGCCGAGGCGTCCTCGCTGCCGGTCGCGCTCGTCATCCCGACGGTCCTGGCCGCCGTGGTGGCGCTCACCGGCGCGCCCGCGATCCGTTCGCTGCTCACGATCTCCGGCGCGGAGGATCGCCAGGAAGGGATCGTCGCGCGCGGGCCCGAACCGGAACCCGCCCGAGACTGACCTCGCCCCGCGCCCGGGCCCGTCCCCGGGTGGCGGTCGCTCCGGTGCCTCCCGGGCATGGGCGGTTTGCCCGTGAGTTGCCCGTGAGTTGCCCGTGAATTGCGGAACGGTCGCTGACCTGGTGTTATGCGATCGTGACTTGACCTGCAGGTTACGTGCGGGTTTTCATGTGGCCCACGCGGTAAACGTTTACAGCAATGGGGTCGTAAACGTTTACACCACCGGGAAGGACAGCCGTGGCCGACGGACCCACGATCACCACGATCGCCGAGCGCGCCGGCGTCTCGATCGCCTCGGTCTCGCGGGTCCTCAACGGCCTGCCGACCCGGCAGGAGACCGTGCGCAAGGTGATGGCCGCCGCCGACGAGCTCGGCTACGTGCGCAACGCCGTGGCGCGCTCGCTCAAGTCGCGCCGCACCCACCAGGTGGCCTTCGCCATGGCCGACGTGGGCAACCCCGCCTACCTGGCCATGCTCCGCGAGATCCAGCCGGTGCTGAAGGCGGCGGGCTACCGGCTCGTGCTGCACTCCACCGACGCTGTCGTGGCCGACGAGATCGACGTGCTGCACAGCCTCGGCGAACGGTACGTGGACGGGCTGATCATGAGCCCGCTGCGGGTCACCGAGCAGCACCTCGAGATGCTGGCCGCGGCCAGGGCGCCCGTCGTGATCATCGGATCGGTGCCCGAGGGCACGCGGGCCGACAACGTGCGCGCCGACTCCCGCACCGGCGTGCGGCTGGCGATCGACCACCTCTACGCGCTCGGCCGCCGCAGGATCGGCATGATCAACGGCCCGCTCGACACCGTGCCGGGCGCGGCCCGCGGCGCCGCGTACCGCGAGGCGCTCGCCGACCTCGGCCTGCCCTACGACGAGGACCTCGTGCGGATCGGCGACTTCTACCGCGCGGAAGGGGGCCGCGCGGTGGCGGAGCTGCTCGACAGGGTTCCCGACGTGGACGCGCTGATGTGCGCCAACGACCTGATCGCCCTCGGCGCGCTCGACGTGTTGCGCGCGGCGGGCAAGCGGGTGCCCGCCGACGTGGCGGTGGTCGGCATGGACGACACCGACCTGGCGGCGGCCTCGTGGCCGGCGCTGACCAGCGTCTCGCTCGGGTCGGCCGAACGCGGCAAGGCCGCCGCCGAGCTGCTGCTCGACCGGCTGCAGGGCGGCGACCGCGAGCCGCGGGTGGTCACCGTGCCACCCCGGCTCGTGGTCCGCGCCAGCACGGCGGGAACGGCGGGCGCGGGCACCGTGCACGACGACGCGGGACGTACCGAGAGGAAGGAGGGCGGCGCGTGACGGCGACCGTGACGAGACCGGCGCCGCCGCGGAGGCCGCGCGCCAAGCGCCGCCACGTCTCGCGCCAGACGCGCGAGATGTGGCTGCTGATGCTGCCCGCGCTGGTGCCGGTGCTGCTGTTCAGCGTCGGCCCGCTGCTGTACGGCATCGGCCTGGCGTTCACCGACGCCCGCAACACGCGGGTGCACGAGACGAGCTTCGTCGGCCTGGAGAACTTCACCGACCTGCTGGCCGACGGCGACTTCTGGGCGTCGTTCAGGATCGGCGCCATCTGGGCGGTCTCCGTGACCGCGCTGCAGTTCCTGGCCGCGCTCGGCCTGGCCGTGCTGCTCAACCAGAACCTGCGCTTCAGGGGCGTGGCCCGGGTGCTCGCGGTGGTGCCGTGGGCGATGCCGCCCGTGGTCATCGGCCTGATGTGGAAGCTCGTCTACCATCCGGACGCGGGCATACTGAACGACCTGCTCGGCACGGACGTCAACTGGTTGGCCGACTTCTCGCTCGCGCTGCCCGCGATCATCGTGGTCGGCGTGTGGACCGGCATGCCGCAGACCACGGTCGTGCTGCTGGCGGGCCTGCAGAACGTCCCCAAGGAGCTCTACGAAGCCGGCGAGATGGACGGCGCGGGCCGCTGGCGGCGCTTCTGGAACATCACGCTGCCGCAGCTGCGGCCCGTGATCGTGGCGATCACGTCGCTCGACTTCGTGTGGAACATCAACCAGTTCGGCCTGGTCTACGTGCTCACGCAGGGCGGGCCCGGCGGGCAGACGCGGCTGCCGATGTTGTTCGCCTACGAGGAGGCGTTCCGCTACCGGTTCGCGGGCTACGCCTCGATGCTCGGCCTCGCCATGGCGATCGTCGTGCTCGCGGTGCTCGGGTTGTACCTGTGGCGGCAGATGAGGGAGAACCGATGAGACGCCTTCCGCAGTACGCCGCGCTGGTCGCGTACATCGTCTTCCTCGCGTTCCCGCTGCTCTGGCTGCTGTCGACGGCGCTGAAGACGCCGCAGGAGATGGCGCTGACCGAGCCGACGTGGATCCCGCGCGAGCCGACGCTGGCCAACTTCACCGACGCGTTCGGCGAGCAGGACCTGGTGGGCGCGGCGCTGCGCAGCCTGATCGTGGCGCTGTTCAGCAGCGTGATCACGGTGCTGATCTCGTTGCCCGCCTCCTACGCCATGGCCCGCTACCGCAGCCTCCTCAACCGGGTCGCGCTCGGGTGGGTGCTGGTCAGCCAGGTGTTCCCGTTCATCCTGATCATCATCCCGCTCTTCATGATCCTGCGCGAGATGGACCTGGTGAACACGCTTCCGGGGCTGGTGGCCGTGCACGTGACGTTCACGCTGCCGTTCGCGCTGTGGATGTTGCAGGGGTACGTGCGCGCGGTGCCGCCCGAGCTGGAGGAGGCGGCTGCCGTGGACGGCGCGTCCCGGCTGCGCTCCATCGTGTCCGTGGTGGCGCCGCTGCTCGCGCCGGGCGTGGTGGCCACGCTGCTGTTCGCGTTCATCTCGTCGTGGAACGAGTTCATGTTCGCGCTCGTGATCCTGCAGAACCCCGATGTCATGACGCTCCCGCTGACGCTGGTGAGGTTCACCGGCCCCGAGGGGGTGGCCAGGCTCGGCCCGCTGGCCGCGGCGTCGCTCATGGCGACGATCCCGAGCCTGATCTTCTTCGCAATCATCCAGCGGCGCCTGAAGTCCGGCCTGATGGCCGGCGCCGTCAAGGGCTAGGAGGCTCATATGCGTATCAAGTCCGCTCTGGCGGTGGCGGCGGTCGCCGCGCTCACCGCGGCGTGCGGCGGGGGAGGAGGCGGCGAGACCTCCTCACCCAACGAGCCGGTGAAGATCGATTTCCTCAGCCTGGCGTGGCAGAAGGAGTCCGTGGCCGCCAACAAGCAGCTCGTGGAGGAGTGGAACAAGGCCAACCCGAACATCCAGGTCACCTACGTCCAGGGCAGCTGGGACAACGTCAACGACCAGCTCGTCACCCAGTTCGCCGGCGGCACGGCCCCCGACGTCATCCACAACGACTCGCCCGCGCTGGCCGGCTTCGCCACCGACGGCTACCTGCTCGACCTCAGCGACAAGCTGCCCGCCGAGCTCAAGAACGACATCCCCCAGGCCGCCTGGGACACCGTCACCTTCGACGGCGGCAAGGGCGAGCAGGGCGTCTACGGCGTGCCGTTCCTGCAGGAGTCGCAGGTCATCATCGCCAACAAGAAGCTGCTCGAGGCGGCCGAGGTGCGCGTACCGACGGCGGACGCGCCGTGGACGTGGGACGAGTTCTCCGCGGCCGCCAAGAAGATGACCAAGGGTGACACGTACGGCGTGGCCTGGCCGATGAAGTCGCCGGTCAACAAGACCCTCAACCTGGCGCTCAACTTCGGCGGCACGTTCTTCCAGACCGCCGGCGGCAAGACCACGGTCAAGGTCGGGCCCGAGGAGCGCGAGGTGCTGCAGCGCATCCACGACCAGCTCTACAAGGACAAGTCGGCCGACCCCGCCGCGCTCGGCCAGGGCACCGCCGACCCGCTGCCGGCCTTCTACAAGGGCAAGTTCGCGCTGCTGCCCGCCGGGGTCTACCTGCGCCAGCAGGTCGCCGAGCAGGCGCCGGACGGCTTCGAGTGGGTCACCCTGCCGGGCCCGAAGGGCACCACCACCCAGCAGGGCGCGGTCTCGCAGACGTTGTCGATAGCGCAGGAGAGCGAGCACCCCGACGAGGCCATGAAGTTCATCTCGTTCTTCCTGAACGGCCCCAACCAGGCCAAGCTCGCCAAGGGCGACTGGCTGCTGCCGACCTCCCAGAAGGCCGCCGCCGACCCGGCGATGACCAGCGAGGAGAACGGCTGGGACGTGGCCACCGCCTCCGCCAAGGATCTCGTCGTGGCGCCGTTCCTCAAGGTGAACGGGTTCGACGAGTGGAAGAGCAAGGTCGCCACGCCGGTCCTGCAGGAATACTTCGCCAACAAGATCACCATCGACGAGGTGGCCAAGAGGCTCGTCGAGGACGGCAACAAGGTGCTGGAGCGGTACCAGCGGTGACTCTTCGCGACAGGGCCCGGGGGTGCCTGCTCGGCCTGGCGGCCGGCGACGCCCTCGGCGCCCCCGCCGAGAACCTGACGCCGGCGGAGATCCGGCGCCGGTGGGGACGGCTCACCGAGATCGAGGGCGGGGGCACCGACGACACCGAGTACGCGATCTTCGCCGCGTCGCTCCTCGTCCGCCACGGTCACGCGCTGACCGGCGAGGACGTCGCCGCCGCGTACCGGGAGGAGATCCTGCCCCGGATCGCCGGGCCGATGCGCGGGGCCGGGTTCTCCGAGCTGGGCACCGTCGAAGCGTTGCGCCGCGGCCTGGAGCCGCCGCTGACCGGGCTCGTGCACGCGCACGGCTGGTCGGACGGGCTGGCCATGCGGGCCGCGCCGTACGGGATCTTCTGCCCGGGCGATCCGGCGGAGGCGGCCCGGCTGGTGGAGCAGGACGGGCTGGTCAGCGCGGCCGGCGAGGGCATCCTGGGCGGCCGTGCGGTCGCCGGCGCGGTGGCGGCCGCGATGACCGGCGCCGCCCCTGACGAGGTCGTGGCGGCGGCGCTGGCGGTCATCCCGCCCGACTCCTGGACCGCCAGGAACATCGTCCGGGTACGCGACGTGCTCGGCCACTCCTCGGCCATGCACGCCGACGCCTACGCCGCTGGCGATGCCGGTCCCGACCCCAACCCCAACGTCGCCCCCAACGTCGGCGCGGGCGTCGTCGAGGCGTTGCACGAGGCCGTGGTCGTGCGGCATTACCCCTGGACCGACGTGGCGCCGGAAGCCGTGGCGCTGGCGTTCGCGGCCCTCCTCGCGGGAGGCGGTGACGTGGAGGCGTCGGTGACGTTCGGGGTGAGCCTGGGCAGGGACGCCGACACGATCGGCGCCATCGCCGGAGCCGTGGCGGGAGCGGGTCGCGGGGAGGACGGCGTTCCCCGGCGGTGGGCCGGAAGAATCGGGCCGGTGACGGGCAAATGCCTGCCCGTCGTGGCCGGGAGACATGTGCTGGACGTCGCCGACGAACTGGCGGAAAGGCTGTAGATCACGATGTCGGGGGACAGGATCAGGGGAGCCTTCGCCGGGCTCGCCGTGGGCGACGCGGCCGGCTGGCCCGCCGCCAGGCACCGGGCGGCGCTGCACGCGCCCTGGAGCCGGCGCCTGCACAGGGAGCTGGACGCCTTCGCGGAAGAACATGGCGTGACCACCCTGCCGGTGCCGTTCGCGCTGAACCAGCCGGTGGCGCCGCTGCGCGTCGGCCCGTCCGACGACGCCGAGTGGCTGGCGTGGACGGCGCTCACCATCGACCGGCCGAGGGCCGAGGCCTTCAGGGACCTCATCGCCCCGGCCCCGGGAACTCCCGAAATGCGCGCGGTCGGTGGCCCGGTATCGGGTTCGTCCGGGGCGCGGGCGGTCGGTGGCCCGGCAGCGGGCCCGTCCGGGGAGCGCGCCGGCGGCAGGCCGGTCAGGGCGCGGATCTCGGTGGCGACCGCGCTCGACAACCTCGCCAAGGGGGTGGAGCCGCCCGCGTCCGGGCACGACAACCCGCACTTCTTCGACGACGCCGCCGCCGTCAGGGCCGTCGCGTTCGGGGTCCTGGGGAGGGATCCCACGCGTGACGCCGAGGTGACGAACGCCTGCGACGGTGTCCTGGGCGCCAGGGCCATGGCGGCCGCCATGGCCGAGGCCGTGGCGTCGGGCTCGGCGGCCGACGCCGTGGAGGCCGCGCTCGCCGTACTGCCCGACGGCACCGCCATCGGCCACAACGCCCGGCTGGCGGTCAAGGCCGCGCGGGCGGCGGGTGACCCGTTCGCGGCCGTCCCCGCGCTGGACGTGGCGCTGCTCGACCACGTCTACAGCTACGGTGTCGGCGCGGCGCAGACGGTGCCCGTCGCGCTGGCGCTGGCCGAGGTGTCGGGCGGGGAGCTGGGCCGGGCCGTGCCCGCGGCGGCGTGCCTGGCCGCGCTCGCCGACTCGGCGCCCGCGCTGACCGGAGCGCTCACGGGGGCCTGCGGCGGGCTAGGGGCGATCCCGGAGGGGTGGATCGCGCCGGTTCGTACGCTGGCCGGTTGCTGCCTGCCTGACCTGGCGGGCCTGGATCTGATCGAACTAGCGAATGATGTCTCGGAGGGAATCGCATGACGCCGCTTGAGGACAGGGCCACCGGCTGCGTGGCGGGGGCGGCGGTCGGTGACGCGCTGGGCGGCGCCACCGAGGGCTGGACTCCCGAACAGATCGTCGACCGGTACGCGGGCCGCGTCGAGGGCATCGTGCCGCCGTTCAACGAGGACTGGCGCAACGCCCGGCCGATCGCGCCCTACCACAAGGGCGACGGCCACATCACCGACGACACGTTGATGACGCACGCCCTGATCCGGGTCTACGAGAAGGCCGGCGGGCACCTCGGGGCGTACGCGATGGCCGAGCACATGGTCCCGGAACTGATGGGCGAGCGGCGGTGGATCCCCGAGTTGGAGGCCGAGGCGCTGCCGCTGCAGCGGATCTTCCTGGCCGAGAAGTGGATCGTGGCCAGGCTGCACTACGGGCACGTGGACCCGCGCGAGGCCGGTGTCGGAAATATCGTGAACTGCGGCGCCGCCATGTACGTGGCCCCGGTCGGCATCGTCAACGCCGCCGACCCCGACGGCGCCTACGCCGAGGCCATCGACCTGGCCGGAGCCCACCAGTCCAGCTACGGCCGCGAGGCCGCCGGGGTGATGGCCGCCGCCGTCGCCGAGGCCATGCGGCCGGGCGCCACGGCCGACTCCGTGGTCGCCACCTGCCTGCGCCTGGCCAAGGACGGCACCAGGGCCGCCATCGAGGCCGTCTGCGAGGCCGCCGCCGGGCTCGGGCACTGGGAGGGCTCGTTCGAGGCGCTGCGCGCCGCCATGCGGCCGTACGACACCGTCGCCGACACCTACCGCGACCAGGGGCTGGGGGCGCGGCGGCCGAGCCGGACGCACAGCATCGAGGAACTGCCGCTCGCGCTCGGGTTCCTGGTGATCGCCAAGGGCGGCTACCGCGACACCGTGCTCGGCGGGGTCAACTACGGGCGCGACGCCGACTCGATCGCCTCCATGGGCGGGGCCATCGCGGGGGCGCTCGGAGGGCTGTCGTCCGTGCCGGCGGAGTGGGTGGAGCAGGTCGGCTCCGCGAGCCGTACGGACCTGGTGGCTCCGGGGCTCGCCATCGCCGGGGTCGCCCGCCGGGTGCACGCCGCCGACCTCGCGCGGCGGCGCGCCCACGAGGCCGCCTTCGCCGACCTGGACCGCCGGTGATCCGGCTCACCTGGGTCCAGCCGGAGGACCTGCTCGGCCACGAACTCCGCCAGGCAACCGAGGACGGCCGCGCCGGCCCAGGAGAGAGCGGCCGCGGCACCGGTATGAGCGGCAGCGGCGGCGGCTCGGGAGAGAGCGGCCTCGGCGGTCGACGCGGCGGGGCGGGCGGTGATCGGGTCCGGGAGATCGCGGCCCGGTGGCGCGCGGCCGGAGGGCATGACGCCCCGCCACGCGCGGGCGCCTCCGACCCCGGCGCCGCACGGCTGCGCGGGCTGGCCGAGGAACTGCTGGACGAGCTGGCGGCCATCCCGTCGCCGCTCGACGAGCCGTCCGACCTGGCCGCGATCATCGCCGCGTGCCCCGGCTGGCCCGGCCCCCGTGCCGGCAC
>NZ_SMKO01000278.1 GCF_004348685.1 Nonomuraea deserti | reverse complement strand
CTCATGATGCGCCTGATGGGCAGATGGTGACCATGAGCGAGAAACCAGAGAACCTGCCGGACGCGGTCGGCGGGGTCGAGGGGGAGAGCGATGTCGTCGCCGAACGGTCGGGTGCCGGCTCGAGCGGGTCCAGGAGGCCGTGATCACGCTGGGCTCGGAGGGCGCGCTGCACGGATCGCGGTCAGGGGAGCGGCTGCGCGTGCCCGCGGTGCAGGTGAAGGCGGTGGACACGACGGCGGCCGGCGACACGTTCGTGGGCGCGCTGGCCGTGGCCCGCTCGGAGGGGCGTGCCATGGCCGACGCCCTGGGCTTCGCCTCGGCGGCGGCGGCGCTGTCGGTGCAGCGCGAGGGTGCCAGCACGTCGATGCCGGCCCGCCAGGAGATCGAGGAGTTCCTCGCCTCGTGACCCGCTCGCCGGAGGTCTCATGATGCGCCTGATGGGCAGATGGTGACCATGAGCGAGAAACCAGAGAACCTGCCGGACGCGGTCGGCGGGGTCGAGGGGGAGAGCGACGTCGTCGCCGAACGGTCGGGTGCCGGCACGCCGAGGAGCCGCCGCCCCGTCTCCGCCGACCCTCCTGACGATGAGGACACGCGGGAGGAGGAAGCCGGAGAGGAGGAGAACGGGAACGACGTCGTCCGCCCGGACGCCGGCCCCACCGGCTGACCGTCAGGCGCGTCCCCCGTGCAGGTGGGCGAGCGTCTCCTCCAGCTCCGCCCGCAGGATGCCGTCGGCCGCGCCGGCGTCCCCGCGCCGGACGGCGGCCACCAGCGCCGCGTGCGTCTCCTGCCCAGGGGCGCGGTGACGCGCCCGCAGTCCCAGCATCTCCACCAGGCCGATCAGCCCTTCGCGCAGCGCCGGCGCGAACTCCGCGAACAGGTCAGCCAGCACCGGGTTGCCCGCCGCCGCCACCAGCGCCGCGTGCAGGGCGATGTCAGCGTCCACGAACGCGGCGTCGTCGCCCTCCGCCGCACGCTCCCGCGCCTCCAGCGCCGCGTCGAGCGCCGCGAGATCCTCGCCGGTACGCCGCGCCGCCGCCAGCCGGACCGCCTGGGTCTCGACGATGACGCGGACTTCGTAGACATCCGTGATGGCGGCCCGCCGCAGCCGGGCCGGCCAGTCCTCGGCGGGCTCCGTCGCGATCACGAACACCCCCGATCCCTGCCTGGCCTGCACCAGCCCCGCCCCGGCGAGCGCCCGCAGTGCCTCGCGCACCGTCGACCGGCCCACCCCGAGCGTCCTGGCCAGCGCGTTCTCGCCGGGCAGTCGCGTGCCCACCGGCCACTCGCCCTGCGTGATCTGGGCGCGCAGGTGCTGGGTGGCCTGTTCGACGAGCGGGCTGGGACGGAGGGCGCCGAGGGGCATCGTCAACCTCTCAGGTTGTCTGAGGACCTGTGGTGTGGCTAGTGTAGCGGGCATGACGTCGTACGGCCTGTTCCTTCCCGGCCGCGGCGGGGCCTGACCGGACCGGCACCCCGCCGCGGTGATCAGGGGTGCCCGCCGGTCTGCCCCATCACGACGGAGCAGGAAGAGCATCACGTTGTACGACTGGAACCGGCAGCGCCCCAGCGGCATGCCCCACCACCGTTACCGCCCCGCCCACGAGCGCGTCGAGGTGCCCGTGGGCCCCCAGCGCGCCTGGCCCGCAAGGCACATCTCGCACGCCCCGCTCTGGGTCCCCGTGGACCTGCGCGACGGCAACCAGGCCCTGGCCGAACCGATGGACCCCGGCCGCAAGCACCGCATGTTCGCCCTGCTCACGACCATGGGCTTCAAGGAGATCGAGGTCGGCTACCCGTCGTCCAGCCGGCTCGACTTCGACTTCGTCCGCCACCTGGCCCAGCCGGGAACGGTCCCCGACGACGTGACCGTGGTGGTCTTCACCGCCGCCAGGCCCGACCTGATCGAGCGGACCTTCGCCTCCATCGAGGGGCTGCCCCGCGCTGTCGTGCACCTCTACACCGCCACCGCGCCCACCTGGCGCGACGTCGTGCTCGGTCATGACCGGTGCGAGCTGCGCGCCCTCATCATGGACGCCGCCGAGCGCGTCGCCAGGCTCGCGGGTGACCGCGACGTGCGCTTCCAGTTCTCGCCGGAGGTGTTCAACCTCACCGAGCCCGACTACGCGCTGGAGATCTGCAACGACCTGACCGCGCTCTGGGACGCCTCACCGGACCGCCCGGTGATCCACAACCTGCCCGCGACGGTCGAGGTCGCCACCCCCAACGTGTACGCCGACCAGATCGAGTACATGCACCGCCACCTCGACCGCAGGGACGCGGTGATCCTGTCGGTGCACCCCCACAACGACCGCGGCACCGGTGTGGCCTGCGCCGAACTCGCGCTGCTGGCGGGCGCGCAGCGGGTGGAGGGCTGCCTGTTCGGCAACGGCGAGCGCACCGGAAACGTCGACCTGATCACGCTCGCGCTCAACCTGCACTCCCAGGGCGTCGATCCCATGCTCGACCTGTCCGACATCGACGAGATCCGGCGGGTCGTCGAGCACTGCAACCGCCTGCCCGTCCCCGAGCGCCACCCGTACGCGGGCGACCTCGTCCACACGGCCTTCTCCGGCACCCACCAGGACGCCATCGGCAAGGGCCTGGCCCACCACGCCAAGCGGGCCGCCGAGCTGGGCGTGCCGCCCGAGCAGGCGCCCTGGGACGTGCCGTACCTGCCGATCGACCCCGCCGACGTGGGCCGCGGCTACCAGGCCGTCATCCGGGTCAACAGCCAGTCGGGCAAGGGCGGCGTCGCCTATCTGCTGCGCACCCGCTACGGCCTGGAACTGCCCCGGAGGCTGCAGATCGACTTCTCCTCCGTCGTCCAGGAGGCCACCGACGGCAGCGGTGAGGAGATCACGGCCGAGCAGCTCTGGGAGCTCTTCCACGCCACCTACCTGGCGCCGGGGGAGACCGGCGCGCTCGCCGAGTGGAGCACCGCCGAGACCGCGCCGGGCACCCACGTGTTCGCCGGCACGCCGCGGTCGGGGCGGCCGCTGCACGGGACCGGCAACGGCCCGCTGGCGGCGCTGACCGCGGCGCTCGCCGCCGACGGGGTCGACGTGGACATCCTCCACTACGCCGAGCACGCCCTGGACCCGGGCGGGGGCAGCCGGGCCATCGCGTACGTGCAGGCCCGCGTCGGCGGCGTCACCTCGTGGGGCGCGGCACAGGACACCTCCGTTCTGACCGCCTCGGTGCACGCGGTGCTCGCCGCCGTCAACCGCGTCATCGAACGCGCCGCCGGCTGAGGCCCCTTCCGGGACCGGTCCGCTAGACTCGCGGGCCGGTGAGAGGGGCTGGATGTTCGGGCCGGTCGAGGTGCTGCGGGTGCTGGAGACGCTGCGGGAAGCGGGCTGCGCGGTCTGGATCGGCGGCGGCTGGGGGATCGACGCGCTGGTCGGCCGGGTCACCAGGGAGCACGGCGACCTCGACCTGCTCCACCGCGCCGAGCAGGAGCCCGCGGTGATCGCCGCGCTCCGGGCGGTGGCCTATGCCGAACGCGAAGGCGTCGTGCCCGGCCGGCCCGCCCGCTTCGTCATGACCGGTCCCGGTGGCCGCGAGCTCGACCTGCACCCCCTGTGGTTCCGGTCCGACGGGTCGGCCGTGCAGCACCTCGACGACCACGGAGGGGCGTTCACCTACCCGGCGGACGCCTTCACCACCGGCGCGATCGACGGCGTGGTCGTGCCCTGCCTGTCGGTGGCCCAGCAGGTGCACTTCCACCAGGGTTACCGGCCGCGCGAGCGCGACCTGCACGACATGGCCCGGCTGCGGGAGGCGTACGGCGTCGACACTCACTTCTGAGCGGCGACCTTCGCCCCCAGGCGGGCGGCGCACTCGTCCCGGTAGTCGAGCGTGCGCGAGCGCAGCTCCTTGGGGTCGGCGAGCACGGCCCTGGAGACCGAGGGCACGAGGGCATGGCGGACGGACGCGAACACCCGGGCCACGTCGGCGGGGGTGGCGCCCTGGACGCCCAGCCCCGGCGCGAGGATGGGGCCGTTGAGGTCGTCCAGCGAGTCGTCGAGCGCGGGCAGCGTGGCCCCCATGACCAGCCCGACCGGCCCGAACGGCGTGTGGCCCGCGTTCGCCGCCGCCGCGGCGGCGATCACCTGTCCGGCCACGTGCCGCTGCAACGTGGCGGCCTCGGGGTTGGAGGTGCGGGCCAGCACGAACACGCCGGCGTCGTTGACCATGGCCGACGTGATCGCACCCTCGAGCGACCCGAACCCCAGGTAGGGGCTGAGCGTCACCGCGTCGGCGGCCAGCGGGCCGCCCCGGTCGAGGTACGCCTCCGCGTAGGCGGCCATCGTGCTGCCGATGTCGCCCCGCTTGACGTCGAGCAGCACCAGCGTGCCGGCCTCGCGCAGGTCGGCGATGGTGCGTTCGAGCACGGCGATGCCGCGGCTGCCCCAGCGCTCGAAGAAGGCCGACTGCGGCTTGACCACCGCGGCCACGTCGCCCACCTCGTCGACGACCGTGCGGCTGAACCGCTCCAGACCGGCGGGGGAGTCGTCGAGCCCCCAGGCGTGCAGCAGCGCCGGGCTCGGATCGAGGCCCACGCAGAGCGGCCCGCGCGCGTCGAGCCTGGCGCGCAGGCGCGCCCCGAACGTGTCATTCATCGGCTCCTCCTTCGCCGGAGATCCCGGGGCTTCAGCCCCCGACATGGTGCTCGCCCGGTCTCTCTCACGACCTCCGCCACGACCCTCGGAGCCGGCCCCGGCAGGCCGGCCCCGCGCGGCCGTGGCAGAACGGTTCTCCGGCGACGATACGGGACAGGACTCCCCCTGCTGAACAGGGTGTGCGATCCGAGTCTTCCTCGCTTGGCCTTAGGGGTAGATCAGCAGACATGTACGAGATCGCCCATCGTGTGCTGGTGCTGCGTACCGATCCGCCCCGTGACGTCGTCGTCACTCTCGGCCTGCCGTACGAGGAGCCGGCGGGCGAGTGGTCGTGCCCGTACCGCATCGACGGGCTCGCCGGGTGGGAGCACGAGCGGAAGGTCACCGCGTTCGACTCGCTGGAGGCGATCGGGCTGGCGATGGTCACGGTGCGGGCGGCGCTCGCCGGGTCCCACGAGGCCAAGGAGGGCCTGCTGAGCTGGGACGACGCGCCGTCGGGCCGGCGGGCGCGGACGGTGTACGTGAGCGTGGACCAGGAACACGACATCGCCTACGTCTCCATGAAGCACGAAATGTCACCAGGTGAGGCGGTACGTCAGGCGGAAGCCGGCGACGTCATCGTCGACTACGGCGAATCCGGGCAGCTTCTCGGCCTGGAGATCATGAACGCGGCGGCGGTGCTCCCGCCCGAGCTGCGACTCTGAACGGAGAAGCGTCCCCACGAGCGCTCACGGACGGGACAGCAGCCACCGCCAGCGCGGCAGCTCCAGCACCACCGTCACCACGGCCAGCACCGAGACCAGCGCCGCGGCCGCCGCGTGCCAGGCCGCCCACGCGGCCGCCACGGCCGCCACCACGTGCAGGACGACCAGCACGATCGTCACCTGACCCGGCACGGCGACGATCACGGTGCGCTTGTCGCCCGGCGTGGAGAAGAGCGTCGGCAAAGCGATCAGCACCACCACGGACAGCACGGCCAGCGGCACCGAGAAGGAGGCCAGGGCCCACGGGGTCGCGATCCAGGCGACCAGCTCGATCGCGAACCGGCAGGCCGAGGCGACCCGGTCATCAGGGCGGGGGAGGGAGCACACCCACGTACCCTACGTGCGGGCACGGCCGGGGATAATCGCCGGAGTGAGCACCGTGATCTCGCCGCGCATCGTGGCCACCGACCTCGACGGAACCCTCCTCACCTCCACCGGCACCATCACCCCACGCACCAGGAAGGCTCTCCGGTCCGCACGAGCGGCCGGAGCCGAGATCGTCTTCGTCACCGCCAGGGCGCCGCGCGGCGTCCGCGAGATCGCCGAGCAGACCGGCGTCACCGGCATCGCGATCTGCAGCAACGGAGCCGTCACCTACGACGTGGCCGCCGACGAGATCATCGACAGCCGTCCGCTCTCGCCCGAGGCGGCCAGAAAGGTCGCCGCCACCCTGGCCGAGGCCATCCCCGGCGTCGGCCTCGCCGTCGAGACCGGCAGGAACGTGCTGACCGAAGTGGCCTACACCCGGCGCGTCAGCCACGACCTCGCCCACTACCGCGAGGTGAAGTCGGTTCTCGACGAGAACGAGCCCATCGTCAAGCTGCTCGCCATGTCCGCCGCGCACACCGCCGACGAGATGTTCACCGCGGTGGTGGCGGCCGTCGAGGGACAGGCCGAGGTGACGTACTCCGGCGTCGAGGGGCTGCTCGAGATCAGCGCGCCGGGGGTGACGAAGGCGGGCGCGCTCGACCGGCTCTGCGCGGAGCGAGGCGTCGAGGCCGGCGAGGTGGTGGCGTTCGGCGACATGCCCAACGATCTGGCGGTGCTCGCGTACGCGGGCGCCGGCTACGCCATGGCGAACGCGCACCACCTGGTGCTGGCGGCGATCGAACGGCGCACGCTCTCCAACGACGAGGACGGCGTGGCCGCGGTGCTGGAAGACCTCTTCCGCTGAGCTGGCCCGTGCCGGACGATCCTGCTCGGACGATCTTGCTCGGACGATCTTGCTCGGACGATCCTGCTCGGACGATCCTGCATGGACGATCCTGCATGGACGATCCTGCATGGACGACCCTGCCGGTGACGTGCCCGCCCCACCCGCGCGGGCGGGCACGTACGGCTTCACGCGTCGTCGTCGGACACGCGCGAGGCCCCGTCGCAGGAACCGGGTGAGGTGCTGAGCACGGGCATCAGCCCGCCGCACGTGCTCACCGGAGCCGATACGGGCTCGACGATCTCGTCATTGAAGATGATCACGTCACCGACGAGCGACTGGCCCGAGGCCGCGGCCGGCTCGGCCGGTTCGGCCGGCTCGGCCGGTTCGGCGGGCTCGACCGGCTCGACCGGCTCGGCCGGTTCAGCGGGTTCGGCGGCCGTGGCGGGCTCCGAGGGCTGGGCGCTCGCCGCGGTGGGCGGGGGCGTGACCACGGCGTGCGCGGCGTACGGGAACAGCACGCTCGCCACCGCGGCCCCGAGCCCCGCGGCGACGAAGCGCCTCGTTCCCATCAGAACCCCCACCCTCGGCACCACCGCGTCACGGCGAGGTGCGCCGGCCTGCCTAGGCGGCCTTCATGCCGGCGGGGTTGACGCCGTCGCCGGTGCCGTGTTGCGGCCGCCCGCCCTCCATCATCCGGTCGATCAGCGCCAGCGCCAGCGCCGAGACCACGAAGGTCAGGTGGATCAGGGTTTTCCATAGCAGCTCCCTGTCGGTGATGGCCGGTCTGGCCGCGTTGATGAAGATCTGGAGGAGGTGGATGGACGAGATGCCGATGATGGCCATGGCCAGCTTGACCTTGAGCACGTTGGCGTTGACGTGCGAGAGCCACTGGGGCTGGTCAGGATGGCCCTCGATGCGCAACCGCGAGACGAACGTCTCGTAGCCGCCGATGATGACCATGATCAGCAGGTTGGAGATCATGACGACGTCCACGAGACCGAGGACGATCAGCATGACCGTGGTCTCGGCCGGCGTGCCGCCGAACCCGAGATGGATCAGATGGATCAGCTCCGCCATGAACCGCCACACGTAAACGACCTGGGCCGCGATCAACCCCACGTAGAGCGGGGCCTGGATCCACCGGCTCAGGAACATGACGTAGCCGACCCGTTCCGGCATCTTCTGTGACCTCGTAGGCGACGCGGTCACGGGCACCTGCGCGAGTCGCACTACGACGTCAGGACGTTGACGTGCTGGACCACGGTCTCCACGTCAATGAGCGGGGAGCCGTTGCCGAGCAGATCCAGGGGGATCGGGGACGCGCCGGCCACCAGCGCGGCGGCGGCGACGGCGGTCAGGACACCGAACTTCAACGAAACTCCTTGTCACTGCTCTTCGCCCGCGCGCATGGCGCTGCCGGACGACGGGTCATGAACCGGGACGGCGGCGGTCACGGCTGCAGGCAGCCGACGGCCGGGATCTCGGCCGGCACGGTCAGCGACGCGGGATCGACCAGAGTGGTGAGGTCGCCCGTGGACTCGAGCAGGCAGGTGCCCAGGTGAAGGGGGTCTACGACGGCATGGGCGGCGGGGGCGGCGGACAGGGCCAGGCCGCCGGCGGCGAGCACGGCGAGCGTGATCCGCCGAGAGGTGGACAACATCGAACCTCCTGGGTAGGGGTGTCGGACGACTGCTGACGCTACCCAGGGTAGTGGGAAAGTCACTCTCGGTTAAAGATTCTTACAGGAAGTGATCGGAGGATTGGAGGTCCTGGGCGGCCATGACCTCGTCGGCATGGTCGGACGCCCACACGCCGAACGCCTCGATCGGCCCCAGGAGGCTGCGGCCCAGCTCGGTCAGCTCGTACTCCACGCGGGGCGGCGCCTCGGCGTACGCGCGCCGCGCCACCAGGCCGTTGAACTCCAGGCGGCGCAGCGTCTCCGTGAGGACCTTCGGGCTGATGCCGCCGATCTCCTCCCGCAGCCGCCCCGGACGGCGCGGGCCGTGGCGAAGCGCCCAGACGACGACCGCGTTCCAGGTGTTGGCGATCAGGTCGAAGGCGAGTCTGGCCTGACAGTCGGCGAGGAACAACGAAGCCTCCGATAGGCACCAGATGGTGTGCGACGGGATCCCTACCGTCGTCATCCAAGCAAATCACTTGAAGGAGGACGAACATGCGTATCGGGATCCTGGGCGCCGGCGGCATGGCGGACGCCCTCGGCACGCAGTGGGCCAGAGCTGGCCACACGGTCATGATCAGCGGGCGGGACGCGGGCAGGAGCACGGCACGAGCCGACAAGATGCGCGCCGAAGCCAGACGGACACTTCCGACGCAGGCGTCGGCCCCGCAGGCGTCGGCCCCGCAGGCGTCGGCCCCGCAAACGTCGTCGGCGCAGATGGCCGGTGGGGCCGGAGGGGTGGTGGTCGCCGGGGAGGCGGATGTCCGGGCCGGGACGTGGGCGGAGGCGGCCCGGTTCGGCGAGGTCGTGATGGTCGCTGTCAGGGAGGCGGGCCTCGTGGACGTGCTCCAGGCCGCCGGGGCGTCGATGCGTGGCAAGCCCGTCATCGACGTGACCAACGCTGCCGCCCCTGACCGCTATGACCCCACGCGACCGATCGCACGCCTGATCCGCGACCTCACCGGAGGTCACGTCGTGAAAGCGTTCAACCTGTGCCACGTGGACGTGTGGCGGATGACGCCGCCGGTGTTCGGCGGACGGCCACTGGCCGTGCCGCTGTGCGGCGACGACCCGGCCGCCATGGACACCGCCCGCACGCTGGTCGCCGACCTCGGCTGCACCCCGCTGAACGGCGGAGGGCTCGACCGGGCGATGCAACTGGAGGCGACGGCCGCGTTCGTGATCGGGCTGTGGTTCGGGGGCGCCGACGCCCAGGCCATCCTGCCGCCGCTGGCCTCGTCGGGCACCCACGGGCAGGGCTGACGTACGACGAGGGGCGTAGCGGGGATGACGACGGCCGGCGGATGCCGCGCGCGCCGCCAGGGAGAATCCTGAAGGCCTTCATACAAGGCCGAAGGAGAAGTCCAGTGGTAACCGAGGTCGCCAAGGGCAGCGGGTACATGACCGCGTTCAAGGTCGTCGCCATCGTCAACACGGCATCCGTGCTCGCTCAGGGGGTGACGGCCGGGCAGCTGATGAGCGGCGCCGACGCCGGCCTGCACGGAACGGGGTCGTTGGTCGTGCACGTGCTGGGGCTGGTGCAGCTCATCGTGGCCGTGCTGGTGTGGCGTCCGGGTCGCGGAGCCGGCTGGCCCGCGCTGGCCAGCCTGGCGATCCTGCTGCTCGGGTTCGTACAGTCGATGCTGGGCGGCTCCGGGGCGGTGGCGATGCACGTGCCGCTCGCGATGGGGCTCCTCGGGCTCAGCGTGTGGCTCGTGGTCTGGTCCTGGCGCCGCTGACCCGCCCACCGGTCC
>NZ_SMKO01000277.1 GCF_004348685.1 Nonomuraea deserti | reverse complement strand
CGCCCCCTCCCAGGGCGAACCCCGCCGCCACCCCCGCGTCCGTCAGCCGCCGCCACCAGATGCCGAGCACCAGCATGGGGCAGAACGTGGCGGCGGAGAGGGTGAAGCCGACCACCACCAGCGCCACCGACTCCCGCGGGGTGCTGACCGCGGTCAGGGCGAGCGCCGCCAGCAGCACCACGGTCACGGCGGCGCGGAAGGAACGCGCGCCGGCCGACGGCACGCACGACGACACCGCGCCCCCGACGGCCACCAGCACGCCCACCATGGTCGCGAGGAGCGCCGCGAACGCCCCGGCGGCCAGCACCCCGGTGAGCACCTCTCCGGCGGCCCCAGGCAGCATCCTGGCGGGCAGCAGGAGCACGATCTCGTCCGCCGCCGCGTCACGCGCGTGCCGGTGCCCCAGCACCCCGTACAACGGCGGCACGACGCTGAACACCGCCAGCATCACCTGGGCCGCCACGATGGACCGCCTGGCCCCGCGGGCGTCCCTGTTGGTGTAGACGCGGACGATCACGTGCGGCAGTCCCATCGTGCCCAGCGCGCACGCCAGCAGCACGGCCAGCACCCCGGGCAGCGACGGGTCGCCGGCTCCCGCCAGCCCGGCGACCCCGGCCCGGTAGGAGCCCTCGAACAGGGTGACCGGCCGCGCGCCCGACATCCACCAGCAGATGACGCCGACGCCAAGGAAGACGACCAGCTTCAGCCAGAACTGCGAGGCCTGCAGGCTCGTCACGCTCCCCACGCCGCCCGCGACCGCCACGCCCAGCGTCGCCGCCCCGACGGCCGCCCAGCCCAGCCACGGCGGCAGCCCGGTCAGCAGCCGCACCACGATCCCGGCGGCGTGCAGCTGGGCGACCATGAACGCCAGCCCGATGACCAGCAGGAAACATGCGGTGAAGGGGCGCAGCCGGGCCGAGCGGAGCCGCCACCCGGCGAAGTCGGGCAGCGTGTACGTTCCCGAGCGCCGCAGCGGCGCCACGACCAGGGCCAGGAGGACGACGAAGCCGGCGGCGGCACCCACCGGATACCACAACATCGGCCCGCCATGAGTGGCGATGAGCCCCGCGGTGCCGAGACACGCCGCCGCCGAGGTGACCTCGGAGGAGATCGCGGCGCCGTTCCACCAGGGCGGTACCTCCCTGGCCGCCACGTGGAAGTCGGCGAGGCCGCTGGAGCGGCGTGGCCGCGCGGCGCCCACCATCACGCCCAGTACGACGACGAAGGCGATCCCGGTGAGCACCGCGACGGTCATTTCTCCAGCCGCTCCGCCCGTCTCAGCTGCACCACGGCCAGCCCCACCCAGGCGGCCTGGGCGGCCAGCGAGAGCGCCACCCAGGCCTCGGGGGCGGGCACCCACATGGCGATGACGGGGACGCCCGCCAGCACTCCGGCGACGGCGGCCACCGTCAGCATGGCCTGCCGTAACTGGCGCCCCACGATGGCCGGCACGTCGGGCGGGACCTGCCTGCCGTGCTCATCGACGCGCCGCCGGCCGCGCCCGAGGGCGACCGGCCGGCGCGACACGACGACACGGCGCTCCGCCGTCACCGGACCATTCCTCCGCCGACCGTCACGAGATCACGCCCCTGTGCTGGCGTACGAGCTGTTCGCGGACCTGGCGGCTGTGCCGCCTGCTGACCTGCAGCGTCTCGGTGCCGACGGTGACCGACACCCGCCCGCCCTCGAATCTGAGCTCGCTGACGTGCTTGGCCGCCACCAGCGTGCTGCGGTGGATGCGGATGAACCCGGCCTCCGACCAGCGCCGTTCCAGCGCGGCCAGCGACATGCGCACCAGATAGCTGCCGTCGACGGTGTGCAGGCGCACGTAGTCGCCCTTGGCCTCGGCGAACCAGACGGCCTGCTGGGGCACGAAGCGGGTGCGCCCGCCGAGCTCGACCGGGATCACGTCGTCCTGGCCCGGCTCGGCGGCGGGCGAGGTGGCGGCCTCCAGCCTGCGCACCGCCTCGGCCAGCCGCTCGGCCCTGACCGGCTTCAGCAGGTAGTCGACCGCCTCCAGCTCGAACGCCTGCACCGCGCACTCCTCGTGGGCCGTCACGAAGACCAGCCGGGGCGGGCTGGGGAAGCCGCCGACGAGCCGGGCGAGGTCGAGCCCGTCGAGCCCGGGCATCCGGATGTCGAGGAAGACGCCGTCGAGCCGCTCGCCCGCGCCGATCATCTGCACCATGTCCTGCAGCGCCGTGACGCCGTCGGCCGCGGTCGTGACCTGCTCGATCCGGTCGTCCTGGCGCAACAAGTAGGCGAGCTCCTCCAGAGCCGGCACTTCGTCGTCGACGGCCAGAACTCTCAGCATGTCCACCACGCTGCCGTAGAAAAGCAGAGGCCACAAGGGGCAAGCCAGCTTAGCGTAATGAATTGACTACTATGAGCCAAGTTGCGTCTTCGGTACGCGCAACCGCACCTTGGTGCCGGCGCCCAGCGCGGTCTCCACGACGAGCCCATAGCCGTCGCCGTAGATCTGGCGCATCCTCAGGTCCACGTTCGCCAGGCCGATGCCGCCGCCCTCGCGGGCGGGTTCGTCGTCGAGCATGCGCCGCGCGCACTCGGGATCCATCCCCGCGCCGTCGTCCTCGACGGTGATGTGCGCCTCGGGGCCCGCGTCGCGCACCACGACCCGCACCTCCCCGGCGGCGCCGCCGTTGCCGCGCATGCCGTGCTTGATGGCGTTCTCGACCAGCGGCTGCAGGCACAGGAACGGCACGGGCACCGGCAGCACCTCCGGCGCCACCTGCACGGTGAAGCGCAGCTTGTCGCCGAAGCGGGCGCGCTCCAGGAGCAGGTAGCGGTCGACGCAGGTCAGCTCGTCGGCGAGGGTGGTGAAGTCGTTGGCCCTGCGCAGGGCGTAGCGGGCGAAGTCGGCGAAGTCGAGCAGGAGCTCGCGGGCGCGCCTGGGGTTCGTACGGACGAACGAGGCGATCGTCGTGAGCGCGTTGTAGATGAAGTGCGGCGAGATCTGGGCGCGCAGCGCGCGCATCTCGGCCTCCAGCGCGCGCTGCCGCGAGGCGTCCAGGTCGGCCAGCTCCAGCTGGCCGGAGACCCAGCGGCCGACCTCGGTGACGGTACGCACGAGCGCGGCGCTGACCTCGTCGTCGTGGGCCGCCAGCGTGCCCACGACCGCGCCGTCCACGGTCAGCGGCACCACCACCGCCGCGTACGGCTCGCCGGGGAACACCTGGGCCCGCCCGGCGGCCAGCGTGGCGCGGGCGTGGGCGAGCACGTCGCCGTCGCGTGGACCGTCGCCGGCCGGGCCGTCCCACGCCAGCACCGCCTCGGCGGAGGTGATCGCGACGGCGTGGGTGCCGAGCAGCGTGCGCAGGTGCCGGACGGCCTTGCGGGCGGAGTCGCGGCTGAGCCCCGCGCGCAGGGCGGGGGCGGCCAGCGCGGCGATGTGCAACGTGGTGAACGTCGCCTCGTCCGACCTGCGGCCCTGCGGCAGCGCGTCGCGGCACGACCGCGTCCTGGCCAGCCCGTAGCCGGCGACGAAGGCCAGCAGGAGCAGCGCCACGCCAGTCAGCATGCGGGCCACCGTAGCCAACAACGCACCGTGTCCGGGCCGAAACCCGCGGTGAAGGCCGAGCCCTCGCTACGGCGGGCCCTCGCCGGGTTCTTCCTGGTAGGAGTAGCGCTGCTCGCGCCAGGGGTCGGCGACGTTGTGGTAGCCGCGCTCCTCCCAGAAGCCCCGGCGGTCTTCGAGGAGATATTCGATGCCGCGCACCCACTTGACGCTCTTCCACGCGTAGAGGTGGGGCACCACGATCCGCAGCGGGTGGCCGCGGTCAGGGCTGAGCGGTTTCTCGTCGAGCTCCATGGCGAACAGCGTGTCGGGTGCGGTGAAGTCGGACATCCGCAGGTTGGCGCTGTAGCCGTATTCGGCCCAGATCATCACGTGGCGCACGCCGGGGTCGGGCGGGGAGGCGCCGATGATGGTGGCGGGGGCGACGCCACGCCACTCGTTGGCCATGAGCGAGAACTTGGTGACGCAGTGGAAGTCGGCGAGCCGGGTCGTGCGGGGCAGCCGCTCGAACTCCTCCCAGGTGTAACAGTGCTCCTCGCCGGTCGCGGTGGCTCCGAACACGCGGAAGTCCCAGCTTTCGGGCTTGAACGCGGGGACCCTGCCGTAGTGGATCACGGGTCTGCCGCGCGGGACGTACTGGCCTGGAGGCAGGCGCGACTCCTCCACGATCACTCCCCTCACCGGTCTCGCGTCTTGGGCCATCCTGCCATCGGACCGCCGATGGCTCGCGGGCGGGTGCGGTGCGCTACGATTGGGCTCTATGCGCACAGCGTTCTGGTTTTGGTATGGCGACGGACCCGAGTCCGTTCGCCATCTGACGCTGCGCTAGCAGACAGGCGAACGGAAGGCCCCGGGTCCAGGTGGACCCGGGGCCTTCCGTGTTTTCAGGCAGAAGGAGAAGCAGATGGTGATCGTGATGGGCCCGGAGGCCACGCCGGACGATCTCACGTCGATCGTGTCGGTCGTCCAGGCGGCCGGGGTCGAGGCTTTCATCAGCAAGGGCGTGCGCCGCACCATCGTCGGCCTGGTCGGCGACGTCACCCAGCTCGACGCGGCCGGCCTGCGCGGCATGCCGGGGGTGCGCGACGTGATGCGCGTGACGACGCCGTACAAGCTGGTCAGCAGGGAGAACCATCCGGAACGCTCCACGGTCCACGTGGGCGGCGTGCCGATCGGCCCCGACACCGTGACGCTGATCGCGGGGCCGTGCGCGGTGGAGACGCACCAGCAGACGCTGGACGCGGCCAGGATGGCGCAGTCGGCGGGAGCGGTGCTGCTGCGCGGCGGGGCGTTCAAGCCGCGCACGTCGCCGTACGCGTTCCAGGGGCTGGGCGAGGCGGGACTGCGGATCCTGGCCGACGTGCGCGAGGAGACCGGGCTGCCGATCGTGACGGAGGTCGTGGACGCCCAGGACGTCGAGCTGGTGGCGTCGTACGCCGACATGCTGCAGGTCGGCACCCGTAACGCGCAGAACTTCGCGCTGCTGCGGGCGGTCGGCGCGGCCGGGCGGCCGGTGATGCTCAAGCGCGGCATGAACGCCACGATCGAGGAGTGGCTGATGGCCGCCGAGTACATCGCGCAGCGCGGCAACCTGGACATCGTGCTGTGCGAGCGGGGCATCAGGACGTTCGAGACGGCGACGCGCAACACGCTCGACGTCTCGGCGGTCCCGGTGGCGCAGCGGCTCTCGCACCTGCCGGTGATCATCGACCCGTCGCACTCCGGCGGCCGGCGTGACCTGGTGCTGCCGCTGACCCGCGCGGCCATCGCGGTGGGCGCCGACGGCGTGATCATCGACGTGCACCCGCAGCCCGAGCAGGCGCTCTGCGACGGCCCGCAGGCGCTCGTCGACGCCGACCTGGGCGAGCTGGCCCAGGTCATGACGGACTTCCCCGCGCTGCTCGGCAAGTCGAGCGCGGCCGCGGTCGCCGCCTGACCCGGCCCCTCCCGCCGGCACTGCCACGAGCCCCCGGAGACGGCCGGCCGCGCCACGAGCCAGCCGGTCGTACTCATGGGTAACTTGAGGAGGAGTCCCCATGTGCCGGACTCCTCCCGGCGCCACGATGAGCGCATGACCAAGCGTCTTCAACCCACACAGACCAGCGCGTTCTACGCCCAGGCGATCCTGTCGTTCGCCGTCTCGATCGCCTCGGTGACGATCGCCCTGATCTACCTGCCCGCCGAGGGGTGGATCAGGGCCTTCCTCGCCCTCGGCTGCTCTATGTCGTCACCTCGACGCTCACGCTGGCCAAGGTCGTGCGCGACCGGCAGGAGCTCGCGGAGGTCACCAACCGCGTCGACCAGGCCAGGCTCGACAAGCTGCTGGCCGAGCACGACCCGTTCAGGGTCGACTCCTGACCTCCGCTACTAGAGCGTGTACTCCTGGATCGAGTCGGCCAGTTGCACGCACAGCTCCTCGGCGTCGAGCCGCTTCTCGATCTGCTTCAAGTCGTCGATCTTGGCCCGCGTCTCGGCGCGCTTGGGCGCCAGCAGGGAGCAGCAGTCCTCGTCGGGCAGCTCCGAGATCTCCAGCGTGCCGATGCGCCGGGCCTCGGCCATGATCTCGGTCTTGTCCCAGCCCACCAGCGGCCGCAGGATCGGCAGCTCGACCGCGTTGTCCTGAGCCGTGATGTTGGTCAGGGTCTGCGACGAGACCTGCCCGAGCGCGTCACCGGTGATCAGCGCGGCGGCGCGGATGCGGTGGGCGACCTCTTCGGCCGTCTTGAGCATGAGCCGCCGCTGCGCGATCACGGCCAGGCGGTCCTGGCCGGAGGTGCGGATCGACTGCTGCGCCTTGCCGAACGGCACCACCCACAACCGCGAGCCGCCCTGGAACCTGTCGAGCTTCCTCACCAGCGCGTAGGCCTTGTAGATCGACTCGGAGGTGGTGAACGGGATGCCGGAGAAGTGCAGGAAGTCGACGTGCAGGCCGCGCCGCATCATCCGGTAGGCCGCCACCGGCGAGTCGATGCCGCCCGACATCAGCACCAGCGCCCGCCCGCTGCTGCCGACCGGCAGGCCGCCCTGGCCGGGGATGCCGTCGGTGAAGACGAACACCTCGTCCCTGTCGACCTCGATGAACACCGTCAGCTCGGGGTTCTTCAGGTCGACGGGCAGGCCGTACTCGTCGTTGATCGCGCCGCCCACCAGGCGGTCGAGCTCGTTGGAGCGCAGCGGGAAACGTTTGTCGCGGCGGCGCGAGCGGACCGCGAAGCGGGCGCCGCGCTTGGCCTCCTCGCTCTCCCCTGCGAGCTCGAGACCGGCCTTCAGCACCGAGTCGGGGTCTTTCGCGACCCGCCAGGCCCGGTGGATCCACACCAGTCCCGGCACGTCGGCGACCCGCTCGGCCACGGCTCCGGCCTGCTCGGCGGTGGCGCCCTGGGGAAGGAAGATCGCGATCACGCCGTGCCGCCTGCGCACGTCGACCTTGATCCCGAGCGGCTGGAGCGCGTCGCGGATGTTGCCGATCAGGCGGCGTTCGAACAGCTCGCGGTTCTTGCCCTTGAGGACGATCTCGCCCAGCTTGAGCAGCACGCACGGCTCGCCCAGGGCAGACATCGTCATGGTGGAACCTCCGGGAAATGGGGAAAAGGCGTGTTGGTGCCAACGTCGCGCCCCACCGAGTTTAGTCCGCGTCGAGGCCCCGCTCGATCGCATATCGCACCAGCTCGACCCTGTTGTGCAGCTGGAGCTTGCCGAGGGTGTTCTGGACGTGGTTCTGCACGGTGCGGTGCGAGAGCACCAGGCGCTCGGCGATCTGTTTGTACGACAGCCCCTTGGCGACCAGCCGGAGCACCTGCGTCTCGCGCTCGGTGAGCCGCGGACCCTCGGCGGGCGCGGGTTGCGCGGCCAGCCGCCGGTATTCGCCCAGCAGGAGCCCGGCCAGCCCGGGGGTGAACACGGCGTCGCCCTCGGCCGTCCTGCGTACGGCGTCGAGGAACTCCTCCCGGCTCGCCGATTTCACCAGATATCCGGACGCGCCCGCCTTGATCGCCTCCAGCACGTCGTCCTGCTCGGCGCTGGCCGACAGCACCAGCACGCGCGGCGGCGGCTCCAGCCCGGACAGCTTGGCGGCCACCTCGTGGCCCGGCATGTCGGGCAGCCGCAGGTCGAGCACCACGAGGTCGGGCCGGACCGTGCCGGCCACCCTGGCCGCCTGCCGCCCCTCCCCCACGGTCGCCACGACGTCGTAGCCGGCCTCGGCCAGATCTCTCGAGATTCCGTCACGCCACATGGGATGGTCGTCCACCACCATGACCCGCACCATGCCCGCAACTCTAACGCCGCCCGCGCCCCGCACCCCGGTCGCGGCGGAGCGGGGCCGGGATCGCGGGGAGCAGCGTCGCGGTGGGCGGGTCACGCGGGGAGGCTGATCTCGACTTCGGTGCCCTGCCCGGGGACGCTGACGATCGAGACGTCACCGCCCAGTTCGGCCACCCGGCCGCGGATGGAGCCGGCGACCCCCATGCGCCCCTCGGCCAGGGCCTCGTCCAGCCGCCCTGGCGGGATGCCGGGCCCGTCGTCGCGCACGCTGACGGTCACCATGCCCTCACCCGGCTCCGCCAGCACCCAGGCGCGCGCCGACGGCCCGCAGTGCGCCCTGACGTTGTCCAGGGCCGCCCCGACGGCGGCCGCCGCCTGCTCCGCCACCGGCGCGGGCAGGACCAGCGGCGTGGCCGGGGTGGAGACCGTCACCTGGGACGAGGCGTGCCGCAGCAGGAGGGTGCGCAGGTCGGCGGAGCCCGGGGCGCCGGTCTCGCCGGGGCGGTCGGCGACGAGGCGGCGCAAGGCGGACTCCTGCTCACCGGCGAGGCGGCCCAGCTCGGCCGCCTCGCCGCCGAGCCGCTGCCCGCGCCGGTGCACCAGGGCGAGCACCTGCAGGACCGAGTCGTGGATGTCGCGGGCCAGGCGGTCGCGCTCGCGCTGGGCGGCCTCCATCTCGACGGCCCGCTGCATGCGCTCCTCGGCCTCCTTCGCGAGCCGGGCCACGTGGCCGACCACGACGCCCGACAGGAAGAGCAGGACCGCGCCGTTGATCAGGATGGGCACGTCGGGGGCGCGCACCCGCAGCCACAGGTCGCCCGCCGCCATGGCGACCGCCGCCACCGCTCCCGCGCGCCTGCCGCCGTGCACGGCCCAGGCGAGCACGGGCCCGGCCACCCAGGTCGCGGGGACGGGCGTCGTGCCCGCCTCGCCCTGCGCGGCGCCCTGGACGTACGGCGAGGCCAGCAGGCAGGCCAGCACCACAAGCAGGTCGATCACGAGCAACGGCCACCGGCGCAGCGCGGCGACGGAGTAGGCGAGCGTCGCCCCGGCGGTCCAGAGCACCATCACGCCGATCACCAGCCAGCCGAGGACCGGCTGCTCGTAGCCGCGGTGCTGGGCCATCAGCACGATCGCGTAGGCCAGGGACGCGACGCGGAAGACGGCGATCGACCGCCAGAACGGCCCCTCGATAGCCATGAGCCTTTCTCATGTTTCCGACATACGACGTTGACAGATAGTTGCAGTATCCATGCGAAAGGGACATTCCCGATGGCAGAATCCGGGGACCCCTAATGCAAGGAACGCGATAGATGACCTCCGCTGTGAATCATTTCACCTATGGGCCGCTCACGCCGCTGCTGGCCTACGTGATGTCGTGCATCGGGTCAATGCTCGGCCTGCGCCTCACCGCGCAGGCCCACGCCTCGCGCGGGGGTTCCAGGGTGCGGTGGCTGCTCGGCGCGGCCATCTCCATCGGCGGTACGGGCATCTGGGTGATGCACTTCATCGGCATGATGGGCTTCCAGGTGGAGGGCACCCAGATCAAGTACGACGTGTGGCTCACCGCGGCGTCCGCGGCCGTCGCCATCATCGTCGTGGGCACCGGCCTGTTCCTCGTCTCCTACGGCCGCGGCCGCCTCCTGGCGCTGCTCGGCGGCGGCCTGCTCACGGGGCTCGGGGTGGCCTCGATGCACTACCTGGGCATGTACGCGATGAACATGTCCGCCCAGGTCTCCTACGACCGCGTCACCGTGGCGATCTCCGTGGCCATCGCCGTGGTGGCGGCGACGGTGGCGCTGTGGTTCACCCTGCGCGTCAGGAAGCCCATCTGGATCACCGGCGCCGCCCTGGTCATGGGCGTGGCCGTGTCGGGCATGCACTACACCGGCATGTACGCGATGCACGTCACGGTCGACTCGCAGCCCGGCGTGATCACCGGCGCCGACGCGCTCGACTTCCTCGTGCCCCTCATGACCGTGATCAGCCTGATCACCCTGACCATGCTCCTCATGGTGATCCTCTCGCCGTCGGAGGAGGAACTGCACGAGGACGCCGAGCTCCTCGCCAAGCTGGAGCTGCGCCGGCGCACCGCGCAGCAACAGCAGCAGCTCACCTACCCCTCGCCCGGTGTCGCGCCGGCGCCGATGCCGCTGGCGGCCCCTGCCACCACGACGGTCATGCGCCG
>NZ_SMKO01000276.1 GCF_004348685.1 Nonomuraea deserti | reverse complement strand
GGCGGGTCGGGCCCGTCGGCCGCGCTGCAGGCGCTGCTCGGTGCGCCCGTCGTGTTCGTGGCGGTGACCGTCCCCGACGACGGCTACCACGGGCCGAACGAGAAGGCCGACGTTCCCCTGCTGCTGAAGGGCGCCGAGGCGCTCGCCTACCTGTGGGACGAGCTGGGGGAGGCGATCAGGTGAGCATCGACCCTCGTGCCTGGCACGACCTCGACGTCAGCGCGGTCTCCGACGCGCTCGACCGGGCCGGCATCGCCGGCCAGATCCACGGCCTGGCCCCGCTCGACCGGTCCTTCCGTGTCGCCGGTCCCGCCTTCACCGTCCGTTACGGCCCTGTGGGCCAGGACGGCGGGACGGTGGGCGACTACGTCGACGACGTTCCGCCGGGCGCCGTGGTCGTGCTGGACAACCAGGGCCGCACGGACGTCACCGTCTGGGGCGACCTGCTGACACTCACCGCACATCGCCGCCGGCTGGCGGGCACCGTCATCAACGGCGTCTGCAGGGACACCGATCGCGCGCTCTCCCTCGGCTACCCGCTCTTCTCGCGGGGATCGTGGATGCGGACCGGCAAGGACCGCGTCCGCGTCGAGGCCGTGCAGGGCGCGGTCAGCTGCGCCGGAGTCCGGATCGAGCCGGGCAACCTGCTGCTCGGGGACGCGGACGGCATACTGGCCGTTCCCGCCGCACGCGCCGCGGAGATTGTCGAACGGGCACGGGAGATCGCCGTGGCGGAGCGGCTGATCAGGGAGCGGGTCGAGGCGGGTGACGATCTGCGCGCAGCGCGTGACCGCGGCCGGATACCACCAGCTGCAGTCGCGCCGGTGAACGACCGTGACGGTGCCGCGGCAGCGGCGCCCGCCGGTGCCGGCCCGAAGCCCTGCCGGACAATAGGCGTCCGGCAGGCGGGCGACCGGGCGATACTGCTCGAACTGGACGACGCTGCCGGAGTCCGGCAGGTGCATGCCGAGCTGTCGGAGGACCCGGTGGAGGGCGTGGCCGACCTCGTCCCAGGAGCTCGCACCCTCCTGGTGGTCGCCACCAGGGCAGGGGACGGGGCGCTGGCCGAGGCCGTGATCCGGGCCCGCCGGGCAACCGCGTCGGAGGGCGAGCACGCATCGCCTTCCCCGGTGCGCATTCCGGTTCGCTACGACGGCGAGGACCTGCCCGAGGTGGCCGCACGCTGTGGCATGCCTGTCAGCGAGCTGATCGAACGGCACAGCGGAACCCTCTACACGGCCGCGTTCCTCGGGCTGGCGCCCGGCTTCGCCTACCTGACCGGACTCGACCCCGCACTGCGGCTACCCAGGCGCGACAGCCCGCGCACCGCGGTCCCGGCCGGTGCCGTGGCCGTCGCCGGCGAGTTCACCGGCGTCTACCCGCGCGCGACGCCCGGTGGCTGGCACCTGATCGGCACGACCGACGTGCCGCTGTGGGACCTCGGCAAGCAGCCGCCCGCACTCATCATGCCCGGCGCCGTCGTGCGATTCGAGCCGGTCCGATGAGCGTGCCGCAGGGCTGTTTCGTGGTGCACTCGCCCGGCTCACTCGCCCTGGTGCAGGACCTCGGCCGGCCCGGGTACGCGGCGCTGGGCGTCCCGCACGCGGGAGCGGCCGATGTGCCCGCGTACCGGCTGGCGAACCGGCTGGTGGGCAACGGCGAGGACGCGGCCTGCCTGGAAGTCACCTTCGGCGGATTGGCCGGGGAGTTCAGCCGGGGACGCTGGTTCGCGCTCACGGGCGTCGACGCGGACGCGCGCTTGGACGGCGACCCGGTCGCGCCGAACGCGCCCCGCTACGCGCGGCCGGGACAACGGCTGCGGCTGGGCCATCCGCGCTGCGGCGTACGAACCTACCTGGCCTTCGCCGGTGGGATCGATGTGCCTCCCGTGCTCGGCAGCCGCTCTGCCGACCTGATGTCAGGCCTCGGGCCGCCCCCGCTGCGTGCGGGCCTGCGGCTGCCGCTCGGATCGCCGCCCGGTAGCGCCCTCACGGTGGACCTCGCGCCCGTCGCCGGTCTTCCCGCGGCTCCGGTGCTGGACGTCGTTCCCGGCCCGCGCGACGACTGGTTCTCCGAGGACGCGCTGCGACTGCTCACCAGCGTTCCCTACACGGTGGCCGCCGAGGCGAATCGCGTGGGCATCCGCCTCAGCGGCCCCGCGCTGGGCCGCGCGAGGACCCGGGGAGCTGCCGTCGGAGGGCATGGTGACGGGAGCCCTCCAGGTGCCGCCCGCGGGCCAGCCGATCCTCTTCCTGAACGAATCCGACCACAGGCGGTTGTCCCGTGATCGCGGTGGTGACGGCGGCGTGCCTGCCGCTCGCCGCGCAACTGGCCCCGGGGGGCACGGTGTGGTTCCGGAGGGTACAGGCCCCGTCAATCACGACACGACGGTCAGGACACGACTTCATCGGGTGAGGCGGTCGGTGACGCAGCGGTGGTCGGACGCTGCCTCCTTGGGCGGAACGCGGCCACGTTCTGGCCGGAGCATGACGCGCTGCGGATGGAATCTGGTGGACGATACTGGGATTGAACCAGTGACCTCTTCCGTGTCAGGGAAGCGCTCTCCCGCTGAGCTAATCGTCCTTGCGTTGTGAGGTGGCGACGGGATGTGAACCCGTGTCTACGGCCTTGCAGGCCGCTGCCTCGCCTCTCGGCCACGCCACCGAGCCGGAAGCTCCGAGCGGAAGACGGGATTCGAACCCGCGACCCTCACCTTGGCAAGGTGATGCTCTACCACTGAGCCACTTCCGCGTGTGCCCCGCTCGCGCCGGGCGACGAGAGAACTCTAGCGAATCCCGGCCGAGTCCCCAAACTGGGGAGGCCCGCCCTGGTCAGGTGTGGCCGCCGTTGACGGTGAGGCACTGCCCGGTGACGAAGGCGGCGCCGTCGGAGGCGAGGTAGGAGACCGCCGCCGCCACGTCGTCGGGCGTGCCCATCCGCCCCAGCGGCACCTCGGCGCGATAGCCGCTCCCGTCGAGGCCCGCGTGCCGCTCGACCGGGATCCAGCCGGGGGCCACGATGTTGGCCGTGACGCCGTACGGGCCGAGCTCGCGGGCCCACGCCAGGGTCATCGCGTGCTGGGCGCCCTTGGCGGCGATGTAGGCGGACACGCCGGGCAGCTTGCGGTCGACGATGTCGGAGCCGATCTGGATGACGCGGCCGCCGCCGCGTTCCTTCATCCCGGGGAGCACCGCCCGCACGAGCAGCGTGGGACTCTTGACGAAGAACGTCAGCTGGTCGAGCTGCGACTCCCAGGTGAGGTCCTCGACGGCGACGGAGGGCTGCGGGCCGGTCGCGTTGGCCACCAGCACGTCCACCGGGCCCAGCCGTTCGGTGACGGCGGCCACCAGGCTCGTGACGCCGGCCTCGTCGGTGACGTCGGCGGCGAACGCCTCGGCGGTGCCGCCCGCCTCCCGGACGGCGGAGACGACCTGCCGGGCGCCGGCGCCGTTGGAGTGGTAGTTGACGGCGACGGCCAGGCCGTCGGCGGCGAGCCTGCGCGCGATGACGGCCCCGAGGCCGCGCGACGCGCCGGTGACGAGGGCGACTGATGCCATGGGCCCGACTTTAGCGGCCGGGCCCCCTACCGCCGGAGTTGGAGGCCCCCGGGATGCGGCCCTTCGGTCTCCAGGCGGTACTCCATGCCGGTGATGGCCCGGTTGTCGTCGACGACCTCCTCCGACGGCGGCTTCTCGCCGCCCATGATCGCCTCCTGCATCTTCTCGAAGCGTTCGTGGGCTTCCTGCACGTAGCCGGTACCCAGGGTGGTGTGGTCGACCTGGGTGGCGAGGAGATCGCGCACGTACGCCTTGTTCGGCTCGAACGTCACCGGCGGCGGCAGCGCGGGCGCGAGCACCTGGTCGGGGTCGCGGCCGTCGTGCCGCTTGAACAGCTCGGCGGCCAGCCGCAGGTGTTCCAGCTCCATGTTGAGGTGCAGCTCCCAGATGTTCTTCACCTTGGGGTCGGACTCGGTCTCCATGAAGGAGTAGTAGAGGTAGCACTCGTTGTACTCGTGGTTGAGCAGCATCTCCCACCAGCTCTCGCCGGGGTCGACCAGCGACTCGTAGTGGGTGACGTGTTCCTCCTCGATGAGGCCGATCTCCTGGTAGAGCTGGCGGGCGATGGGCTCCATGTAGGTGGGGCCGACGTTCATGTAGAAGTTCATGGTCTGCTGCTCGGCCGACATGATGGTCAGCGCGTGCAGCCTCGACAGCGGCTCGGTCCTGCGCCGGTCGTAGGGCTCGCGCACGTTGTCGACGGGGTCGCGGTGGTGCAGGTAGGTGGGCCGGCCGGGCATGACCTCGGTGAGCTGGTCGACGATCTTCTCGGCCTTGCGGTGCTCGATCATCTCGTAGAGGTTGGCGTAGCGGTAGAGGTGGTCGAAGTCCTCCAGCACGCCGAACTGGTAGGCCTGCTTCAGATACGCGTCCGGCTCCATCCGGGCCACCCACGCGGTCAGGTCGACGGCCACCTGCTCGTACGCGATCGTCGTCTCCAGCACCGACGCCGATCCCGGCAGCAGCCAGTTGACCGCCTTCTGCTGCTGCGCCTCGATGTGACGCACGCGAGCGAGCTGCCGCCTGATCTCCTGATCCTGGCAGTGCCGGGCCAGGTGGTGGCTGAACATCATCGCCTCCACCTCGATGCCGTTCATCGTGATGATCCGGCACCGCGTGTACGGATCGCAGCGGTCGGCGTCGATGGGCGTGACGTCCAGCTCGCGCCAGTCACGCACCTGCTCGTCCAGCGGGACGCCCCGCTCCTGCAGTGGGTCGAAGGCCATGCCGCAGCGCGTACCCGTGGCCTGACCCGGCAACCTCCGCGTTCGGTCCCCGAACCGCCCGTGTTCGGTAAGGGAGTGCGTGCCCGCGGGCGAGCCGGGGTAGGGCGCACTCGTGGGTGAACACGATGTCATCGATCTCCTGACGGCCCAGCACGGTCGCATCAGAGACCTGTTCGACGAGGTGGAGAAGGCGCCTCCGGACAAGGTCGAGGAGGCGTTCGACCGGCTGACGCGCATGTTGTGTGTGCACGAGACCGCCGAGGAGGAGATCGTGCACCCGTACGCGCGCAGGAAGCTCGACAACGGCCAGGGTGTGGTGGCCGACCGGCTGCAGGAGGAGAACCGCGCCAAGCGGCTCCTCGTCGAGCTGCATAAGGACGGGGTGGACCACCCGGGATTCTGGGACCGGCTGGCTGAGCTGCGCACGGCCGTGACCGCGCACGCGCGCAGCGAGGAGCGGTACGAGTTCGTCAAGCTGCGGGCGCACACCTCCATGGTCGAGCGGCGGGCCATGGCGGCGGCGGTACGGGCGGCGGAGGCCCTGGCGCCCGTGCGCCCGCACCCCGGCACGGAGTCCGTCGCCAGGAACGTGCTGATGGGGACGCCTTTGGCGTTGATGGACCGGGCCCGGGACATGATCGGCAAGGCCCTCGGCAGGCGTTGACGGCACCTTTCGACGCCGGGCGAAATGTCGTCGTACTAGCGTCGTGGGCATGGAGCACATCGCACGTGACGCCGACGTCGCGCCCGTGGCCGCGCTCATCGCGGATCCGACGAGGGCCGCCATGCTGACGGCGCTGCTCGGCGGGCGCGCGCTGGCGGCGGGGGAGCTGGCCAGGGTCTCCGGGGTGAGTGCCGCCACCGCGAGCGCCCACCTGTCCAGGCTGCTCGACGGCGGGCTCGTGGACGTCGTCCGCCAGGGCCGCCACCGCTACTACCGGCTGGCCGGTCACGAGGTGGCCGAGGTGCTGGAGACGCTGGCCAGGATCAGCGGGCGCCCGCCCGTGCGCTCGCTGCGCCAGTCCCGGCAGGCCCGCCTGCTGGAGGAGGCCCGCACCTGCTACGACCACCTGGCGGGGCGGGCGGGCGTGGCCCTGCTGGACCGGCTGAGGGAAGGCGGTTACTACGCCGCGGACGACCTCACGGACGCCGGGGAGCGGCTGCTGTCGGGGCTCGGCGTGGACGTGGCCGGCGCGCGCGGATCCAGGAGGCGTTTCGCCCTCGAATGCCTCGACTGGACCGAGCGCAGGGCGCATCTGGGCGGCGCGCTCGGGGCGGCGATCACGGTAGTGCTGCTGGAGCGCGGCTGGTTCCGCCGGGGCGCCGTCCCCAGAGCCGTCGTCCTCACCGACGAGGGCAGGGAGGGGTTGTCGGCGATGTTCGCTGGTAAGGAGCTAACATCGGGTACGCCGGTTACCTAGCAGCGAGAGAGACAACATGCGCGCCAACGGAGTCGTGAACGTCGGCCCTGAGCCCCTCACATTCGACGACGTCATCCAGGTGGCCCGCCACGGCGCCCCGGTGCGCCTCACCGACGACGCGGTCGCCGCCATGGCCGCCGCCCGCCAGCGGGTCGACGAGCTGGCCGAGAGCCCGACGCCCGCGTACGGCATCTCGACGGGCTTCGGGGCGCTGGCCACGCGGCACATCGACCCGGCGCTGCGCGCCCAGCTCCAGCGCTCCCTGGTGCGCTCGCACGCGGCCGGCAGCGGGCCCGAGGTCGAGACCGAGGTCGTGCGCGCGCTCATGCTGCTGCGCCTGCACACGCTGGCCACCGGCCACACCGGCATCAGGCCGGTCACCGCGAAGACCCTGGCCGCGCTCATCAGCGCGGGCATCACGCCGGTCGTGCACGAATACGGCAGCCTCGGCTGCTCCGGTGACCTGGCGCCGCTGGCGCACGTCGCGCTCACGCTGATGGGCGAGGGCGTCGTACGCGACGCCTCCGGCGCGCTGCTGCCGGCCGCCGAGGCGCTCAAGCAGGCCAGGATCGACCCCGTCGAGCTGGTCGCCAAGGAGGGCCTGGCGCTCATCAACGGCACCGACGGCATGCTGGGCATGCTGATCCTGGCCATCGACGACCTCACCAGGCTCGTCAGGACCGCCGACGTGAGCGCCGCGATGAGCGTGGAGGCGCTGCTGGGCACCGACCGGGTGTTCGCGCCCGAGCTGCAGGCGCTGCGGCCGCACCCGGGCCAGGCCCTGTCCGCCGCCAATATGACGAAAATTCTGCATAACTCCGGCATCATGGCGAGCCATCGCGACCCGGAGGCCTGCACCCGCGTCCAGGACGCCTACTCCCTGCGCTGCGCACCCCAGGTCGCCGGCGCCGCCCGCGACACCATCGCGCACGCCGCCACCGTGGCCGGATGGGAGCTGGCCAGCGCCGTCGACAACCCCGCCGTGCTGGCCGACGGCCGCGTCGAGTCCAACGGCAACTTCCACGGCGCCCCGATCGCGTACGTGCTGGACTTCCTGGCCGTCGTGGCCGCCGACCTGGCCTCGATGTCCGAACGGCGTACCGACCGGTTCCTCGACGTGGCCCGCAACCACGGGCTGCCCGCGTTCCTGGCCCACGATCCCGGCGTCGACTCCGGCCACATGATCGCCCAGTACACCCAGGCCGCCATCGTCTCCGAGCTCAAGCGGCTGGCCGTGCCGGCCAGCGTCGACTCCATCCCCAGCTCCGCCATGCAGGAGGACCACGTCTCCATGGGCTGGTCGGCCGCGCGCAAGCTGCGCAGGTCCGTGGACGGGCTGACCCGCGTGCTGGCCGTCGAGGTGCTCACCGCCGCCCGCGCGCTCGACCTGCGCGCCCCGCTGGAGCCCGCGCCCGCGACGGCGGCCGTGCTCGGCGCGCTGCGCGAGACCGTCTCCGCCCCCGGGCCCGACCGGTTCCTCGCGCCGGAGATCGATTCCGCCGTGCGCCTGGTCGGCGACGGCGGCGTGGTGGCCGCCGCCGAGTCGGTGACCGGCCCTCTAGCGTGACGGCAGGGCGACGATCAGGTCCACCTCCAGCAGCAGCCCCGGCATGAACAACTTCGACACCTCGACGGTCGTGCTGGCCGGGGGCGTGCCGGTGATGTACTTCCTGCGCACCTGCCCGTACGCGACGCGGTCGTCCATGTCCGTCAGGTACGTCCTGATGAACGCGACGTCGTCGAACGTCGCGCCCTGATCGGCGAGGATGCGGGCCACCACCTGGAACACGTGCTCGGCCTGAGCCACCATGGAGCCCTCGCCGACGATGTTCCCTCGCTCGTCGAACGCGGCCTGGCCGGAGACGTAGAGCGTGTCGCCGGCGCGGACGGCGTGCGAGTACATGCCGTTCGTGGCCGGGATGGCCGGCAGGTTGAGCGGCACGGCCCGCCGCGCGGGGCCGCCGGGCCCGGCCGCGGAGCCTGCGATGTGCTCCACGATCGCGGTCACGTCCCGCTCGCCGAGCCCGGCGGCCCGCGCCTCCTGCAGCCGTGTCCTGGCGGCCGCGCCCATCGGGGCGCCCTCCCACGCGGCCAGCTCCAGGTCCTTGGCGGCGTGGGCCAGGGAGTAACGGGTCTCCTCCGACGGAGCCCTCAGCCGCTCGGCCGCCACGCCCAGCGGGGTGTCCGCCAGCACGTCGACGAGCGCGTCGCGGTCCACGCCGTGCGCCCCGCCGTACGCGAACGTCTCCGCCAGCAGCACCTGGACGGGCACGAGCGCGCTCATCACGGCTATCTTCATGGCCGCGCCCGCCCCCAGTGGTCCGAGCTCCCTGACCCGCCCGAACACCGACAGCGCCGCGCGGCACCCCGACACGTCGCCGCCGGCCAGCACCGTGAGGGTCCCGGACGTGGCGGGGCCCACGCTGCCCAGCACGGGCGCGTCCACCAGCCCCACCTCCGCCGGCAGCAGCGCGCGCAGCCCGCGCACCGCCTCCGGGCCGATCGTCGACATCTCCACCACGGTCGTGCCGGGGCGCAGCCCCGGCAGCGCCGCCGTCAGTACCTCGCGCACCGCGGCCGGGTCGCTCAGCATCGTGATGACCAGGTCGGCCCCGTCCACCGCCGCAGCAGCTGTGACGCCACTCCCGCGCCGCCACGTCCGCACCTCGTGCCCCGCCTCCACGAGCCGCCGGGCCATCGGCGCTCCCATGCGCCCCTGTCCGAGAAAAGCAATCATGCGCTCAGTGAACCCGTCCACGAGGCATTCCACCACCGACTAGATTGCATACCAGCCATGCCTGACACGAATGCCTTTGACGCCGCCACGCTGCGGCTCTTCGACGAGGTCGCCAGGAGCGGCTCGTTCACCGCCGCCGCCGAGCTCTTCGGCTACACCCAGTCGGCGGTCTCCCGCCGCGTCGCCGCGCTGGAACGCGCCGCCGGAGGGCCACTCTTCGAGCGCCTGGCCAGGGGCGTACGCCTCACGCCCGCGGGCGTGGCCCTGCACCGGCACGCCGTCGCCGTGCTCGACCGGCTCCAGCGGGCGGGCGAGGAACTGGCCGCCATCCACGCCGGGCGAGGCGGCATCCTGCGGGTGGGCGCGTTCGCCACGGCCAACGTCGGCCTCGTGCCCGCCACGCTCAGACGGTTCGCCGACCGGCACCCGGGCGTCGATCTGCGGCTGACGGAAGGGCTCAGCCCGCGGCTGGTCGACGGGCTGCACGCCGGGACGCTGGACGTGGCCGTGATCAGCGACTGCCCGTCCGGGCTGCCCGCCGGCGTGGCCAGGACGGTGCCGCTGCTGGACGACCGGCTGCTCGTCGCGCTTCCAGGAGAGCACCGGCTGGCCGCCGAGCCCGATGTCGACCTGCGCGACCTGGCCGGGGAGAGCTGGATCGAGGCGGCCCCGCGCGGGCAGCCCACCCTCCTGGTGACGGCGTGCGCGGCGGCCGGGTTCACGCCGCGCACCGGGCTGCGGGTGGCCGAGTGGTCGGGCAAGTTCGGCCTCGTCGCCGCCGGGCTGGGCGTGACGCTGGTTCCCGAGCTGGCGGCCAGGGCCGTGCCGCGCGACCTGGTGCTGCGGCCGCTGCGGGGCATGGCGCCCGCGCGCAAGGTGTACGCGGCCCTGCCCGACACCCCGCTGCCCGCCGCGCTGGAGCTGGCCGGGATGCTGGGAGAATGGCAGATGTGCACGACGGATACGCCTACTTAGGCGGCGTGCTCGCGACGGAGCTGCGCGACGTGACCACAGACCTCGCCGCTCTCGACGGCCAGGGCTGGTGGGCCGTCGTCGTCGACTACGAGGGCAAGGTGACGTGCGCCCGGTTCGACCGGGTGCGCGTCACCTTGCCCTCGTAGTCGACGACGAC
>NZ_SMKO01000275.1 GCF_004348685.1 Nonomuraea deserti | reverse complement strand
GTGCCGGCCGGGCCGGAATACGGGGTGCGGACCCGAACCCGGGGTGGGGCGGGGCACGAGATGCGGCCCCGAGGACCCTCCCTGCGAGGGCTCGCCCTGGTGCCCGCTCATCGCCTCGCGCAGCGCGGTCACGAACTCCGCGCAGGTCGCGTAGCGCTGCTCGGGCGCCTTGGCCAGCGCGCGCATCATCACCTCGTCGACCTGTGACGGCAGCTCGGTCCTGAGCTGCGACAGCGGCGTCGGCTGCTCGGCCAGGTGGGCCCAGAGCAGCGCGATGTCGTTCTCGCGCTGGAACGGCAGCCGCGCCGACAGCGCCTCGTAGACGACGCAGGCCAGCGCGTACTGGTCGCAGCGGCCGTCGATGGTCTCCTTGTTGATCTGCTCGGGCGACATGTAGCGGGGCGTGCCGATGAACTGGTCGGTCTGGGTCAGCCCGGAGATCGACGAGCGGTGCTTGGTGATGCCGAAGTCGGTCAGGTAGACGTGGTCGCCGGCCAGCAGGATGTTGGCCGGTTTGACGTCGCGGTGGATCAGGTCGTGCGCGTGGGCGGCGTCGAGCGCGGCGGCGACCTGGACGAAGATCTGGTTGGCCGGGCCGAGCGGCAGCGGCCCGCGGTCGTGGATGAGGCGGCGCAGGTCGAGGCCGTCGACGTAGCGCATGGCGATGTAGAGCACGCCGTCGGCGTCGGCGTTCGCCTCGTAGATCGGGATGATGTTGGGGTGCTCGATGCTGGCGACCGTCCGGGACTCCAGGATGAACCGCTGCCTGAAGCGGTCGTCGACGCTGAGCACCGGGTTGAGGATCTTCAGCGCCACGCGGCGGCTCAACCGGGGGTCGAGCGCCAGGTAGACGACGGCCATGCCGCCCTTGCCGACGATGTCCTCGATGTAATATCCGGCCACCTCCTGGCCGATGAGCGATCTTTCGTTCACGTGCATCACGTCTCGATGGGGTGGCCGCAGTAGCCGCAGAAACGATGCGCGGGGCCGAGCTTCATACCGCACGAGGTGCAGTATTTGATCGCCGGGTCCGGCGCGGTCATCACCTGCTGCTGCTGCTGCGGGGCCACGTGGAACGGCTGGGAGCGCCGTACGACCACGGTCTGGTGGGCGCCGTCGTCGAGCGGTGCGTCGGCCGCGAGCGGCTGTGGCGGTGCTGTCACTTCTTCAGGAGGGCGGCGACGCCACAGGAGATACGCCCCGCCGCCCGCGGCCAGGAAGAGGATCGCCGCCGCCAGGAGGAACGGCCACAGCGGCGTGGAGCCGGCCGGGTCGGCCGCAGCCGCCCGCGTGCCCTGGTCCTCGGGGCCGCCCCGCTTGGCCAGCGAGGTCTTGAGCAGTTCCGCGGCCACCACGTTGCCGGGGTAGAGCTCGAGCACCCGCTGGAAGCCCGGCGCCGCCTCGGTGAAATAGCTCGTGTGGTAGCGGGTCAGCGCCGCCTCGAACGCCGTGTCGATCGCGCCCCTGCGCGGCTCCACCCCGGCCTCCGTGAGGATCTTGGTGATCTCCCTGACGCCGATCATCCTGGCCTCGTCGCCGCCGCCGACGAGCAGGCCGATGACGTGGCCGTCCTTGTCGCCGATGACCGGCGCGCCGATCATGCCCTTGTCGGCCAGGCCGCCGAGCTTGACCGGCTCGTTCACCTTCTTGTCGGGGTCGGCGAAGGGCCTGCCGGCGTCGCCCGACGTGCCACCCTCGCCCAGGTGGGCGATCTCGACCGTGTGGGCGGTCTTCGGGCCGGGGCGGCCCAGGAAGCCGGCCACGCTGGTGGGCGCGCCCTGCTGGTCGGGCACCTTGTCCGCGAGCGGCGCGGTGGGCATGCCGACGCTTCCCGTCACGGGGTCGAGCGGCACCAGCACGGCGGGGCTGTCGGCTTTCCCGCCCGCCTTGGCGAGCTTGAGCTTGTAGCCGTCGGGGCTGGCCGGCGACACGTTGGGGAAGGCGGTGATCTCCGTGGTCACGTTGATGATGCAGGTGGCCGTGTCGCTCTTGGGCGGGTAGCAGTCCTGCAGGTGCCGGTCGAGCAGTTCGTCGGACAGCTCGTGCTTCTCGTCGTCGGCCGCGATCTCGACGTCGTGGTGCTCGGCGAAGATCTTGTTCGCGGCGCGTACGGCGACGTCGTCGTCGTTCACCGCCAGGCGGCGGAGCGCGACGACGGTCCCGTCGGGGTTGACGACGGTGCCCGTTCCCTCGGCGAACGGGAAGTCGTAGGACCGCTCCACATGTTTGAGCCGGCCGACGTGGTCGAGCAGGGTGATCTCCACGTGGGACACGGCCTCCAGCCGTACCACGGCGGGGCTCACCAGGTCGGTGATCCCGCTCGGATGCTCATGTGCGGCGACCGGCATCGCGACCAGCACGAGCGCCGCCGCGACGCCACTGGCAAGAGCTCTGAGGCGCGCCATCTCTCCGCTCCAAAAGGCTGGATTGAGACCAGGGTCCCAATCAGGTGCCGTAAGTCAATAGACGACTACGTAGACAAGCGCTTGCTCGGGGACATAACGTACGCGGATGGGGTTCGTGATCGGCGTCGACGTCGGTGGCACGTTCACCGACGTGGTCCTTCGCACCGACGGGGTCCGGCGCGGCACGTCCGGCGCGTTTGCCGTGGCCAAAGTATTGAGCACCCACTACGACCCCATCGCGGGAATCCTCGCCGGCGTTACGCGCGCGCTCGGCGACCGCGACCCCGCCCAGGTCGAACGGGTGGTGCACGCCACCACGCTGGCGACCAACGCGGTGCTCGAACGCACCGGCGTCCGGGTGGCGTACGTCACCACGCAGGGCTTTCGCGCCACCATCCCGCTCGGCCGTTACGCCCGGGTCGAGGAGGACCGCTACGACCTCCGCTTCACGCCGCCTCCCCCGCCGGTGGCCCCGGGCGACTGTTTCGAGGTGGTGGAGCGGATCTCCGCGCGCGGCGCCGTGCTGACGCCGCTGGACCCGGCGTCCGTACGTGAGGCCGCCGCCGGGATCGCCCGGCGCGGCATCGAGTCGGCGGCGGTGTGCCTGCTGCATGCGTACGCCAATCCCACGCATGAACGGCAGGTGGCGGCGATCCTGCGCGAATCGGTGAAGAACGTGGTGACGTCGTCGGACGTCTGGCCGGAGATCCGAGAGTACGAGCGCGCCACCACCACCATTATGTCCGCTTATATCGGTCCATTGATAGCTTCTTATCTCTCGCGGCTCCGGGATCGGCTGGCCGAGCTCGGCATCGACGCCCCGATCCACGTCATGGAGTCCGGCGGCGGCGTCATCTCCGCCGAAGTGGCCGCCCGGCGGGCGGTGGCCACGATCGAATCCGGCCCCGCCGCGGGGGTGCTGGCCGCGGCGGGCGCCGGGTTCCCCGACGCGATCTCGTTCGACATGGGCGGCACCACGGCCAAGACGTGCGTGGTGCGCGGCGGGCGGCCGGAGATCACCCACGAGTTCCACGTGGGCGGCAAGGGCAGCTTCGGCGGGCGGCGGGCGGGCACCGGCGTGCCCATCAGGACCCCGGCCATCGACCTCGCCGAGGTCGGCGCGGGCGGCGGCAGCGTGGCCTGGCTCGACCCCGCGGGCGCGCTGCGCGTGGGACCGCGCTCGGCCGGATCCTCCCCCGGCCCCGCCTGTTACGGCATGGGCGGCCGGGAGCCGACCGTCACGGACGCGAACCTCGTGCTCGGTTACCTCTCCTCCGCCTCCATCCCGCTCTCCCCCGAACTCGCCGGCGAGGCGCTCGACCGGCTCGCCGGACCGCTCGGCGTCCCGCGGGAGCGGGCGGCGTACGCGGTGCACGAGATCGTCAGCGCCTCGATGGCGTCGGCGGTGCACGTGGTGACCGTCCAGCGCGGGATCGACCCCCGCGGCTTCGCCCTGGTCGCCTTCGGCGGGGCGGGGCCCACGCACGCGGCCCGGGTGGCCGGGCGGTTCGGGATCGGCACGGTGGTGGTGCCCCCGTACTGCGGGGTGGCGTCTGCGGCCGGGCTGCTGTCCGGCGAGCTCTCGACGGACCGCGTCCTGTCCCGCCTGGACGCGCCCGACCCGGAGGCGCTCCTCGTCTCGCTCGCCGCGGAGGCGGCCACGGACCTCGGGGTCTCCTCAAGATCGCCGGGCGTGCGCGTGTCGCGGTCGGTGGACGTCCGCTTCAAGGGCCAGTCGCACGACCTGACCGTCCCGTGGAGCGCCGACCGCGCGCTGCTGGAGTCCCGCTTCTTCCAGCGGTACGCCGAGATCTACGGCTTCACCCAGCGGGGCGAGATCGAACTGGTCGGCTACCGCGTGCGTGTCACCATCCCCGCCGGCGACACGGACCCGGCGAGCGGCGGCCCGGCGGCGCCGGAGGACGGCAGGTCAGACCCGGAAGGCAACGGGTCAGGGCTGCGGCGGGCGTACTTTCCCGAAACGGGCGGGTTTGTGGAGGTGCCGGTGCACACCAGGAGCTCCATGGGCGCCGGGCTGCGAGGCCCGGCCGTCATCGAGGACGCCGAGTCGACGATCGTCGTCCCGCCCGGCTGGAGCGCCACCCTCACCGAGTCCCGCGCCGTGCGGCTGACCAGGAGCCTTCCATGACCGACCCGCTCACCGCGGAGGTGCTGAGGAACGCCCTGGTCGTCGCCGCGGAGGAGGCGAGCATCGTGGTGGTGCGCGCGGCGTACTCGACGTTCATCGTGGAGGGCTCCGACGCCTCCGCCGCCGTCCTGGACGCCAGGGGCCGCCTGATCGCCCAGTCCATGGCCACCACGCTCATGAACAGCATGGCGCTCAAGGCCGCCCTCCCCGAGCTGGTCAAGGACTTCCCGCCGGAGACGATGCGGCCGGGCGAGGTGTACGCGCTCAACGACGCCTACCGGGGCGGCGTCCACACCAACGACCTGCTCGTCTACCGCCCCGTCTTCGTCCACGGCGCCCCCGCCTACTTCACGGCCACCATGATCCACGTGTCCGACCTGGGCGGGCTCTCGGCCGGCGGCATGGCTCCCCTCGCCACGGACATCTTCCTGGAGGGCCTGCAACTCCCTCCGGTGCGCCTGGCCACGGAGGAGGGCATCGACCCGGCCATGGAGGCCGTGCTGAAGGCCAACAGCCGCACCCCTGACAAGGTCATGGGCGACGTACGGGCGCTGGTGGCGGGCACGGCGGTGGCGGCGGCGCGGATGGAGACGCTGATCGGCGAGTACGGCGCGCAGGGGCTGGCGGACGGCGTCGACGACTACCTGGACCACACCGAGGCCAGGACCCGGTCCGCCCTCGCCGGGCTGCCGCAGGGCCGGTTCGAGGCGGCCTATCCGATCGACGACGACGGCATGAACCCCGAAATATCACACCTCATCCGCGTGGCGGTCATCCTCGGCCCCCGGCAGGCCGTCCTCGACTTCGCCGGCACCGGCCCGCAGGTCCCGGCCGCCATCAACGCCTCGGCCTCCCAGTCACTGGCCGCCGCCGTCTTCGCGATCCGCTGCTTCCTGGACCCCGCGATCCCCATGAACGACGGCTGCCTGCGCGCGATCGAGGTGCGCCTGCCCGAGGGCTCCCTGCTCAACGCCCGCTCCCCCTACCCCTGCGGCGGCCGGTACGTCCCCATCTACGCCGCCATGGAGGCCGTCTTCCAGGCCATGTCGGACGCGGTGCCCGACCGGGCCATCGCGGCCAGCGGGATCCTGCAGCCGTTCTCGATCGCCGCGGCGGGCGCGCCGTACTGGATCCATCTCTCGTACGACTTCGGCGGCGTGGGCGCCCGGCAGGGCCTGGACGGCCCGGACGCGACGGGCGTGCACTTCGGGATCGGCCGCAACTCGGTGCCACAGGCGGAGCCGGTGGAGAGCCGCTGCCCGCTGATCGTCGAGTCGGTCGAGACGATCCCCGACTCTGGCGGCCCAGGACGCCACAGGGGCGGGCTGGGGTCGCGGACCGTCTACCGCTTCCTGGCCGGCTGCCACGTCACCACCCGCGGCGACCGGCTCCGGCTGCCGCCGCCGGGCCGCGACGGCGGGCTGCCGGGGCGGCTGGGCGGGTTCTTCAAGCGTCATCTGGACGGGACCGTGGAGCGCCTGGCTTCGAAGGTCAACAACGTGCGGTTCGCGGCGGGCGAGGCGTTCATCGTGGAGACCACGGGCGGGGGCGGCATCGGCCCGCCGGGCGAACGGGACAGGGAGGCGATCATGGCCGACCTCGAGGCGGGGCGCGTCACCCCCCGAGGAGCGGCCGAGGACTACGGGGCCGGCGCTCAGTAGTCGGTCAGGTCGGCGGGATCGAAGCTCACGGGGTAGGGAGCGGAGAGGCTGACCTTGTCTCCGGCCTGGTGAGTGCTGGGCCCCCGGTAGGAGCCCTCGTCGAGCTCGTGAACGTAGAGCGCCGGTCCTTCGTCGAGCTCGACGCGCCAGTAGGTGGGGATGCCCGCGGCTGCGTATGCGGCGGCCTTGGTCGCCCTGTCGCGGATCTTGGTGGTCGGGCTGACCACCTCGACGGCCAGGAGCACGTCCTCGGGCGCGAACATCAGTTTCACCGACCGGGCTCTCTCCTTCGGCACCACCACGATGTCAGGGATGTAGAAGTCCCTGTCCGATGCCCGCACGTTGACGGTGGAGAACACCTTCAGGTGCGGCGGCGCCGCTTGGTGGAGAATCGTCTGCAGAAGGAAGATCGCGTCCTGGTGCAGGGGGGTGGGGGCAGGGCTCACTAGTAGGCTCCCGTTGAAGAGCTCGTATCGGTTCCCGTCGTCGGGGAACCTGAGCAGGTCGTCGACAGTGAACGGCGGCGCACCCGGGGGAACCGTGCGCCTCGTGGTCGGCTCATCCGCGGCCGTTCCGCTCTTCGGTTCGATCGTCGCCATTGCGGTCACCCACTCAGTATCGGGAGTCACGCCCTCGCCCACATGCTACTTCCCAGGAAATCCTCACTTTGAGTGATGGGATCGCCACGCCTCGGCACCGCGCCGGACCGCCTGGTGCACCGCCCGCGCCACCCGTGCCCCCCACTCCGACCGCGGCCCGCCGAACACCTCGCGCGGCCCGTCGGCGGGCACGGCGACGCAGACCGCGTCGGACGCCGTGCCCGTGCACGCGAACCCGGCCTCGATGAGCGCCTGCGACTTCGCCTCCGTGACCGTCATGACCGTGTTGACCAGCGCGGCGTCCGTCATGGCCACCGGCAGCACGGTGACGATGTTGACCGTTCCCACGCGCATGGGCGCGAGCTCGGGGTCCTCGGCGCCTTCGGGGGCGGCGGCCCAGGTGGGCACCCGCAGCCCGACGGTGGCCACCGCCTCCACGCCACCGTCGGCGGCGCGCGTGTAGCGGTCGACGGACGCGGCGGTCATCATCCCGACCCCGTCGCCGGCGGGACCTAACGACCGCAGGTGCTCGGCCGGGTCCATCCGCGCGTAGCCGGCCACGACCTGCGCGTTCAGCACCCACTCGCGTGCCCCGATCCCGCCGCCCAGCATGGCGGAGGAGATCATCCGCCATCCGGGCCCGAACTCCCACAGCAGCGACCCGAGCCGGGCCTCCTCCTCCACCCGGTACGTCAGCTTCACGGTCCTCCCCTGACCAGATGCACGACGGGCCGCCCGTCGGGCCCGGGCTCGATCTTCACCTGGGCGTCGAAGTGCCTTCCCACCAGCGCCTCGGTCAGCACCTGGGCGGGCTTGCCCGCGGCCACCGCCCGCCCCCCGGCCATGAGGAGCAGGGAGTCGGCGTAGAGCCCTGCCACGGTCAGGTCGTGCAGGGTGGTGACGACGGTCAGCCCGTCGGCCCTGCGCAGGCGGTCGACCAGCTCCAGCACCTGCTGCTGGTGCCCGAGGTCGAGCGCCGTCGTCGGCTCGTCGAGCAGCAGCACGGGCGCCTCCTGGGCGAGCGCCCTGGCCAGCACCACGCGCTGCCGTTCCCCGCCGGACAGCTCGCCGACGCGGCGGGTGGCCAGCTCCGTCAGGTCGAGCCGGTCGAGCACGGAGGCGGTGACCCGCCGGTCGTGCCCGCTCTCCCTCCCGAGGTAGGGGATGTACGGGGTGCGCCCGAGCAGCGCGTAGTCGAAGACCGACATGTCGGGCGGCAGGGCCGGGGACTGCGGCGCGTACGCCACCAGCCTGGCCCGCGCGCGGGGCTTGAGCGCGGCGGCCGGCCGGGAGTCGATCGTGACCTCGCCCCGGTGCGCGACCAGGCCCATGACCGCTTTGAGCAGCGTGGACTTGCCGGCGCCGTTGGGCCCGATGATGGCCAGCCATTCGCCGCGGCGCACGTCGAGGCCGACGTCCGCGACGACGTCGCGCCCGCCGAGCCGCACGGAGACGGCGCAGACCCCGATCATGTGACCGCCCGCCTGGTCACGCGCAGGATGCCGACGAAGAACGGCGCCCCCACGAACATGGTCACCACGCCGATCGGCAGCTCGGCGGGCGCCAGCACGGTGCGGGCGACGAGGTCGGCCAGCACCAGGAAGGCCGCGCCGCCGATCAGCGAGAGCGGCAGCACGCTCCGGTACGAGCCGCCCGCCAGCCGCCTGACGACGTGCGGGACGACGATGCCCACGAAGCCGATCAGCCCGCTCACCGCCACGGCCGAGGCGGTGGCCAGCGACGCCGCCAGCAGCACCGTGAATCGCACCCTCGCCGCGCGCACCCCGAGGCTGGTGGCCTCCTCGTCGCCCACGGACAGCACGTCGAGCATCCTCCCGTGCAGCAGGAGCAGGACGGCGGAGACGGCGGCGTACGGCAGGACCAGCCAGAGCTGGTCCCATCCGCCGCCGACGTCGCCGAGGATCCACGAGTAGATGCGCTGCAGCTCCTCGACCTTGAACTGCTGGACGAACGTCTGGATCGCGGTCAGGAACGACGTGACCGCCACCCCGGCCAGCACCAGCGTGGCGGTGCCGCCCCCGCGCCCGGCGGCGTTGCCGAGCGTGTACGCCAGGAACACGCCGCCCACGGCCCCGGCGAAGGCCGCGATCGGCACGCTGCCCTCCGCGGCGGGCAGCAGCACGATGGCCGCGGTCGCCGCGAGCCCCGCGCCGGCGGCGGCGCCCAGCAGGTAGGGGTCCGCGAGCGGGTTGCGGAAAACGCCCTGGTACCCCGCTCCCGCCATGGCCAGCAAACCGCCGACCACGGCGGCGACCAGGACCCGGGGCAGCCGCAGCTCGAACAGCAGCCCCTGCTCGACGGGGGCGAGCCCGGAGTCGACGTGGACGAGCGGCAGCCAGTCCGCGACCTCCAGCACGACCTGCCACGGCGAGATGTCGGCGGCCCCGTCGAGCAGCCCGGCCACCATGGCGACGGCCAGCACGCCCAGCGCGCTCGCCACCCAGGCGGGTCTGGCCCTGGACGGGCGGGCCTGCGTGGTCACCGTCAGCTCGTGCCGTCCTCGGCGCCCGCTCCGGCCACGGCGGCGCCGATCGTCTCGGCCAGGTCGACGACGCGTGGCCCCCAGCGGGAGGCGATGTCGTCGTCGAGCTGGATCACCTGGTCGTTCCTGAGGGCCGACAGGTTCTTCCATCCGGGCCGCTCGGCCAGGGTCTCCTTGCTCTGCCCGCAGCACTTGACGTCCGCCAGGAAGATCAGGTCAGGGTCGGCCTGGGCGACGAACTCGGCGGAGAGCTTGGGGTAGCCTCCCGCGGACGCGGGCGCCTTGTCGGCGATGTTGGTGAGGCCGAAGATGCCGTAGATCTGGCCGATGAACGTCTTCGACGTGGCGGCGTAGGGCGTCTGGTCCAGCTCGTGGTAGTAGGTGAGCTTCTTGTCCTTCGGCGCCTCGGCGACCAGCTTGTCGATGGCCGTCTTCATGCCGGCGACGACCTCCTCGGCCTTGGCCTTGTTCCCGGTGGCGGCGCCGAGCTCGATGATCTCCTCGTACGCGTCGTCGAGCTCGGTGGCGGCGGGCTGCACCAGGACGGGCACGTTCACCTTGCCCAGCTCGGCGACGATCTTGTTGAGGTCGTCGGAGACGACGACGAGGTCGGGCTTCTCGGCGACGATGGCCTCGACGTTGGGCTCGAAGCCCGACAGGTCGGTCTTGGGAGCCTCCGGCGGGTAGTTCGACTGATTGTCCACCGCGACGACCTGGGGGCCTGCGCCGATGGCGAAGAGCGTCTCGGTGTGGGTGGCCGACAGCGAGACGACGCGCTCCGGCTTCCTGGCGATGGTGACCTGGCCGTTGCCGGCCTCGATCGTGACGGGGAACTCTCCCGAGGGGGCGGAGGACGCGGGGGCGGAG
>NZ_SMKO01000274.1 GCF_004348685.1 Nonomuraea deserti | reverse complement strand
GCTGTGTATAAGAGACAGGCGCACGCCCCTCCTCAGCCCGTTCGACTGCGCCAGGGGGCCCCGTTTCGCGCACCGGCGCCGTTCTGCTAGTTTGGCCGTATGACCAACTTGGCCGATCGACCAAATTCACCGCGTGGGGATCGCCGCCGCGAGCAACTCGTGGAGGCCGGCATCGCGGTGCTGCGGGACGACGGCTGGCAGGGCGTCACGACCCGTGCCGTGGCCCAGCGGGCCGGCACCAACCCCGGCCTGATCCACTACCACTTCGGCGGGCTGGCCGGGTTGCACGCGGCGATCTTCCGGCAGGCCACCGAGCTCATCCTCGGCCCGCTGGTCACCGAGCTGATGGAGGCCGCGGACGAGCGCGCGGCCCTGGCGACCGTGCGGCGCCTGCTGCCCCAGGCGACCGGCGACGACCAGACGACCCGGCTGGCCGCGGAGCTGATCGCGGGCGCCACCCGCGATCCCGCGCTGGGCGTGGTGCTCCGCGACGAGCTGCGCCAGGCTCGAGCGCTGGTCGCCGCCCGTCTTCGCGGGGCGCGTCCCGGCTGGACGCCGGACCGCCTGGACGGGGTCGCCACGCTGGTCGTCGCGGCGATCGACGGGCTGACGCTGCACTACATGATCGACGGCGACCTTCCCGTCGGCGCGGCGCTGTCCGCGGTGGAGGACCTGCTGGCGAAGCCTGACCCATCGTGAGCGCGGCGGGAGAACCCCTTTCCGCCGCACACGGCTGACATCGAGAGGACCGGACATGGAGATCGTCAAGAAGCCCGCCCCGCCGACCGGACTGCGCCGCAGGCTGTGGCGCCTTCCCATCCTGTTGTACCGAATCGGCCTGGGCCGGCTGCTCGGGCAGCGGATCATGCTGCTCACCCACACCGGCCGCGTCTCCGGCCAACCCCGCCGGGCCGTCATCGAGGTCGTCCAGCACGACGAGCGGGGCTATGTGGCGGCCTCCGGGTTCGGGCGGCGCGCCGACTGGTACCGCAACGTCATGGCCAACCCCGAGGTGACCCTGCAGGTGGGCGGGCGCGCCTTGCGGGCCACCGCCACGCCGATCCCGGACGAGCAGGGCTCGGAGATCATGGCCACGTACGCGCCCCGCCATCCCGCCGCCGCCCGCCAGCTCTGCAAGATCATGGGCTTCGCGGTCGACGGCAGCGTGGCGGACTACCGGGAGGTGGGCCGGCACATCCCGTTCGTCCGCTTCACCCCGCAGGCCCCTGGAGCATGACCTTCACCGCGCAGTGGATGTCGCGCGGGGACGAGCGGCCGCCACGGGTCCACGGGGCGATCATCGCTGCTCCCGCTCAGGGGTCCCCTGGCGGGCGGCCAGGCCGTCAAGCAAACACTCCAGGGCGAACTCGAACCGCCGCTCGCTCTCGCGCTCCACGTCGATCTCGCTGGTGGCGCCCATCCGGCGGGCCAGCAGCGGGTGACGTTCGGTGATCTCGCGTACGAATCCCGCGGCCCGTGCGTCCCAGCCGGCTCCGGTCTCGCTCATGCGGGCCAGCGTGTCGCGCCAGGCGATCTCGGCGATGGCAGAGCCGACCACGTGATCATTGACGGTCGCCATCGCCGCGTCCAGGTCCGCGTCGGCGAACCCGGCACGCGCCAGCAGTCGCAACCCCCTCTCGGCCAGCGCCAGCGCGTTCGGCCCCAGGTTGGGCCGGAGGGTCAGCTCTGACAGCGCCCATCGGTGCCGCAGCAGCATGGCGCGGTTGTGGCGGGCCAGGGTGGCCAGGGCACGCCGCCAGTCCGGCTCGTCGGGCGCGGCGCACACCTCTCCCAGGACGCGGTCCAGCGCCAGTTCGAGCAGGTCGTCCTTGGTGCGCACATACCAGTAGAGCGACCCCGCGGTCACCCCGAGGCCGGCGGCGATCCGGCGCATGGACAGGCCGCGGTGCCCTTCGGAGTCGAGCACGGTCACGGCGGCGTCGATGATCTGGTCACGGGTGAGCCGGCGGTCGCGCGGCGGCCGTTGGGGACGCAGCCACACGGACCCCTCGGAGAAGTCTGCGGAGGACACGAGATTCACCGTACCCCGGGTTGACGTTCATTGTTCAGCTCACTTATACAGTGTTTGAGAAGCTTAAACGCTGTTTAGGAGTGCGATGTCCCCGCCCACCACGCCGTTGTTCCGTGCGAACGGGCCGCTGCCAGGCAGCGTGCACGTGACCGCGCTGGGCCCGCGCGGCGCTCCGCCGGTGCTCTTCGCGCACGGCTCCACCAGCTGGGGCGACGACCCCGCCTACGGCTTCGCCGCCCAGGCGCCGCTCGCCGGCCGCTTCCGCCTGCTGCTCATGGACCGGCGCGGGTACGGCGGCAGCCCGGATGCCGGTGCGCGGTTCCCCGGCGACTACCTGGCCGACGCCGACGACATCGCCGAACTGCTCGGCGACGGCGCGCACCTCGTCGGCCACTCGTACGGCGGAGTAGGAGCCATGATCGCGGCCGCCCGCCGCCCCGAGGCGGTGCTCTCGCTCACCCTGATCGAGCCGGGCGGTTATCAGGCCGCGGCCGACGACCCGGCCGTGGCGGCCGCCCTGCGCGCCAGCCGTACGGCCTACGCCGGCCTTCCCGAGCTGACGCCGGAGCAGTGGCTGCAGGCCTCCGTCGGCTCGACCGGCAGCCCGCCGCTGGAGGCGAGCGAGCGGCGGCTGCGTGCCGCAGGCACCGCCCTGCGTGAACGGGTGTGCTGGGAGGCCGGGATCCCGCTCCCCGCGTTGCGGGCGGCCGCGTTCCCCAAGCTGGTGATCTCAGGAACGTGGGAGACCGCGCCCGAGCAGTACCGTGAGCGCGGCGGCGTCCCGCTCATGGCGTGCGCCCGCATCACCGCGGAACGCATCGGCGGCCGCCACACGTCGATCCCCGGCAGCGGCCACTGCCCCCACGTAGAGGTGCCGGAGAAGCTGAACGATGTGCTCGCGGGATTCTGGACCAGGCCGCTTGATCGGCGCCCCGGCCTGATCGCGTAACAGGACATGCCGGGGAACGGCCGGCACACGAAATTCTGCCCGGGATGCGCCGAGCCCGCGATCCGAGCTCCGGCTACGTGGTGCCCGCCAGGCGCTGCCGGGTGCGGGCCGGCGCCCCCTCCGGCAGCTCGGCGAGGATGTCGGCGAGGGTGACGCCGGCGAGGCTGGCCCGCCATGCCCGGTGGGCGTCGGCCATCTTCTCGGCGAGGACGCAGATGCGCTCGCACTCCTCCGGGGGCAGCGCGCCACGTCCCTGCCGACGGATCTCGCGGCACTCGTACGGCGTGGACCGGCCGTCGACGGCCTCGACGATCTGCAGCAGCGTGATCTCGGCGGCGGGCCGCGCCAGCCGGAAGCCTCCCCTCGGTCCCGTGGACGCGGCCAGCAGCCCGGCCTTGACCAGCTCCTTCAGCTGCTTGGTGAGGTAGGGCGCCGGGAGGTCGTAGTGGAGCGCGAGCTGCGCCGCCGACGCGCTGGCTCCCGGGTCGAGCTGGGCCAGCGTGCTCGCGCAGTGCAGAACCCACTCGGTGCTCACAGGCAACTTCACTCCCCGATCCTATCGCAGCTATTATGGATCCGCTTAGTCCATAATTAAGGGGATCATCATGCGGATCGCAGTCGCCGGCGCGACAGGGAACATTGGGACGCTCACCGCCGCGGCCCTCGAACGCGACGGCCACGAGGTCGTGCGCATCAGTCGTTCGCTCGGCGTGGACCTGGCGACCGGCGACGGGCTCGACGACGCCCTGGCCGGCGCCGAGGCGGTCGTCGACGCCATCAACGCGCCGGCGGCCGGCCCGGAGGAGACGGTGGCGTTCTTCGGCGCCACCACGCGCAACCTGCTGGCCGCCGAGGAGCGGGCCGGGGTGCGCCACCACGTCCTGCTGTCGATCGCCGGGCTCCATCGCGTCGAGGGCAACGCCCACTACGCCGGCAAGCGGGAGCAGGAGCGCCTCGTGGCCGCCGGGCCGGTGCCGTGGACGATCGTGCCGGCCACGCAATTCCACGACTTCGCCGAGATGGTGGCGAGCTGGACGGAGCAGGACGGCGTCGCCACGATCGCGCCGCTGCTCGTACAGCCGATCGCGCCCGCCGACGTGGCCGAGGTCCTCGCCGAGATCGCGACCGGGGAGCCTCGGGGTCGGTACGCCGACGTCGCCGGCCCCGAGCCGCAGGACCTGGTGGACATGGCCCGGCGTACGCACCAGGCGCGGGGCCGTACGGTGCGGCTCGTGCCGACGTGGTCGGGGCTGTTCGGCCCGGCGATGGCGGGTGACGTGCTGCTGCCCGGCGAGGGCGCGCGCATCGCGCCGACCACCTTCGACGACTGGCTCGCCGGGCAGCGGTAGGCGGAGCCGCGCGTCGCCCGCGCCGGGCGGAGCCCGTGTCACAGCGGTATCACGCGCCCCATTCAGGTGCGGCCCGCGTACGGTGCCGGAAAACTTTGCCAAAGCCCTGGAAAGCCTGCGAGAGCGGCGATCCAGGGCTTCCCCACGGCCAACGACATTGCACGGGGATTTATACCGCTTGCAGCGTTTATGGGGCGTTATATACCTTCTTGGGGATTACGGCATACGGCACAGGCGAGCGCTCGCCGAACCGTTGCCGCGACGTTGACAGGCCGAATCCGCGCAGCGCGGAGCCGGGGACCCACCTTTCCGGGGTGAATCGCACGCCAGCCGAAGGGCTGCGCGCGTAGGGCACTTCCAAGCCCGAACCCGTCAGCTAACCCGGTAGGCACATGGAAGCAAGGAGTCGATCCCCCCATGCGCGAACTCACACGACGTCTCACCCTGTCCGCCGCCGGCGCCCTGCTGGCCGGAACCACCGCCATCGCGGGCGCGACCGTGCCCGCGCACGCGTCCCCCGTCGAGCCGGACGGCTCGGCCCAGGCGGCCGAGCAGCAGACGCTCACCTACGGCCAGGACGTGTCCAACCACCAGCCGCTGCACGACTGGGTCTCCAGCCCCGCGCAGTTCGGCATCATCAAGGCCACCGAGGGCACCGACTTCCGCGACGCCGCCTTCGCCAGGCACTGGAGCGAGCTGGGCAAGAAGGGCATCGTGCGCGGGGCGTACCACTACGCGCACCCCGGCAACGACCCCATCGCCGAGGCCGAGCACTTCCTGTCCATGGTGAACTCCCAGCCCTCCAAGCCAGGCGACCTGCTGGTGCTGGACCTGGAGACCACCGACGGCAAGTCCGTCGAGGAGGTCAACGCCTGGGCCAAGGCGTGGTTGTCGCACGTGAAGGCCGAGACCGGGGTCACCCCGATGTTCTACAGCGGCTGGAACTTCGCCGACACCTACGGCAAGGGCCTGGCCGAGTACCCGCTGTGGGTGGCCCACTACAGCAAGCCGAAGGGGACGGTGACCCCGCCCGCCGACTGGAAGACCTGGACCATCCACCAGTACTCCGACTCCCCCATCGACCAGAACGTCTCCGCGCTCTCCCCCGACGAGCTGCGGGCCCTGGGCCGCGCGTCCGCCTGACCGGGTTCGGGCGAGCCGGCCGGACGCCGGGGAGCCCTCGACGGCAGACCGGGGAGCCCTCGCGGCAGGCCTGCCCGAGCGCCGCCGGTCAGGCGGCGTACGGGTCCTGGCCCGCGCGGATGCGGCTCGCCATGGTCTTGAGCGCCTCCAGCGCGGTCAGGTACGTCAACGGACCGAAGGACACGCGGGCGACTCCGAGGGAGGCCAGCCTGCCCAGGTCCATGCCGGGCATGCAGGAGACGTTGACCGGCCCGGGGACGGCCTTGACGAGGTCGCCGACCACCTCTTCCGACGGGGCCAGGATGGGGAAGACGCAGTCGGCGCCGGCCTCCAGGTAGCGGCGCCCGCGTTCGGCGACCTCCTCGATCGACGTGGAGCCGGTCAGGAACACGTCGACCCGCGCGTTGATCACCAGGTCGGGGCCCGCCTCCCGGAGGGCGGCGATGCGCGCGGCCTGCGTGCCGGCGTCGACCAGCCCCCCGGCCCGGTGGTCGGTGTCCTCGATGTTGAAGCCGGCCGCGCCGATGGCGGTGAGCCGCTCGACGAGCTCGCCGGGCGGCAGGCCGTAGCCGGCTTCGGCGTCGACGGTCACCGGCACGTCCACGGCCCTGATGATCCTGGCCGCGATGTCGAACATCTCGCCGACGGGCGCGCCCTCGTGGTCGTCGCGCCCCAGCAGGGCGGCGATGGACGCGCTGGCGGTCGCCAGGGCGGGAAATCCGGCCTCGGCCACGATGGTGGCGCTGCCCGCGTCCCAGACGTTGGGCAGGATCAGCGGGTCGCCGGGCTTGTGCAGGTCGCGCAGGAGAGCGGTAGCGGTCTTCGCCATGGTCGTTCCTTCCCCGTGAGGGTCATGTCCCTTCCTTGACTCCTGCGACCTTCCCTTCGTGACAGCTTCACGATGTGATCGCCGACACAGCCGGCGCCGTCAGCCGGCCGGCTCGACGGCGCGCCCCCACGTCAGCGCTGGCCCGTCCCGGCCGGCGGCCGTTCCAGCGCGGAGTGCCGTCGGCTGTAGGCGAAGTAGATGACCAGCCCGATCACGAACCAGAGGGCGAAGCGCAGCCACGTCGACGGGTCCAGGAAGGTGATCAGCCAGATCGAGAAGACCACCCCTATGGCGGGCACCACCGGCATCCCGGGAGCGCGGAACTCGCGGTGCAGGCCGGGCTGCCGGTAGCGGAGCACGATCACGGCCAGGCACACGACCACGAACGCCAGCAGGATGCCGATGTTCGTCAGCTCGGCGGCCTCCCGGATCGGCAGGAACCCGGCGATCACCGCGGAGGCGGCGCCCACGATCCAGGTGACGCGCGAGGGCACCCGCCGTACCGGGTGCAGCTTGGCGAACCACTGCGGCAGCAGCCCGTCGCGGCTCATCGAGAACCACACGCGGGTGACGCCGAGCATGAACGTGAACATCACGGTGAGGATGCCGACGATGGCGCCCACCGCGATCACGGACGCCAGCCCGGAAAGGCCGACCGAGGCGAACGCCGAGGAGAAGCCGCTCTCGGGGTCGATCTCCCGGTAGTTCTGCATGCCGGTCAGCACGAGCGTGGCCAGCACGTACAGCACCATGGCGATGATCAGGGAGTAGATGATCGCCCTGGGCATGTGCCGCTGCGCGTCGCGTGACTCCTCGGCCGCCGTGCTCATCGCGTCGTAGCCGAACACGGCGAAGAACACGGTGGCGGCCCCGGTGATGGCCCCGCCGATCCCGTACGGGAAGAAGGGCTGGTAGTTGGCGGTGTTGATGTGGAAGAAGCCGACCACGATGACGAGCAGCACGACGGCGACCTTCACCCCCACCACGAACGTCTCGAACCGGGCGGCGGTGCGGATGCCGAGGTTCAGCAGGAAGGCGATGAGCAGGCAGAGCAGCACCGCGAACAGATCCACCACCCGCCCCTCGCCGGTGCCGGGCGCGCCGAGCATCCACGGAGGCAGCGCGAAGCCCAGCTGCTGGACGAGGAAGCCGAAGTAGCCGGAGATGCCGATGGCGACGACCGCGACGATCGCGGTGTACTCCAGCAGCAGGTCCCAGCCGATGAACCAGCCGACGATCTCCCCGAGTACGGCGTATCCGTAGGTGTAGGCGGACCCGGCCTTCGGGATCATGCCCGCGAACTCGGCGTAGGACAGCGCGGCGGCGGCGCTGGCGACGCCCGCGATGAGGAACGACACCAGCACGGCGGGTCCCGCGGTCTCGTTGGCGACCGCCCCGGCCAGCGCGAAGATGCCCGCGCCGATGATGCCGCCCACGCCGATGGCCGTCAGCTGCCACATTCCCAGCGTTCTGGCGAGTTCCCCCTCGTGCTCGGTGGCGATCTGCTCCACCGGCTTGCGCCTGAAGACGCCTCGCGAAGTGACCATGACGCCCCTCCAGCCGATCGTGCCCCCCGTCGATCCGCCTTCCCAGCTGGGGCGTCAGTTAAGCTCACGCGCTGGACAAGAGCGCGGGGGCGGCACCCGGCCGGGGATGCCGCCCCGTTCACGGCTCAGGGCATCTTGTACTCGGCCGCCTGGCCGCAGTAGCTGGTGCCGATCGGGGAGTTGCTGTAGCGGCACACCTGCACGACCACGCGGTCGATGGAGGTGACTCCGGTCGGGTCGGACAGCCCGATCGAGACCGCCACGGTCGCGTCGTCCGCCTTCGCCTCCTCGGAGTCGACGACGGTGGCGCCGTTGTAGGCGGTGAAGGTGGCGCGGGAGTGCATCTCGTCGGGGGCGCAGATCGACGGGCCGGCGCTGTCGGACAGTGTGCCCTTGACCTGGACCGCGGGCCGGATGACGGGCCCCTCGACCCACTCCAGCGTGCCCTCGGTGACGCCGTGGCGGCACCGGTCGCCGGAGTCGGCGGAGAACTCCACCGTCGCCTGAGCCGCCGCGGGCTGCGCCGTCAGCAGGACCGCGGTGATCGTGGCGGCGAGCCCCGCCCATAAGCGTGAACGCATGACTTCGGCCTTCCGTGTGATGGGGTGCTTCCGGCCCCCCATCGTCGATCACGAGCCTGCGATGTTCCAGCGCTGCGAGGCAATCCTGCGCGCAGTTGCAGGGGCCGCTCGCGCGGAGCGGCCCCGCCGGAGGTCCTGTCAGACCAGGAAAATCAGCTGCACCGCGACCACGACGTCCACGACGCCGCACCATTCGGCGAACGAACGCGCCACGGTCCTGTTCCGCCACAGGTGGACGAAGTCCCACACGCCGTGCAGGAACCAGCCGGCCGCGATCACGTAGCGGCCCAGGTCAGGGTCGGCGACCAGCCCGGTCAGCGCGAGCGCCGTGAACGCCGCCCAGCCCAGCGCCTGCAGCCGGAACTCGCCGGGCCGTCGCAGGTGGCCGTCGAACGCGCCCCACACCAGCACGATCAGGGCGATCGACACGTAGACGGTGGAGATCGCGACCACGTCCAGCATCCGCAGCCCGACGACGGAAACGAGCCCCACGCCGAGCAGCGGCCACGTGAGCCCACGCCTTCCCACCTTGGCGACGACCAGGTACAGCAGCGGCAGCAGGGGCAGCACCTGCGCGAAGACGCCCACCGCCCCCTCACCGCCGCCACTCGACGGCAGGGCGGTCATGGCCAGGGCGAGCGCCGTGGGCCAGCGGTTCAGCAGGAAACGTGTCCAGTGCGTGCGGCCCGGTGTCCGGTGGTCCATGTGCGGCTCCTCGTGCCCGGTGTGCTGCGTCGTCGCCATGACGCGGCTCCTTCCAGATAGGGGTACGGGGTATCCGTCCCATGTTCAGCCTGGCCGAGCGGGGGGCGCCGGCGACAGGGCCGGAACCGCACGTGTACGCCTCGATGTGTCACCCGGTCTGATGACATTTGTCATGCGGCGGTGCGGCCGGCGGCGGCGGCCGGGACCGTACTGCTGCGAGAATGGCCGCGTGCGCGACCTGCCGGCCGATACGGGGCTGCGGAGCTTCCGCCGCTTCACGTGGTGGACCCTGGTCCTCCTCACCGGCTCCCTCCTGATCTTCAGCAGCGGGCCGTGGATCCTGAATCCGGGTGTCCCCGCGGCGGCCAGGCCGCCCGCCGCGGGCGGCCTGGCCGTCACCGCCGTGGCCGCCGCGGTCCTGTTCGGCCGCCGCCTGAGCGGCGTTCCCGGCGGGCCCCCAGGCCGCGCGCCGGCGGTGTGGCTGGCCGCGGGCTGCGCGGGCGCGGTCGTGCTCGGCGGAGTGCTGCTGGCCGCGCGCGGTTACGGGACATGGTCCTTCGCGCCGGCGACGATGGTCTCGATCGCCGCGACGTACCTGCCGGCCGGGCGCCGCTGGGCGCTGGTCGCCGCCGCGGCGGCCGCGGCCGGCGGCGCGGGCGGCGGCGTCGCGCTGGCGATGGGCGACGATCCGCTCTTCGCCGCCGCCCTCCCCGCCGGGCTGGTCACCCTGACCGGCTGGGTCACCCTCGGCATGTTGTGGTCGTGGGACGTCGCGGATCGGCTGAACCAGGCCCGCCGCCTGTCCGCGGAGCTGGCGGTCAAGGACGAGCGGCTGCGCTTCGCCGCCGACCTGCACGACATCCAGGGCCACCACCTGCAGGTGATCGCGCTCAAGAGCGAACTGGCCGCGCGGCTGGCGGCGGCGGACCCGGCACGGGCCGCGGCGGAGATGCGGGAGGTACGCCGCCTGGCCGCCGACGCGCTGCGCGACACCCGCGCCGTCGTGCAGGGCTACCGCCGCACCACCCTGGAGGCCGAGATCACCAACGCCACCAGGGTGCTCGCCGCGGCCGGGATCGACGCCACGACGCACGTCGACCCCGCCGGCC
>NZ_SMKO01000273.1 GCF_004348685.1 Nonomuraea deserti | reverse complement strand
AAGGGACACCCACTTCCCGTCCTCCCCGCCCGTCCTCGGGGAGGACCACGGAAGGAGCCTGGAAAGTGTGGCGGTGGCGGCCGCACGCCGTCGGGCGACGGCCGCACGCCAGGCCGCCGTACGCCTGAGTCAGGTCGCCGTGCCGGTGGTCAGCCTATGGGATGGGCCCCGACCAGGCGGTCGAGGATCTCGGCGAGGATGGGCTCGGTGGTGGCGAAGTTGAGCCGTACGTGGCCCGCGCCGCCGGGGCCGAAGTCCGCGCCGTCGTTCAGCCGTACCCTCGCCTCGCGCTCGAAGACCTCCGCCAGGCCCGGCCTGCCGACGCGCAGCCAGGCCAGGTACGTCGCCTCCGGCGCCCGGTAGCCGAACGTCTCGGGCAGGCGTGCGGCGATCGTGCGCCGGTTGCGGTCGAGCAGGGCGAGGGTCCGTTCCAGCCAGGCGTCCCCGTGCCGCCACGCCGCGACCGTGGCCTCGACGCCGAACACGTTCGCGGAGCCGTACACGAAGGGCGGCTGCTCCTCCAGCGCCTTGCGGGCGCCCGGGTGACCGAGGTGGGCGACCGAGCAGCGGATGCCGCCCAGGTTGAACGCCTTCGTCGCGGACGTGAGCGTGACGGTGCGGTCGGGGAGGATCGTGGCGAACGGGATGTGACGGTACGGCTCGTACACGAGGTCGGCGTGGATCTCGTCGGCGAGGACCAGCAGATCGTGGCGCTCGGCGTGCTCGGCCAACTCGGTCAGCTCCGCGCGGGTGAAGGCCCTGCCGGTCGGGTTGTGCGGGTTGACCAGAAGGAGCACCCGGCAGCCCGTCAGATCGGGCACCTCGAAACGCCACGAGTCGCCGTCGGGCTCCATCTGGATGGGGCGGAGGGGCCGTTCCATGATGTCCAGCGTCGACAGGAACGGGTGGTAGGCGGGGGTGTGCAACGCGACGCCGTCGCCTGGCTCGGTGCAGGTGTGGAGGAACACCTGGAGCGCCTGGTTGAGGTCGTTGAACGAGCGTACGAGCGCCGGGTCGGCCGCCCAGCCGTACCTGCCCGCCATGCGCTCGGCGAACGCCTCGGCCAGCGGCCCCGCGGAGGGATCGGTCAGCCAGGCCGGGTAGCCGAGGTCGCCGCCTGCCCGGCGCCGCAGTGCCTCGATGACCTCGGGTGCGGTGGGAAGATCCATGTCGGCGATCCAGGCGGGGATCACGCCCGGTTCAACCGCTGCCCATTTCAAACCATCGTGTGTGGCTTTGACCCCTTCAGGGGTATATGCGTAATCCACCCACCCATTTTAGGATTCTCGAATGTTGATGAGGTGCTGCCGCCGATTGTGGCAGGCTGGGCGGCCATGATGCCCCACTCGAAGATCGATGCCATTGTCGAGACCTACCTGTCGATCGCCGACATGGAGGCGCCCGACTTGGTGGAGGGGCTTTACCTCGAGGGCTCGGCGGCCCTGGGCGACTACCGGCCGAGCACGAGCGACGTGGACTTCATCGCCGTCACGGCCGCCGCCCCGCCCGAAGACGTGCTGGAGCGCATCCACACCCGGCTCGGCGCCCATCCCTTCGACGGCGTCTACCTCACCTGGGACGACCTGCGCCGCGGCCCCGACGGCCTGGGCACCCGCCCGCAGGCGCAGCACGGCCGGCTCAACCGCCGGGGCGAGCTCAACCCGGTCACCTGGCACACGCTGACACAGCACGGGCTGACCTGCCGCGGGCCCAAACCGGACGAGTTCGAGATCTGGAACGATCCTGACGCGCTGGCCGCCTGGACCAACGACAACCTCGACCGTTACTGGCGACGCCTGGTGAGCCGGGCCTCCCGGCTGGCCACGCCCTGGGGCCTGATCTGCCTGGGCGGATACGGCACACTATGGATCGTCACGGGCATCGCGCGGCTGCACTACACGCTGGCGACCGGCGACATCACCTCCAAGACGGAGGCCGGGCGGTACGCGCTGGAGGCGTTCCCCGAGCGCTGGCACCGCGTGGTGAACGAGGCACTGCGCGTGCGCGAAGAGGACACCGCCGCACCGACGCTCGGCAGCCTGACCTCCGGGCTGGGCGACCATTTCGGCGCTCCCCGGCAGTCGCTCTACGGCAATCCGTTCGAGCGCAGGAAGGACGTGCTGGGCTTCGCCGGGCAGGCGATCACATCCGCACACGCGCTCTACGCCGCCCGCTGACCCGGGTCACTGCCCACACGTTGCGGACGCCTGTCGCTGCGTTGACGCCGGTCACCCCCGGACTGCGGGAGGCTCCCGACCGCGTGGTCCCGGACACGCCTGATGCCAACGCCAACAGCAGGAAGGTAGCCCCTGTCCGCGCACCCGCTTCTCCGTGGCGTCGGCGCCCATCCCGCTCCTCGTGAGCGCCGACCTGCCGTCCCCGGCCGCCGCGCACGCATCGCCCGTCGCGCAGCACGCCAACCCGCCGGTCAGGACGTTCGGACTCGGGCCGGCGGTGGCCATCGCGGTGGCCGCCCCCATCATCAGGTGCTGCTGGGACGCGCACGGACACCCCTGCCGATCGACCGCGCGTGCCAGGCGTCGATGACCGCGGTGGCGTGTGCACAGCCGGTCGATCGGGCCACGCCCAGCCGCCGATCATGTGCGCGCGTACGCACAGAAAACCACGATGAGCACGCACGCGTGTACACGCAGCCACGACGATTCCGTACGGATAAACACAGTCCGTCATGACGATCGCGTACGCGCGCCTCCAGGCAGCCACGACGATCGTGTACACATGTACACAGGCGGCTATGACAATGGCGCACCCGTGCCGCGAACTGGCCGGTGGCGGACTCGGCGAGGCTGAAGAACGACGGGGGGGGTGGTGCCGTCGGCACGAGCGGTTTCGCCGGTCACTCGCGGACTGCGGCGTGGAGTGGCGTGTCCGCACTGAGGACCGACTGGGCGCCGAGGACACTCCGGGACGCTGAGGACCAGCTGGGGCGCTGAGGACACTCCGGGACGCCGAGGACCAGCTGGGGCGCTGAGGACACTCCGGGACACAAAGGACCCGCCCCGACACAGAGGACCGCCCGGGACACAAAGGACCCACCGGGACACAGAAGACCGCCCGGACACATAGGACCAGCCGGGGCGCTGAGCCGGGGCGCTGAGGACCGGCTGGGGGGCTGAGAACTCTGCGGGGCAGGCTGGCGACATGACGACAGCCCTGGGGCGATGTGCGGTGTCGTTCCCCGTGGCATGAGTACTGGTGGCGCGCGCCAAAATCGCGGCGCGTGCGGTTGGACGCGCGCCTGGTCACCCCGTCGGGCTAGAGCCGCCGGAGAACCGCCACGACCTTGCCCAGGACGCTGGCCTCGTCACCGGGAATGGGCTCGTAGTTGGGGTTGTGGGGGACGAGCCAGACATGGCCGTCCTTGCGCTTGAAGGTCTTGACCGTGGCCTCGCCCTCGATCATCGCGGCCACGATGTCGCCGCTCTCCGCCACCGGCTGCTGGCGCACGACCACCCAGTCGCCGTCAGCGATGGCCGCGTCGATCATCGAGTCACCGGTGACCTGGAGGAGGAAGAGGGTGCCCTCGCCGACGAGTTGCTTGGGCAGGGCGAAGACGTCTTCGACGCTCTCCTCGGCCAGGATCGGCCCACCGGCGGCGATGCGCCCGACGAGCGGCACGTAGGCGGCCGTGGGGCGGCTCACTGTGGACTCGACGTCGGTGGCGGCGTCAGGATCCACCCACATAACGGGCTCACCGGGCAACCGCACCTCGAGCGCGCGGGGCCGGTGGGGGTCACGCCTCAGATAGCCCTTGCGCTGCAACGCCGTCAACTGGTGAGACACGCTGGAGGTGCTGGTCAGTTGCACCGCCTCGCCGATCTCGCGCATGGAGGGCGGATATCCGCGCTGCTGCACCGAGTCGCGGATCACTTCGAGGATCTTGCGCTGCCTGGGGGTCAGGCCCAGGGAATCTCGCCGTCGCACCGCGAGGTCGCTGACCCCGTTTGTGTCATCCCGCTCGGTCATGCTCTTCCTCCTCGCCTGGCGGCCCGCCTCACCGGCGCACCTCCCAGTCCGTGGTCTTGATGTCGCACACAGCGACCGTATCTCTGTTGAAGATCATTCTCAAACAATTGTTCGAGTCTTCCTCGAAAAAGTCGCGTGCGTGGTGTACAACATCGTACGGGAGTTCGATCGACATCGTGTTCGATTTGCTGATCTTTATTTGGCCTTTTTCTCGGGCCACACGGCAGGAGGTCATCCATGCCAACACCCACAAACATGGACACGACCAGCGAAGACGTCAAACAGCTCACACTCATCGCCGATGCCACGCAGAGCAAGGATCGACGGGGAGACAATACGCGTACACAGCCCGTCGCCCGCGGTAATTCCGGCAAGAGGTTGGGGTCCCGTTCGAATAGCAGAGGAAGATCCCATTTGCGCCTCGTCCCGCCGCCCCGTACGGGCGGTGCCGCCGACGACACCGTGCCGCCGGGCCGTTCCGCCGTCGACGGCGACCCGACCGTCCCCACCCGGAGCCGCGCCACGAACGCGAGCGCCGGCGCCGGCGCCGGCGCCGGCGCGGGCGCGGGCGGCCGGGAAAAGCGGGCCGTCGCCGCGGTCCCACGACGGATGGACGCCCCGAGGCGGTCCGGGCCGAGAGGTCCGAGCACGGCCGGAGCCGAGGCCGGGACGCGGGCGGGGGCACGAGGCCGCACCCGACCGGGAGCCGGGGCCGAGATTCGGACGGAGAGCGGGGTCGAGCGCCTGACCGGAGCCGATCCCCTGACCGACACCGAAACCCGAGCCAGAACGCGACCCTGCACCGAGACGGAAAGGACCGGGGCTAGAAGCACCGAAACCGGAAGGACCGGTACCGGCAGAACCGGAACCGGCAGAACCACGACCGGGACTGCAAGGACCGAAACCGGCAGAACCGGAACCGGCAGAACCACGACCGGGACTGCAAGGACCGAAACCGGCAGAACCGGAACCGGCAGAACCACGACCGGGACTGCAAGGACCGAAACCGGCAGAACCGGAACCGGGAGATCCCCGGCGGGGACCGGGAGACCTCGGACCTGGCCGAAGACCGCAACCGGGACGGGAGCCGGAATGGCAGCCGGGAGGGAGACCAGAGCTGAAACCCGATCTCGAACTGGGGCCGGGAGCTCCGACCGGACGGGGGCCACGACTCGAACCGGGGTTGGAGCCGGAACCTCGCCCCTGGCCAGAACCTCGCCCCTGGCCGGGGCCAGGACCTCGACCCCGGCCCAGGCTGGGGCCGGGGTTCGGGCCGGAGGCAGCGCCGTGGCCGGGAAAAGGGCCAGGGTGCGGACGAAGGCCGGGGTTGGAAGGAGGGCCGAGCGGCTGTGGGGGCCCCGGGCCGCGGGGCGGCGGGAGCGAAGAGCCGCGGCGGCGTTGCGCCGCCGGACCACCCCGCCACTGAGGCTGACCCGACGCGGCCGAGTCGTGCTGGTGGTGGCGGCTGCGCTGCTGTCCTTGGGCGGGTTCTGGCTGGGTACGCGCACGGCCGGGCATGCGGCTGTTCAGGTCGTGGTGCCGGCACACGCGGGGCTGCCATGGGTGGAGGTCCACGAGGGAGACACGCTGTGGGCGATCGCCGACGCCCTCTCCCGAGGCGAAGATCCCGAAGCCCTGGTGGAGGAGATCAAGCGCCTCAACGGTCTGCCCGACTCCCTCATCCGCCCTGGCACCCGCCTCTACATCCCGAAGGACAACACCACCGCCTTACGCTGACCCGCCTGCCGACCGGCACGGCCTGGCGCGCCGCACCACGTGACCGAACAGGGTCCCCACGTCCAGCCGTCCCCAATGGCCGGTCCGCGTCAAGCAATCCTGACGTCCGGTTGCCCCGTGCTCAGCTGTCCCAAGCCCTCCGGCCGTCGGGCGAGCCGTTGCCACGTCGGTAACACCACACTTCGCCCGTCCACACCTGCCCGTCCCCGTCAAGCCATCCCCACGTCCAGTGGAACCGCGCACAGCTCTCCATGCCAGCCAGCCGTCCGACGCCCGCCCGGGCCGCGCGGCAGGGCCGGCAGGGGCTCGCTTTGCCGGCCGCCCGGTCCCGCGGTGCAGTGCGACGCGGTGCAGTGCGACGCGGTGCAGTGCGACGCGGTGCAGTGCGAGGCAACGCGTGACGGGGCGGCTCTGGGCGGAGACGGTCTGATGGCCGTCGGTGGCGGGTCCGTCCGGCGGCACGGGGTCGTCGGTGGCACCGCCCCTACGGGCGGCGGGAGCAGGCGCACATGGGATCTCACCGTCCTACGTCCAGCCGTCCAGCCGTCCAGCCGTCCGGCCGGGCCGCGGCCGTCGCACGTCCACCGGGCCACCGTCCACCCGACCACCGTCCACCGTCCACCCGACCACCGTCCACCCGACCGCCATCCACCCGACCGCCATCCACCCGACCGCCATCCACCCGACCGCCGTCCACCCGGCTGCCGTCTGGGCGGCGCGCGGTTCGTGTGTACGACGTCGGAGGAGGCAAGTGACGGGGGCGTTCAAGAAAGGGGGCGTGGTGGTTCTGGTGTCCTCCGGTAATGTTGTGAGGTTCTTTCACGGACGAGGCCGCGCACAACTCCTGTGACGCTCTCAGCTGCGCTAACACCCGGCTCGGAGGCGCGACACGCCCAAGGCGGGAGATGATGACGGGCTGATCAGCGACTTCGACGGGATGGCGCGGCTCAACTTGCGTTCATGGTCGCACGCTTCTACGGTTGGACCACAACATCTAGTAGTTACACCGATGTAGGTTCACCACACCTTGTGGTTATGCGACCGTTCCATGGTCAGCCGTGGAGCGCGCGCGAGCGTCCCGTCGTGCGGGGATCGCGTATGTGGTGACCGCAGGGCCTTGGAGGCGAAAGCGTGCACTGTCCGTTCTGTCGCCACCCTGACACCAGGGTCATCGACAGCCGCTCGACGGACGACGGCGCGGCCATCAGGCGCCGCCGCACCTGTCCCGAGTGCGGGCGCAGGTTCACCACGCAGGAGACCGTACTGCTCATGGTGAGCAAGCGCAGCGGAGTGACGGAGCCGTTCTCGCGGGACAAGGTCGTCGCAGGCGTGCGGCGGGCCTGTCAGGGCAGACCGGTCAGCGAGGACTCGCTGGCGCAGCTCGGGCAGCAGGTGGAGGAGGCCATCAGGGCCAAGGGCGCGGCGGAGATCCCCTCCAACGAGGTGGGCCTGGCGATTCTCGGCCCGTTGCGGGAGCTCGACGAGGTGGCCTACCTGCGTTTCGCATCGGTATATCGCGGTTTCGAGAGCCTGGCGGACTTCGAGGCCGAGATTTCACAGTTGAAGGCGGAGAAGGGGGAGTCATGACGGAGACGGCCAGCGGTTCAGTGGCGCGCGGGGGCAAGCGTCCGCGTAAGGGGCTGAAGATGAAGCGCATCTTCACCAATCCCGGTGTGCACCCGTATGACGAGATCCAGTGGGAGCGCCGCGACGTCGTCATGACGAACTGGCGCGACGGCTCGGTCAACTTCGAGCAGCGGGGTGTCGAGTTCCCCGAGTTCTGGTCGGTCAACGCGGCCAACATCGTGACCACGAAATACTTCCGCGGCGCCGTGGGCACCCCGCAGCGCGAGTGGAGCCTGAAGCAGTTGATCGACCGGGTCGTCGGCGTCTACACCAGGACGGGCATCGAGCACGGCTACTTCGCGAGCGACGAGGACGCCGAGATCTTCGACCACGAGCTGAAGCACGCGCTCGCCCACCAGGTGTTCGCGTTCAACTCGCCGGTCTGGTTCAACGTCGGCACCCAGTCACCGCAGCAGGTGAGCGCTTGTTTCATCCTCTCCGTGGACGACCAGATGGAGTCGATCCTGGAGTGGTACAAGGAAGAGGGCGTGATCTTCAAGGGCGGCTCGGGGTCCGGGGTCAACCTGTCCCGCATCCGTTCCTCCAAGGAGCTGCTCTCCAGCGGCGGCACGGCCAGCGGGCCCGTCTCGTTCATGCGCGGCGCCGACGCGTCCGCGGGGACGATCAAGTCCGGCGGCGCGACCCGCAGGGCGGCCAAGATGGTGGTGCTCGACGTCGACCACCCGGACATCGAGGAGTTCATCGAGACCAAGGCGCGCGAGGAGGACAAGGTCCGCGCGCTGCGCGACGCCGGGTTCGACATGGATCTGGGCGGCAAGGACATCGTCTCCGTGCAGTACCAGAACGCCAACAACTCGGTGCGCGTCTCCGACGAGTTCATGCGGGCGGTGGAGAAGGGCGGCGACTTCGGCCTGCGGGCCCGCCTGACCGGTGAGGTCATCGAGAAGGTCGACGCCAGAGACCTGTTCCGCAAGATGGGCAAGGCCGCCTGGGAGTGCGCCGACCCGGGCCTGCAGTACGACGACACGATCAACGACTGGCACACCACCCCGGAAACCGGACGTATCACCGCAAGCAATCCGTGCTCGGAATACGTGCATCTCGACAACTCGTCCTGCAACCTGGCCAGCATCAACCTGCTGAAGTTCCTGAAGGACGACAACTCCTTCAACGTCGCCGACTTCGTCAAGCTGACCGAGCTGATCATCACCGCGATGGACATCTCGATCTCGTTCGCCGACTTCCCGACCGAGAAGATCGGCGAGACCACCCGCGCCTACCGGCAGCTCGGCATCGGCTACGCCAACCTGGGCGCGCTGCTGATGGCCACCGGGCACGCCTACGACTCCGACGGCGGCCGGGCGGTGGCCGGGGCGATCACGTCGCTGATGACCGGCGTGTCCTACCGGCGCAGCGCCGAGCTGGCCGGCGTGGTGGGGCCGTACGACGGATATGCCAGGAATGCCGAGCCGCACAAGCGGGTCATGCGCAAGCACGCGGCGGCGAACGACGACCTGCGCACCATCGGCTCCATGGACGCGAAGATCCACGCCGAGGCTTCGCGCCAGTGGTCGGAGTGCCTCAAGCTGGGCGAGAAGCACGGCTACCGCAACGCCCAGGCCAGCCTGCTCGCCCCCACCGGCACCATCGGCCTCATGATGGACTGCGACACGACGGGCATCGAGCCGGACCTGGCGCTGGTCAAGTTCAAGAAGCTGGTCGGCGGCGGCTCCATGCAGATCGTCAACCAGACGATCCCGCGGGCGCTCAAGCAGCTCGGCTACCAGCAGGAGCAGATCGAGGCCATTGTCGAGTACATCGCCGAGCACAGCCACGTCGTCGACGCGCCCGGCCTGCGCCGGGAGCACTACGAGGTGTTCGACTGCGCGATGGGTGAGCGGGCGATCGCGCCCATGGGTCACGTGCGGATGATGGCGGCCACGCAGCCGTTCCTGTCGGGCGCCATCTCGAAGACGGTCAACCTGCCCGAGTCGGCCACGATCGACGACATCGAGCAGGTCTACATGGAGGGCTGGCGCCTCGGCCTCAAGGCCCTGGCCGTCTACCGCGACAACTGCAAGGTCGGCCAGCCGCTGTCGGCGGGCAACGGCTCCAAGAAGGAGGAGCCGCAGGCCGAGCCCGAGGTCAAGGTCGTCGAGGTCAACCGGCCGACCCGCCGGCGCATGCCCAACCAGCGGCCGAGCATGACCACGCGGTTCACCGTGGGCGGCGCCAAGGGCTACATGACCGCCTCCTCCTACCCTGACGACGGGCTCGGCGAGGTCTTCCTCAAGATGTCCAAGCAGGGTTCGACGCTGGCGGGCGTCATGGACGCGTTCTCCGTGGCGATCTCCATCGGGCTCCAGTACGGAGTGCCGCTGGAGACGTACATGAGCAAGTTCGTGAACATGCGGTTCGAGCCGGCCGGCATGACGGACGACCCGGACATCCGGATGGCCACGTCGGTGATGGACTACATCTTCCGCCGCCTGGCGCTCGACCACCTGCCCTATGAGGAGCGGGCGGCCCTGGGCATCTTCTCGGCGGCCGAGCGGGCGGCGCAGCAGCGCGGCGAGGACCCGGCGGCGCTGCAGGAGCCGGTCGACCGCGAGGCGCTGGCCCAGTCGGCGCCCATCGAGACCCAGCCCAAGAGGGAGCAGCCGGTCGCGGAGCTGACGCTGGAGAGCCACCAGCGCTTCACCGCGGACGCGCCGCTCTGCATGACCTGCGGCACCAAGATGCGCCCGGCCGGCAGCTGCTACGTCTGCGAGGGCTGCGGCTCGACCAGCGGCTGCAGCTGAGAACGGCTCGACCGGCGGCTGCGGCTGAGAACGGCTCGACCGGCGGCTCCCGCCCCACCGCCGCGAGGCGTGGGGCAGGAGCGGTGGTGGCCGGCCGCGGGCGGCGCCTGATCGTCGAGCCCGATCGCTGATGGGGAGAGGCCGTCGCCCCTCCCCATCGGCGTGCGCGGTCAGGGGGCGGGCGGCAGGCTGGGAGG
>NZ_SMKO01000272.1 GCF_004348685.1 Nonomuraea deserti | reverse complement strand
GGGTGGACCTGGCGGGGGCCGCGCTGATCGTGGGCGCGACGGTGAGCCTGCTGCTGGTGGCCGAGTGGGGCGGCCGCGTGCACGCGTGGGACTCCGGAGTGATCCTCGCGCTGGTCGGGGCGCTGGTCGTGCTGGCGGCCCTGTTCGTGTGGCGGGAGCGACGTGCCGCCAACCCCCTGCTCCCGCCGCGGTTGTTCGCCGACCGCACGCTGCGGGTCGTCCTGCCCGCCGGCGCGCTGCTCGGCGCCCTGCTCGGCGGCTCCGTCGTCTATCTGCCCACCTATCTGCAGGCGGCGCACGGCATGGGGGCCACCCAGGCGGGCCTGGCGCTCAATCCGTACGTGCTGACCTTCATGGCGGTCTCCTCGCTCGCCGGGGCCCGCATCGGCGCGGGCGGCCGGTTCAGGCCGTACCTGATCGCCGGCTCGGCGATCGCGGCGGTCGGGTTCGGCCTGCTGGGCACGCTCGACCCCGGCGCCGGCTACGTGCTGTTCGCCGTGGAGATCGGCGTGCTGGGGCTCGGCTTCGGCCTGCTGATGCAGAACCTCGTGGTCGTGGCGCAGAACGCGGCCGACCCCGCGGACCTCGCCGCCACCACCTCCGCCACGGTGTCGGTGCGCGGCCTGGGCCTGTCGGCCGGCGTGGCCGCCGCCGGGAACCTCCTCACCCGGGAGCTCCACGGCCGCGCCCCCGGTCCCGAGTCGATGGCCGCGGCGATCTCCGACGTTCTCCTCTGGGGGGCGCCGGTCGCCGTCGTGCTGGTGGCGCTGATGGCCGCGCTGCCCAGGACGGTCGATCGCCCCGTACGGGGAGAAGCCTCCGCATGACGCTGCCCGACCGCCGCCGCGCTCAGGCCCGGACCGGGACGTGTCCTGTCCTAGTGCAGGCGTGCCAGCCAGCGGCCGTGCGCGGTCCAGCAGTCGACGTCCACGAACCCGCCGGCCAGCCCGATCCGCCGGATGTCACTCGCCGAAACGGTCGCCCAGCCGAACCATTCGCCGGCCAGCGGCCCCCGGCGTAGCCGGAGCCGGTCGACCCGGCTTCGTGTCCCGGGTGGCGCGACCTCGGCCACGATCGTGCCACCCGGCCGCAGGAGCTGCCTGACCCTGTGCAGCAGCGCTTCCGGGTTGCCGCCGATGCCGATGTTGCCGTCGGCGAGCAACGCCGTCGCCCAGCGGCCGCTGCCGGGAATGTCGTCGAAGACGTCCCGGAGCAGGGCGAAACCCCCGGCGCGGCGGGTCAGGGCGACGGCGCGCGGTGTGATGTCGATGCCGAGCGCGCGGATCCCCCGCCGGGTCAGCGCCGCCGTGAGACGTCCGGGACCGGAGCCGATGTCCAACGTGGGGCTGGAGCAGCGGCTCAGGAGCTCCTCGTCCCCGTCGATCGGCTCGAACCAGCGTGCGGTCTCCAGCGTGGTGCGGGTGCCGTCGACGTATTCGAGCTCGGCGGTCTCTCCCGCGAGGGCGTCGGCGTAGAGTTCCCCGATCATCGGCTCAGCTCCCGCAGCGTGGCGGCGAAGCAGGACGCGGGCGCCTCCGCGGCCGCGGCGGCGGCGTCCGCCGCGGTGTCGACATCGGTCATCTCGGGCAGGTGGTGCACGGCCAGCCCGGCGCGTTCGAGCCGGTCCAGCTGGAGCTTGCCGGTCTCCGGATGTGACATGGGCACCCCCAGGAGCAGCCCGGGGTCCGGTCGCCGCAGGCCGAGCAGCCAGAAGCCGCCGTCGGCGGCCGGGCCGTACACCGCGTCGTGCCGCTCCAGCGCCTCCCCGGCCGCGCGCAGCAGCGCGGGGGTGACCTGCGGGGTGTCCATGCCGATCAGTACGACGGGGTCCGGCCGCAGCCGGTGGGCGTCGCCGAAGGCCGCCGCCAGGCGCTCGTCCAGGCCTGAGCCGCGCTGCGGGATCACGACGAACCCCCCGGGCAACCAGCGGCCCGGCAGCCCGTCGAGGGCGAGCACTCGCTGGGTGGCCGGTGCCGCGGCGACGGCGCGTACGCTGTCGCGGAGCGCGGCCTCGGCGAGGGCGGCGGCCCCGGCCGGGCTGTACGGCGGGGTGAGGCGGGTCTTGACCTTCCCGGGCAGCGGTTCCTTGGCGATGATCACGATCTGGAACGGGTGATGGCTCAGCGTGCTCAGTCCTTCCGGGAAGCTGACGGCAGACGTCGGCGGGCCTGCGCCGGGCGGGGCCGGCGGACGGCCCAGCAGATCAGCACGGCCAGTGCGGCGGCGGCGTAGAAGGGGGTGCCGAGGCTGTCGGGGTCGGCCGGGCCTGCGGTGTAGGCGACCGCGCCCGCCAGGGCGACGCCCAGCCATTCCCCGCGTCCGTCCATGGCGACCAGCGCGACGACCAGCAGCGCGTACCAGGAGTAGCCGGGGGTGAACAGCAGCAGGAGCGAGCCGCTGACCAGCAGCGCGCCTCGCCAGGGCCGGTCGGCATCGCCGTACCGCAGGACGAGGAGGACGACCAGGCCCATCAGCGCGATCGCGACATAAGGGGCCCACGAGTCCGGCAGGAGCAGCCGCAGGACCGCGTAGCGGTTGCCGTGGCCTGCGCCGTCGTAGCGCTCCTCCTTGAGGTAGCCCGGCAGGTATCCCAGGACGGCGGTTCCCGAGGCCAGCACGTAGGGCAGGTAGGACAGCGCCACCACGAGAGCGGCGGGCACCACGGTGACGAGGACCCGCCGCCACGCCACGCCGTTCGCCAGCACGCCGGACAGGGCGCCGGGGAGCGCCGTCGCGGGCAGCAGCTTGGCCGCCACGGCGGCGCCGAGCAGCGTGCCGCGGGCGCGACCGGCGCTGACGGCGCCGAAGGCCAGCACCACCAGCAGCACGCCGAGCATGTCGACGTGCGCGTTGTTCACGGCCTCGATCGGCACCGCGGGGCACCACGCCCAGCACGCCGCCCGCCGGGCCCCCGCGAGCCGGCACAGCGCCACCAGCGCCAGCACGGCCATCACCCAGCCGCCGAGCTGGAGGGCCTTGTGCCGGGAGCCCTCCGGCGACAGCCAGTGGATCAGCAGGAAGTACCCCTGCGCGACCGGCGGGTAGATCGTGGGTTCGGCGGGGCGGTTGATCCTGGTGCAGCCGTCGCCGGGCAGGGGCCACAGGCGGGGGGCGTCGCAGCGGGGTGGGAAGAGCCAGTCGTCGCGTAACCGGACGAGCTCCGGGTCGGACGGTGGATGGTCGTAGGGGGAGATGCCCGCGGCCTGCACCCGGCCGTCCCACGCGTACCGGAAGGAGTCGGTGCTGCTGCTCGGCGGGGCCGCCAGCCCGGTCGCGGCCAGCGTGATCCCGCCGGCGACGACCAGCGCGCCGAGCCGCCGTTCCGGCACCCGCCTGGCCAGCCACAGGGCGGCCGCGAACAGCGCCCAGGCCGCCAGGGTCCAGCCCAGGCCGGGCGGCCCGGCCACCATCCTGAGCAGGACGGCCGCCAGGGCGGCGAGGGCCCCGCTGACGAGGAGCCGGCTTCGGTTCACACGCGGCAGCCTCGCATCCCGGGGCCGTCCCAGAGCCGTGGCGGCGTCCTCCGTTCGCCCTCCGTAAGAGCCCTTACGAACCGCTTACGTCTCTTCGGCGCGGCCGGGGCGACGGGTTAGCGTCGGCGGCGTGAGAGTGATGGTCACCGGCTCGGCCGGTTTCATCGGCGGACACGTGGCCGAGACCCTGAGCGCGGCGGGTCACGACGTCGTCGGCCTGGATCTGCGCGACGGCGCCGACGTGCGCGACGCGGCGATCCTGGACACGCTGCTGCCGGGCGTCGACGCCGTCGTGCACCAGGCCGCCATGGTGGGTCTCGGCGTGGACGTCTCCGACCTGCCCGACTACGCCTCGGTCAACGTGTACGGCACCGCCGTCCTGCTGGCCGCCATGGCCAGGCACCGGATCGGACGCCTGGTGCTCGCCTCCTCCATGGTGATCTACGGCGAGGGCGACTACGAGTGCGTATGGCACGGCCGGGTCCGGCCGGGGCCGCGTGCCGTGCCGGACCTGGAGCAGGGCCGGTTCGAGCCGGCCTGCCCGCAGTGTGGCGAGCCGGTGCGTTGCGCCTCCATCGGAGAGGACGCCTCACCCGATCCGCGCAACGCCTACGCCACCAGCAAACTCGCCCAGGAACACCTGACGGCCAACTGGGCCAGGGAGACCGGCGGAAGCGCCGTGGCGCTCAGATACCACAACGTGTACGGCCCGCGCATGCCCCGCGACACCCCCTACGCGGGAGTGGCCGCGATCTTCCGCTCCGAGCTGGCGGCGGGCCGGGCTCCGAAGGTGTTCGAGGACGGCCGCCAGCTCCGGGACTTCGTGCACGTGCGCGACGTCGCCCGTGCGAACCTGGTGGCGGTCATGGCCCCGGCGCGACCCGGTGCGCTGAGGGCCTACAACATCGCCAGCGGCGCCCCGCACACCGTGGGCGAGATGGCGGACGCGCTGGCCGCCGAGCAGGGCGGGCCGACCCCGGAGATCACCGGAGGCTACCGGCTGGGCGACGTCCGCCACATCGTCGCCTCTCCTGAACGGGCCGGCCTCGAACTCGGCTTCCACGCCGAGATCGGCTTCGACGCGGGGATGAAGGAGTTCGCCCGATCATGACGGTTGACGTGATCCTTCCCTGCCTGGACGAGGAGGCCGCGCTCGGCTGGGTCCTCGGACGCATGCCCGCCGGTTACCGTCCTCTCGTGGTCGACAACGGCTCGACCGACCGCTCGGCCGAGATCGCCCGCGATCTCGGCGCCCACGTCGTCCACGAGCCCCGGCGCGGCTTCGGCGCCGCCTGCCACACCGGCCTGCTGGCCTCGACCGCCGACGTCGTCTGCTTCATGGACGCGGACGCCTCACTCGACCCTCGCCAGCTCCCCGCGGTGGTGGCACCCGTCACCGGCGGCCACGCCGATCTGGTCCTCGGCGCCCGCCGGCCGCGAACCGCAGGTGTCTGGCCCTGGCATGCCCGGATCGGCAACGCCGTCCTCGCCCGCACCCTGCGCCGCCGCACCGGGGCCCCGCTGCACGACCTCGGGCCGATGCGGGCCGCCGGGCGGGCGCGGCTCCTGGACCTCGGACTGACCGACCGCCGGTTCGGCTACCCGTGCGAGATGGTCCTGCGAGCCGCCGCCGCCGGCTGGAAGATCACCGAGGCAGAGGTCGACTACCTGCCCAGGGCGGGACGCTCCAAGGTGACAGGGACCGTCCGCGGCACCCTGCAGGCCGTCTCCGACATGCGGCGGGTCATGGCCGAACTCGGGTGAGCCCCGCCGCTAGAGCTTGCCGTCGAGGAACACGACGCGGTGGCCGGCCAGACGGGCGGTGAGCCCGGCGACGAAGCCGGTGCGGAGCGGCGGCCAGTTCCAGAACCTGAAGCCGAGGTGGCCGAACACGAAATAGTCGTCATCCCACCGCCAGCCGGCCGGCTCGACCGGCCGGCCGCAGGACGGGCAGGGGATGACGACGTCGCGCCCTTCGTCCCAGCCGTGCACGACGTCGCGGAAGGGCTCCCACGCCTGGCGGTCGAGCTGGAAGTCGTCGTCCATGAGCTCGACCGTCGCCGAGCAGTGCGGGCAGCTCACGGCCGTCGGGTCGCCCTGCCCTCCGTCGAAGACCGTGCGCCCGACGTTGATCTCCAGGCCGCCCTGCCACGGCCCGCTCCAGCCGGAGGCGTCGACCACCTCGCCGGCGCGCGGGCCTGACGGGTGGCCGAGCTCGGCGCCCAGGATGCAGTGGGTGCGCTCGGCGGAGACCACGCCGGAAGAGACCAGCCAGCTCCGGACGCCCTCCGCCAGAGCGCCCGCCTCCTCGGGCGACGCCTCGACGTCCACGATCGTCTGGAACCAATCCCCCACGACTCTCCTCCTGCCCGTCCACCGAAGAACGACGTGCAGCCTACGGCCGCCCACCGACAGAACTCCTCTCGGACAGCGGGCGCGGGCTCTAGTGCGACGTCCGGGCCCGGCCGCCTCACCGGCGTGCCGTGACGGGCTCGCTCGCGTCGCCGGGAGCGGTGAACGCGGCCCGGTGGCCGGCGACGAACTCGGCGAACGATCGGGCAGGGCGCCCGGTCACGTCCAGAACGGTGCTGGTCACCCGGTCCTCCGCGCCACGCCCGATCTCCTCGTCGAGAGCGGCGAGCATGCCGGCGTAGGCGGGGGGCAGGCCGGTGGCGACGAACCGCTCGGCCATCGCGGCGGCCTCGACGGGCCGGTGCCGTACGGTCCGGCCGGTGACGTCGGTGATGACGGCGGCGGCGTCGGCGTAGCTGAGCGCCTGCGGGCCGGTGATCAGGTGGTCGGTGTCGTGCGGCGCGGCGTCCAGCAGCGCCCGTACGGCGACCGCGGCGATGTCGGCGGCGTCCACGAACCCCACCCGGCCGTCACCGGTCGCGGTGACGATCTCGCCGCCGGCGCGGATGCCCTGCGCGACGGGGTGGTCGCCGGTGAAGTTCTGCATGAACCAGGACGGCCGCAGGATCGCCCATTCCGGCGCCGTCGCCCGCACGACCCGAGGCAGGGCGCCGATGCCGGGCGCGTCCTCGGGCAGGGCGGACGAGCTCAGCAGCACCGCCCGGCGCACCCCGGCGTCCACCGCGCCGGTCAGGAACGACCGCACCAGCGGAGCCGGGTCGAGCGAGTCGGCGGGGGCGATGAGGTAGATGCCGTCCACCCCGGCCACGGCGGGACGGTGGGTGTCCGGATCGTTCCAGTCGAACCGTACGTGAGCGGGGTTTCCGACGGCCGGTGACCGCGTGGCGATTCGTACGGCGGCGCCCTGCTCACCCGACTGGGCGGCGACCCGGCTGCCGGTGGTGCCGGTGCCGCCGATGACCAGCACGCTCACGCGCCCGCGCTCCCGCCGGTGAAGGCGGCCGTCATCGCGTCGAGCCCGCCCATCGCCTCGGCCGCGGCCAGCGGGCTCCAGTAGTCGCGGCAGTGCACGATCTCGCCGTCGCGTGCGGTGACGACCGTGACGTAGCGCATCGTGTACGGCTGGCCGGTGGCCACCACCACCCCCGCGATCTCGAACTCCGCGACGGCGACGGCTGGATCCGCCGTCTCGTGGACCACCTGCTCGGTGATCTCCTTGACGTCCAGCAGGTCGGGATAGCCGCGCAGGTAGTCCTCGACGGCGGCCCGGCCGTCCAGCCGGGCGGGGTAGCCCTGCGGTGCGAACGGGAACTCGATGACCCCGTCGACGGCCCAGAGCCCGGCGTAGCCGATCATGTCTTTGGCGAGCAGGCGCCTGAGCGCTTCTGCGATGAGGTCGCGCGCGGTGGTCATGGGTCCCTCCCCGGGATAGCCGAATGGACGATACGGTGCCGTCCCGTTCATCATAGGACGGGACGGTACCGTATCGTCCACATGTATGCTGCGGGCATGACCGGACGTACTCGCCGCCCACCGACCGGTGCGGCCGTTCTCCAGCCGCATATCACCTCCGCGATCACCGAGGCCGTGCTGGACGAGCTGGCCGAGCGCGGCTACGGGCGGCTGTCCATGGAGGGGGTGGCCCGGCGCGCGGGCGTGGGCAAGAGCGCGCTCTACCGGCGCTGGCCGTGCAAGCAGGACATGGTGCTCGCGGTGCTGTCGCAGATGAGCGTGCCGCTGGCCGAGTTTCCCGACACCGGATCGCTACGCGGCGACCTGATCGCCGGCCTGGGCGCCGTCCACGACTGGCTGACCCACCCGCGGTTCGTCCTCATCCTGCCCGACCTGACCGCCGAAGCCGCCCGCAACCCCGCACTGGCCGAAGCGATCCAGGCCACCATCGGCACCCCCCGGCGGCAACTCGCCTCGGCCGCCCTGCACCGCGCGGTCGAACGCGGTGAGCTCCCCGCCGGCCTGAACCTCGAACTCGCCCTCGACCTGATCGCCGCCCCCATCCACTGGCGGCTCAACGTGCGCCGGGCGCCCATCGAGCCCGGCTACCTCGAAGCCCTCGCCGACCACCTCATGCGCGCGCTGGGAGCCACGGAACGCCACTGAGCCATGCACGATCACCTCGGCGGCAAGCCCGCCGCCTCCGTCGCCCTCTACGAACGCTTCGTCTCGCTGGTGGAGACGTCGGCCAGGGCGGCCACCTCAGATGAGCCGTAGGGCAGGTCACGCACCATGACGGAAGAACCGCTCAGCGGCGGCAACAACGCCCTCGAAGTCGTCCGGGTGGGCGACACCGTCCGGCGCGCCAGGGATTCCAACGCCGCGTTCGCCGCCAGGCTGCTGAACCACCTGGAGTCCGCCGGCTACCCCTACGCGCCGCGCCACCTCGGCGTCGACGAGCGGGGGCGTGACGTGCTCGGTTACATCCCCGGCGCGACCACCGACCACCCCAGCCAGCGGGCTCCAGGGGCGTACGCGCGCGGCGGCCGGATGCTGAGCGAGCTGCACGAGGCGACCGCCGGACACGCCCTGGCGGCCGGTCGAGAATGCGTCCTGCACGGTGATCCCGGGCCGTTCAACACCATCTTCCGCGACGGACTGCCGGCCGCCTTCATCGACTGGTCGTCGTGCCGTCCCGGTGACCGGCTGGACGACCTGGCGTACATGGCCTGGACGTGGTGCGTCCAGGCGCGGGGCGACGTGCCGATCGCCGAGCAGGCCAGGCACCTGCGCGAGCTGCGCGACGGGTACGGCGGCGGCGAGGCCGAGCGGCTGCTCGAGGCGATGGTGCGCAGGCAGGGACACATCGTCGAAGCCGAGACGGCGAACGCCGCCGACCCCGGTCTCCCGCCTGCCCGCCGCCGGCACGCGAGGGCGGCCGTCGCCTGGGCCGCGTCCGACCGTGAGATCGTCTGCCGGCAGTGGCCGCTCCTGCTGTCGGCCCTGCGTCCTGCCGGGTCATGAGCGCTTCGAGAAGAGGGCCGCGCGGAGGCGGCCCGCCCGGCGATCAGAGAAAGGACGTCCCTGATCGCCGGGGGAGGGGGATGGCCGCCGCGGCGTCGGGGGGTCGGCGCGCCGCACCCCGCCCGTCCCGTACGCTGCCGGTCACACGCGATCGGCAGGTCGGGCTCCGGCGAGGTGGCGTCCGGCGCGCGCGGAGGATCACGATGGCCGCGGCTTCACCGGGATCCTCGGCTCTTACGAGCTGTCAGCCCTTGCTCCAGATCGCGGCGAAGGTGTTGCCCGCGGTGTCCAGGACCACCGGCTTGTAGCCCAGGGCCTTCATCTTGGTGTTCTGCAGGGTGTAGGTCACGCGGGACAGGTTCAGGTGCTCCTTCAGGCCGGCCGTGCTGCCCTTGCTCCACACGGTGGTGTAGAGCTGACCGGGCTCGATGGCCATGAGGACGGGGCGCAGGCCCTGCTTGGCCATGGCCAGGAGCGCCTTGCCGCGCTCCTCCACGGTCTGGCCGAGGCTCACCTTGACGGCTCCGGTGGCGGCGCCGGCGACCCAGACGGCCGCGTAGAGCGGCTTCTCGACGGTGCCGTAGACGTCGACCGAGGCGAGGCTGAGGCCGGCGCCGCCGAGCTGGGCGTTGAGCTTCTGGAAGACCTCAGCGGTCATGTTGAACTTGGCCTCGGCCTTGGCGGAAGACTTCTTCTCGAAGACCGCCGCGAAAATGGCGCCAGGGCCCGAGCCGGTGCCGCTGATGATGGTGGGCACGTAGCCCAGCTTCAGCTGCTCGGTGATGCGCTTCTGCAGGTCGATGGCCGTCAGGCCCTGCAGGACGTTGACCTTGCGGGTGACGTCCTTGACCCAGAGAGACGCGTACTGGGGGTTCGCCGCGTTCGTCACGCTCAGCGCCTGCGGTACGTAGCCGCTCTTCAGCAGCTGCTTGACGCGCTTCAACTGTGCCAGAGGGTTGAGTCCCTGGATGGGAAGCACGTCGTCCAGCGGCAGGTTCTGCTGGATGGCCGTCGTCGCGGGCTGCGCGGCGGCTGCAGGGGACGCAACAGCCAGCAGGGGAGCGGTGGCCGCCGCCAGAGCGGTGCTGATGGCGATGATCCTTCGGGCGCTCCGCATGATCCTCCTCGGGTAAAGGGTGTCCCAAATTTTCGGGCAGGAAGGGACCATAACAGAGGATGAGGGAAATTTGACCATGCGTCATGGTGATCGTGATGCGGCTGTGTCAGATCGTTCACGCCTAGAATGCGATTCGATAACGGGCGCCGAACGGGCGATATTTCCGCAGGTCAGACTGTGTGTCGCGAGCAAGATCATCGGCGGAATGGCACGGTCTAATTAGCCGATCTGGTGCTCCGAATTTGCTTCCTCGCTCGATATTCAGCGTTCTTCGTAAAATGGGCATCTCGGGCATTTCGGTCCCAGTGTTGTGGCAGGGCTCGTCGGCTTGATCATCATCACGCTCCGTGGGCCCCCGGAATCAAGCGATCTGCTACCGGTCACCAAGGATCTCCAGTAACAATGACCCACTGTGAGTCACGAACCCCAGCACATCGGCCCATACACCATCGTTCGCCTGCTGGGGGAGGGC
>NZ_SMKO01000271.1 GCF_004348685.1 Nonomuraea deserti | reverse complement strand
GGCCGCGGGCCAGCGCAAGTGGCTCGCCATCTCCAGCGCCGGCAAACTGAGCACCGCCGCCAGGAGCGGGCACTACATCTACGAGGACCAGCCCGATGCCGCCGTCAAGGCCATCCAGCGCGTCACCACGCAGGTCGCCGGCTAGTCCCGGCACCGCCCTCCACGAGAATGAGCGCCCCGAGGCCGATCAGCACGATCGGCAGCAGGAGGTGGCCCCACCGGCTCAACGCGCGAGCGATGACCGGGCGGGTGGCGAAGAATCGTCCCGCGACGCACCACACGGCCACCAGAGCCAGGAAGACGGCGATGTGAACACTCATCGAGCCGACGCCGGCGGTGGCGAACACCGGGACGTAGACACCGATGTTGTCGCCGCCGTTGGCGAAGGTGACCGCGGCGACCTCCAGCACCTTCGGACCGCCGGCGTGCCCTTCCGCGCGCTCCTCCCCACCACCGTTGCGGTGGTCCTGCCACGCCTGCCAGGCGGCTTTGAGTCCCAGGACGAGCGGGAGCAACCCCAGGTAGGGCAGCACCGGCTCGGGCAGGAACGTGGCGCCGACGGCCGCGGCCGCGGCCACGACGAGGATGGCCAGGAACCCGAGGTACTGGCCGGCCACCACGCGCGCCGCCGCCCCCCGGTGCCCGGCGCCCCGGGCGAAGAACAGCGCCAGAATCAGGATGTCGTCGATGTTCGTGACCGCGAACAACCCCGCAGCCTGCCCGACGACGCCCACGTTCACGGCAGGTTCTTCCCTTTCGCAGCGAAACAGCCCTGGCTGACCCTATCGGTCGCGTACACGTGAGATGCCTGCCGCAGAGGAGCCCCCGGTCAGGGAGCGGAGAGGAGCAGGTGGACGGCGAGTACGGCGATCAGGGCGCTGCTGGCGAGAGCGGTGACGAGCCGCCCTCGGCTGCCGGTCAGCGTCTTCCCGAGCAGCGTGCCCCCGCCGGCCAGCAGCAGTTGCCAGCTGGCCGATGCGACGAAGGCGGCGAGGACGAACACCGCCTGCTCCAGGGGATGCGGCACCGTTCGGCTGCCCAGCACGAGCGCGGTGAAGTAGATCACCGTCATGGGGTTCATCATGGTGAGCCCCAGCAACCCCAGGTAGGCCCGGAGCGGGGTGGGCACGGCCGGGTCGATCGGTGATGCCGCCTGCCGCCTGGCGTGACGGCTGATCGCCGTGACACCGCCGTGGACGGCCAGGACGATCAGGATCACGGCTGACGCCAGACGCAGGGGGAGCATGATCGGCTCGATGACGCCGGTGAGCGCGGAGCCGCCGATCACCGCGATCAGCGCATAGAGCCCGTCCGCGGTCGCGACACCCAACGCGGCGCAGACGCCGGTCCTCAGGGAGGTCCGGGCGCTGAGGGCCACCAGGTAGGTCGCGACGGCGCCCACGGGAATGGCGATGCCATATCCGGCGAGGAGCCCCGCGACCAGGGCGGCCGTCATGCCGGAACGGGAATCGGCCTCCACGGTCGGCACGGCTGCTGCTGCCGGTCACCCAGCCGGCGGGCGGGAGACGTCGAGGGCAGCGTGTGGAAGAGCGTGGTCATGACGGACAGGTATAGGCCAGGCAGGCATGGCTTGTCGACCGAGATTCCGGCGACGTGCCCCGTCTGAGTCTCCGGAACGCCCACGGGGAACTTCGAGAGGTCCTGCGGATAAAGACAGTCGTGACAACCACCGCAGAACGGAAGCTCGACTTGAAGGACCCTCCATCCCCTGGCGGCTGTCCGACCTCGACTCACGGTCGAGCGCGGCAGGCGGATCCCAGGGACGACTCCGCCATCATCGAAGCGTCGCTGCGCACACCGGAGTGCTTCGCGGTGCTCTTCGATCGGCACGCCGCCGTGCTGCACCGCTACGCCGTGCGGCGCCTTGGCCCCGAACACGCCGAGGATGTGCTGGCCGAGGCGTTCACCAGGGCCTTCGAGACGCGTCACCGCTACGAATCAGCCCGTGCGGAGGCGTTGCCCTGGCTGTACGGCATCATCACGAACGTCATCGGCCTGCACCGGCGTGCCGAAGCACGCGCTTACCGGGCCATGGCCCGCACGGGTGAGGATCCGGTGACAGCCGCGTTCGACGAGGGGGTGGCCGCCCGGGTCTCCGCGTCGGCCACCCGGCAACGCCTCGCCGCCGCGCTGGCGAAACTCGGCCGCGGTGAGCGAGACGTGCTGCTGCTGATCGCGTGGGGCGATCTGACGTACGAGGAGACGGCCCGGGCGTTGCGGGTGCCCATCGGGACGGTCCGCTCGCGCCTGTCGCGCGCCCGCCGCAAGGTCGCGCACGCTCTGGGCGGCGTCAATCCGGTCGAGATGAGTGAGGACCACCGTGAACGACTTTGACCTGATCAAGCACCTGCGCTCGGAGGTGGGGGAGAGCGAACCGGATGCCTTGAACGGGGCTCGGGAGCGGCTGCTGACCGTGATGGCCCGCACGCCGGAGCCACGACGGTTCCGGCTCCCCGTGAAGCTGCGCCTCGCGGGCGTCGTCGCGGTTGCGGCCGCGGCCGCCGTCGTGATCGCCACGAGTCCGGCCGCGCCCGTCAAGCCACCGGCCACCGGTGACGCCCTGCCACCGGTCTCCGCCCAGAACATCCTGCTCGTGGCCGCCGCCAGCGCGGAACGCACGCCGCTAGGCTCCGGGGCCTACTGGCACGTCAGGAAGGAGAAGGACGACGGCGGGCTGTTCACCGAGAGCTGGACCACGCGGGACGGGCAGCGGTGGATGCGACCTGTGCCGGGCCGCGACCGGTCGGTTGTGGGCAAGGCGCCGTCGGCCAGGTTCTGGCTCGCGCCCGGACAGGGCGAGCTCAGCATCCAGGACATCGAGGCGTTGCCGACCGACCCCGAGGCGTTGAAGCAGCGGGTCACCGAGATGATCCCGACAGCCGTCGACCATCACGACCCCGCCTTCTTCCCGCTGCTCTCGCTGATCGCCGAGCTGCCCGCGCCGGCGAAGGTGCGTTCCGCGGCGTTCCGGGCGCTCGCCACAGTGCCGGACGTGCAGCGGGTGGGCACGGTCGAGGGCGGGGAGGAGCTGATGGTTCCCGACGGTGACCAGGAGATCAGGCTGGTCGTCGATCCCGAGACCTCCCGGGTGGTGCGCGCCAACCGCCTCCCCACCGTCGGCGGAGGGGTGGCCGGCGCCAACGGCGAGCACTTCTTCAAGCTGACCACCGGGTGGACCGATGACTTCCCCGGCGTGACCGAACGAGGCAAGTCATGATCTTGAGCAGATCGGTTCTCGCGGTTCTCCTGGCGGGAACGGCCAGCGTCACGGCGCCACAGGCAACCGCGGAACAGCTGAACGGGGTGACACTGATCACGGGTGACCGGGTCGTGATCGCCGGCAAGGCTCACAGGGTGGAACCTGGTCCCGGCAGGCAAGTGAGCTTCGCGAGCCAGGTGCGTGACGGGCATCTGTACGTGATCCCGTCGGAATGCCGCTGATCGCGAGAGGGGCGCTGGACCGGCGGCTGTTCGACGTCACCCCGTTGCCGGCCTGGGGCTACGGCGACGCGGCGCTGACAGGTGACGGAGCTGAGCGCTAGCTCGATCCTCGCCCCCAACCGGCGACCACTTCGCGGCCCTGCGGGATGGCGAGGTCGAGCAGGCCTGGGAAGCGGGCGTCGAGGTCGTCGCGGCGTAGCCGGTTGAGCCGCCGGGTCCCGTCGTCGCGTTGACGGATCACCCCGGATTCCCGCAGGACCTTGAAGTGGCCGCTCTGGGTGGACTTGCTGACCGGCAGGGCGAACGTCGTGCATGCCAGCTCGCCGTCGGGTTCGACGTCGGAGAGGCGGGCGACGATCGCCAGCCGTACCGGATCGCTCAGGGCGGCCAGCACGGCGGTGAAACGCAGGTGATCGCGGTCGGGGTGCACAAGCGCGGTCGCGGTACGGCTTGCCATGCCTCCATGGTAACCCCCATGTTCACCTTTTCCGAACATCTGTTATGTTCGGAAACATCGAACATGAGGTGAGGAGGAATGAATGCCGCTCAATCGTGCCGCCGCCGTGCGCCGGCCATCGGGCCAGCACCACCAGGCCGGGCATTCCGGCTCGGCGGACGGGGCCCCTGCCGGGCAGCCCGCGGTGAAAGGGCGTTGGAGGTTCTGGGCCACGGCGTACGCGCTGCTGATCCTGCTGACCGGCACGAACCTGCCGACGCCGCTGTACCGAGGCTACGAGGCGCAGTTCGGGTTCTCGCCGCTGGTCGTCACGCTGATCTTCGCCGCCTACATGGCCGTGCTGATCCCCTCCCTGCTGGTGGCCGGCCCGCTGTCGGACGCGGTCGGCCGCCGCAGCGTGCTGCTGCCCGCGGTGGCACTGGCCGCGCTGGGCTCGCTGATCTTCGCCCTGGCCGCGGGCACCGAATGGCTGTTCGCCGCTCGCGTGGTGCAGGGCCTGGCAGTCGGCGCGGCCTCAGGGGCGTTGACCGCGGCGCTGACAGAGCTTGAGCCCACCGGCGACCGCCGCAAGGCGGCGCTGGTCTCGACCGTGACCTCCGCGAGCGGACTCGGCCTCGGGCCCTTGCTGGCCGGGCTGCTCGCGGAGTACGCCCCGGCACCGCACGTCCTGCCGTTCGTGGTGGAGCTCGTGCTGCTGGTCCCCGCGGCGGCCGCCATCGCGGCGCTGCCCGCGGCATCCTCCAGGACCCGGTGGCGCCCCCGTCGCCCCGGCATCCCCGCCGCGATGCGGGCCACATTCGCGACCAGCGGGACGGCGAGCTTCCTCGCGTTCACCGTGGTCGGGCTCTTCCTCGCCCTCGTCCCCACCTACGTCGCCACTCTCTCCGGCAGCGACAACCTGTTCCTGGGCGGCGCGGCCGTGGCCCTGATGCTGCTCTGCTCCGCGCTCGCCCAGCTCCTCGGCTACGGCAGGCGGGCCAGGATCCTGGAACTGGGAGGCCTCCCGCTCCTGGCCGCGGGACTGGCGCTGCTGGCCCTCGCCGGCGCCTCCTCCTCGCTGACACTGCTGCTCGCCGCGACGGTGATCGGCGGCACCGGCCAGGGACTCGTGTTCCTCGGCGGTCTCACCGCGGTCAACCAGGCCGCCCCCGCCGGTCGCCACGCCGACGTGCTGTCCAGCTTTTACGTGATCCTCTACCTCGGCTCCGGCTTTCCGGTCATCGGTGTCGGCTTCCTCGCCACCGTGGCCGGACTCCTCGTCGCCGTGCAGTGGTTCGCCGCCGTGGTCGCCGTGCTCTGCGTGGTGATGCTGCTCGTCCTCGCCCGGGGACGCCACCGCGACCCGGCCGTCAACCCGCCCCTTCGCGAGGTATGACGCCGACCCGCCGCGCCCAGCGCTGGTACGCGGTGGCCAGCTCGGCGACCAGGCCGGGGCGGTGTCCGGCGAGATCGGCCGGCTCGGAGCGGTCGGCGTCCATGTCGTAGAGCTCCCATGGCCCCGCGTGCTCGCGGACCAGCTTCCACCGCCCCGGCGTACGGCGGCGTTGCCGAGGTGCTCCCAGAACAGCGCGGGGCGCCGGTCCCGGACACGTTCGCCTCATGGCCGGGCGGCTCGCCCCGCGTCTGGCTGCCGTCGCGCCCGGTCCCTAGCCGCCTGCCCGTCCCTGCTCGCGCAGACGGCCAGGCTGTGGTGGGCGAACCGGCGTACGGACCGCACCCGGGAGTGGTCGCGGAGCCAGGCCAGGCGCAGCGGCACCGGCGGCCCGTCGCTGAGACGGACGGCCCTGACGTCCGCCGATCCCGTCGCCGCCGCCGCCCGGGGCGTGCTCAGGACGACGGCCTGCCCCAGCCGGACCACCGCCAGCATCTGGAGGCCGTCGCTCACCTCCGGCCCAGGACGCCCTGGAAGGCCGTCCGGCCAGAGCTCGGAGGCCATGTGCTGGAGGTTGTCGCCCTGCCAGCGCACCACGGGCTCGTCGGCCAGGTCCGCCGTAGCGATCGACTCCCGGCCCGCCAGCGGATGCGACTCCGCGAGCAGCACGTGAACCTGCTCCATGAGCAGGACCACGCTCTCCAGCGTCTCGTCGTCGAGCGACGCGCGCAGCAGCGCGACATCGGCCGCGCCGGAGCGCAGCCGGTCGAACTGGTCACCGGCGTTGCCGACCACCGCCTGGCCGGGCATCTGCGGTTCGGTCTCGTTGTACGACCGCACGAGTTCGTTCAGCAGCGAGGCGTCGCACCCCGGCCCGGTCACCGTCAGCGGGGCCTGCGTCCCCGCGGCCCTGCGGGCCCGCGACAGGGCATGTCCGGCCTGGGCGACCAGGGTCCTGGCCTCGCCCAGCAGGACCTCGCCCGCAGGGGTCAGGCTCACGTCGCCAGGGGCGCGGACGAGCAGCCGGGCGCCGACGTCGCGCTCCAGGGCGCGGATGGCGCGCGAGAGCGCGGGCTGGGTCATGGCGAGCCGCGCGGCGGCCCTGGTGAAGTTGTGTTCCTCGGCCACGGCGATGAAGTAACGCAACTGGCGAATCTCCATATCAGCCACGCGCGCAGTCTTTCACGTGCGGCTATGCCGCTGCGACATGGCGGTCTGCCACATCGGACCTTCCTTTCCACCGGTGACCGGTGTGTCCTGGACAGGCGCCGCGGCGCGGAGCCCTCCGGCCCGCGACCTCACCGGCGGCACTCGTTCACCTCTCCTTCTCTGAATGGATGACGTATGTCTGAGCATGCCCGCAAGGCGGTTGTGACCGCGGGAACCGGCGGGATCGGCCTGGAGACCGCAGCGGGGCTGGCGGCACAGGGCTGGGACGTCACCGTCGTGGGCCGCGACGCCGAACGCGGCGCCGCCGCGACGGCCCGGCTGGAGGAGGCCGCGGGGCGCGCCGCGGGCCGTTTCCTCCGCGCCGACCTCTCCTCCCTGTCCGGCACCCGCGCGCTCGCGGATCGGCTGGCCGCGGAGGGGCCCCTGCACCTGCTGGTCAACAACGTGGGCGGCATGTGGACCCAGCGCCGGGAGGGCGCCGACGGCATCGAGGCGAGCGTGATGCTCAACCACCTGTCGCCGTACGTGCTGACCGAGGCCCTTCTGGACGCGCTCAAAGCCGGCGCGCCCAGCCGCATCGTGAACGTGACCTCCTCCGCCATCATGGCGGCGGTGCCGGCGTTCGAGGAGGCGGAGCCGCCGGGGCCCTACTACGGCATGGCCGCGACGGGCCGGGCGAAGCTCGCCCACCTCGCCTACACGATGGACCTCGCCAGGCGGCTGGACGGCCAGGGCGTGCAGGTCGTGGCCGTCGACCCGGGACCCGCCGCGACGCCCAACGCGGCGCAGATGACGATCGACATCCTGCCGCCGCAGATGCGACCGCTCTGGGACCAGATCCAGGAGTGGGTCACCCGCCCGGCGGCGGAGGCCGCGGCCGCCGTCCTGGCCGCCGGCACCGGCCCCTCGCACGGGGCGGGCGTGGTGATCGGCCCGTCAGGAGCTCCCGACGACAGCCTGCTCCAGTACCTGACGGAGGACGCGGCGGAGGCCGTACGCCGGTGGACCCCCAGGATCCTCGGCGACTGACGGCGCCGGGGCGTCGGAGTCCCAGAGTTCGGCGAAGCGCGGGCTCTTGTCCGCGAGCTCGCTGATGAGCCGCCGGAGCGCTCGGTCGGCGGGATAGCGGGAAGCGGTCAGACGCAGGTCGGCGACGAGCCGCGCTTCGTGGTCGGCCTGCTCTTGTGCGGTGTGCACGGTGCGGGCGCCCGGTCCGAGCAGGTTACGCCAGACGGCGTTGCGTTGGATTCCGTGCCGGGTGGACGTCTCGCCCATGAGCGCGTCGTAAGGTGCGTTGGCGAGGACGAGCGTCCAGCTGGCGTCGTGCACGACGACCGGGATGTGCGGCGGCGGAGGAGCTCGGCGCCCGTTTCGTTCAGCTCGACGTCACGGACGACGGCTCCGTCGCCGCGGCTTTCGCCCAGATCGAGGGCGACGGCGGCCTCGACGTGCTCGTCAACAACGCCGGCATCGCCATGCTCGCCCTCAACGGCCCGGACGCGCTGAAGGTCTTCGACGCCAACGCCGTCCCGATCGTCCGCGTCACGGAGGCGGCGCTGCCCCTGCTGAAGAGGTCCGCGAACCCGGTCGTCGTCAACGTCTCCAGCGCGCTCGGCTCCTTTGCGGCCAACCACGATCCGGCCCGCCCCGCGTCGCACGTCTCCGCGATCGTCTACGGCGCGAGCAAGGCGGCCGTCTCCATGCTCACCGTCCAGTACGCCAGAGCGGTGCCCGAGGTCAAGTTCAACGCGGTCGAGCCGGGCTACACCGCGACCGAGATGGGCGGTCACCACAACAGCCAGGGTCGCCCGGTCGAGATCAGCGCGCGGAACATCGTCCTGACGGCCGCCATCGGCAATGACGGCCCCACCGGCACTTTCCAGGAGGACGACGGCGAACTTGGCTGGTAACCGCGACCGGCACGCTCGGCGGCCTTTCCGGGGCTCCAAGGCGTGATGGCGGGCGCCGGCCGTGGCGGGCCTCAGACGGCGGCGCCCGGGCCGGGCAGCAGATCGATGTCGCCGGCGTGCATGGGCTCGCCGCAGTGGGCGCAGCGCAGGTCGACACGGCTGACCTCACCGCACGCGTGATGGCGGTAGAGCACGGGCGGCCCGTCCTCGCCCGCGAGCCACTTGTCCGCCCAGCCGACCATGACCATGAGCAGGTCGACGAGCTCGATGCCCTTCTCCGTCAGGACGTACTCGTACCGTGGGCGCCGGTCGTAGGGCCGGCGCTCGATCACGCCGCACTCGACGAGGTGGCTGAGCCGCTCGGTGAGGACCTTGCGCGAGATGCCGAGGTCCGCCTGGATCTGCTCGAACCGGGTGAACCCGACCCACACGTCACGCAGGATGAGCGGCGACCAGGGCTCACCGATGACGTCGAGCGTGCGCGCGATCGAGCACGCCATTTCCCCAAATTTCGTGCGTTGCATGGCATCAGTCTAGCAATTGGAGTTCCCTTAGGGAACTCCACGTGTTACGGTCGTGGCGTCTCTTCAAGGAACCCCGAACGGAGCACGCAGATGAGCAAGGTCATCACCGCCCACGCGGTGTCGGTCGACGGCTACATCACCGGGCGCGACCCGGGCCCCGGGCGCGGCCTGGGCGCGGGAACGATGCTCTTCGACTGGTACTTCGACGGCGACACGCCCAGCCAGGTGTTCGACGGGTTCCGGCTGAGCGGGCCCAGCGCCCGGATCTTCGACGCCCTCGCCGGCCGCGTGGGCGCGATCGTGGCGGGCCGCAACACGTATGAGGACTCCGACCGTTTCGGCGGCGGCAGCCCGCACCCCGCGGCCCGGCTGTTCCTCCTCAGCCACCGGGCGGCGCCGGAGGTGACCGAGCGGCAGACCCTGATCACCACCGGCATCGGGGACGCGGTCGCGGCGGCCCGCGAGGCCGCCGGCGGCAAGGACGTCGGCCTCATGGGAGGCGGCGTCGCGACCGAGGCCCTGACGGAGGGGCTGGTCGACGAGGTGATCCTCCACCAGGTGCCGATCCTGCTCGGCGGCGGCCGCCCCTTCTTCCGGTCGCTGCCCGAGCACGTACGCCTCCGCCTGGTCGAAGCCGTCCCGGCGCCGGGCGTCACCCATCTCCACTACGAGGTCGAGCGCCCCGCCGACCACGAGTCCCGCTAGGAGAAGAAGATGCTCAACCCTGACGTGCGCCGCGTCCTCGACGGCACCTCGCTGGCCCACCTCGCCACCGTCCTGCCGGACGGCTCGCCCCACACCGTCCCGCTCTGGGTCGGCACACACGGCGACCACATCGTCTTCCTCACAGGGCCCGACTCGCGCAAGGCCCGCAACCTGCGCCGCGACCCGCGGGTGGCGCTCTCCCTGGCGCCCGCCGACAACCCGTTCGAGCCCGTCATCGTGCGCGGCCGGGTCGTCGAGTGGCTCGAAGGCGACGCGGCGTGGGAGATCATCGACCGGATCTCCACGAAGTACGTCGGCCGGCCCTACCCCCGGGAAGAGGAGCGCATCGTCGCCGTCATCGAGCCTGAACGGCAGACCGTCGGCGTAGGCTGAGCCGCCCCGCGCCCAGCCACTCCCGGAAGGCTCCTGTCGCTCCGCGGGTCACGCTTCCTGCCGGGTCGAGGCGCGAAGGGCCGATGCGATCCACGCGAAGAGCGCCGGATCGTCCTCGCCCGTGCTGGGCGGGATCTCGTTGATGAGGGACACGAGGGACAGGTATCTGCCATGAGTGGCGTCGTACCGTGCCTCCTCCTCGGTGTCCTCGCGCCGGAGCTCCTCGACGAGCAGGAAGGCCCTGGCCAGCCGGTCACGCGACTCGGTCGTGGCCTGCCCGCCGGAGGCCTCGGCGGAGGCGTCGGACATGCGGACGACCAGCTCTCGTGCCCGTGGCGAGTCCGCCGCCAGGCCGGAACGGTACGCCTCCAGGATCTCCTCCCCGATCTTCGCCCCCTCCTTGTGGATGAAGTCCCACACCGGTGCGACGGCCACGCGGCGTCCAGGGAACGTGCCGTACGTGTCCTGGAGGTAGGAGCGGACCGCGCCGCGGAACTCCTCGTCCTGGACCAGGTCGGCCAGCTCGATCCAGGCTTCGAGCTGGGCGGCGGCGGGGTCCTCCGGCAGCCGCGGCCGCATCGTGCGCAGGCGTTCGACGAAGCCGGACGGCACGTCGAGGCCTTCGCCGACCTCGGTCCAGAAGTCGTCGACCAGCCGCTCGCGCTCCTCGTCGGGCATCGAGACGAGCTTGTGCATCAGGGCGGCCTGCGCGGCCGTGCCACCCTGCTTGACCAGCGTCCTCAACACGG